>VBHI01000174.1 GCA_005881495.1 Chloroflexota bacterium
TCAAACCGTCCAACGAATAAAATTCTGTAACAATGAGTTTTCTCATTTCGATTTCTCCTTCGTTTTTACCGCCCGAAATCTAAAACTTGTTATTGGCCTATTAGGCCAGATGGAGATAGTATGACTCATCCAAAGGGCAAGGCGAGTCGGATGCTCTGTCCTCATCAAAGATGATCATTTCACACTCCGCTTTCGTTGACGCGCAGCGGTTCGGCAAACGCGCCGTCCATGCTGTGTTGGCGGCCTCACCCGCCTCCCATGATAGCACAAACGCTCTGATTTTCAAGCGTGAACAGGCTTCAACTTGCGAGAGCTTTGGTGAGTACCTCATCTGCCCCAACCTGTAAATCATTTCATTACATTTTCCCTTCTCCTGGAGATTATGGAGCCCTCGCACGATAACTTCGCTTTGCGCGGGCCAGGTGCGGCAGAACTCATGCTGACTCGGTTGTAACCTGCCTGGATCGCCCTGAATGTATAATTTGGGAACGTCACTGCGGGAAAGCCACTCTCCGTAGGCCGTGACGATCTCGGTCACATCGGCTGGCTCTCCATCAACCGGAAGCTGACGGGGCCAGGTGAGTATGGGGCGACGCGCTTCGCCCGGCGCGGCAAACGGACGGCGATAGTTATTCATCTCTTCCTCCGTCAAGGGACGCAGAACACCACTGGGGAGGTTGAACTCGATGAAGGAGTTTTGTTCCAGGACCATCTGCTCCCCTGCTGGAGACCGTAACGCCTGGAAGATCTTGCGTCCTGCTTCCGGGTACTCGCTCCAGGTGTATGACTTGACAATCGCTTCCATATAGGCAATTCCTTTCACTGCGTCCGGGTGGCGATACGACCAGTCGAAGCCCAGGGCCGATCCCCAGTCATGCACCACAAAGGTGACCCGTTCACGTACGCCAAGCGCTTCGAGCAGCGCATCCAGGTAGCGGCGATTCTCGACGAAGGTATAGGAGCCGGGGCCGCTATCGGGCAGCTTCTGCGAATCGCCCATGCCGATGAGATCAGGTGCAATGCAGCGGCCAAGCGCCTCGACATGAGGAATAATATTGCGCCAGATGTAGGAGAAGGTGGGATTGCCATGCAGGAAGACAATCGGATCACCCTGGCCCTCGTCCACATACGCCATCTCCAATCCCAGAACCCGTTGACGCTTTTTTTGATACGGAAATGTTGCACTCATTATGTTTTCTCTGTTCCTTTCTGAAAGCGCAGGGGCATGCTTCCTTCCGGTGTATGTGGTACGCCTCTGAAACGTTTTGCGTGTCCCCCTCGTGTTAGAGAGAGAGCGAATTTGGTGTCCACCGAAAGAGTGAGAGAGTACGACTATGTCTCAAGATACAGAACTGTTAGCGGGAGAAGCGCGGGCGACAACTAACACGATCCTCCTCGTCGAGGATGATCCAAACATTGGCTCGTTCCTCATTGAGGCTATTGGGCAGGAGACGCCCTATCGAGCGATCGTGGCAAATGATAGCAATGCCGCATTGAAACTTGTGCGGCACTTCACACCTTGCCTCTTTATTCTGGACTACGGGCTGCCGGGTATGAACGGCATCGAACTCTATGACCGCCTCCATGTCAATAAAGAATTAGCACCTATACCCGCTATCTTGATCACAGCGAATCGCCATGTACCTCAACAGCAGATTCAACAACGCCAGCTGATCGCCTTCAAGAAACCATTCGATCTGGATGAGTTCCTGACTACGATTGAAACCCTCCTCGCCTCGCCGTGAGCGACGGGTGGAAAAATTTCGTCATAAGGAAGAGTTGTGTATATCGAAGCCGTGTGCCCTTTCGACCGAAGAAGGCATACAAATACAAGATAAGGAGAATATTATGGTCACAATGCTAGGTGAGATCCCGCTCATCACGATCAACGTAGGTAATTTGCACCTGGCTATCTATCTGAGCCAGGTCATGTACTTGCTCGTTGCGGCATTTGTCGGTTTTGTCGCAGAGTTCATTGTAGGCTGGCGGCTCCCGTTCGGCATCTTTGGTGCCATCTTTATCGCGCTGGTGGGGATGTGGATCGTCAACAATGTGGTGGTCCTCATTATTCCTGGAGATCCCATCCTCTTCGGGATTCCACTCTTCAAAGCGCTTATTGGGGGCACCCTGTTTGCGGCACTCTGGTACCTGCTGACCTACCGCCTCTGGCATCACCGTCGCCCGTACTACAACCGTCGAGTCCCAGCATAAGCTGGGGGCGTCTCTTCATGGTTGTACCTTTTGGAAGCATATCGCTCTCTACACATGCCTCAAGCCATCTCAAATGGCTCCAGGAGGGCACGCAGAAACGTTCTTTGAGCACCTACGGGAAGAAACATACCGGAGAGGAAGGTTTCAGACATCACACTTCCACGAGGATAGGTGAAACCTCAACAGCCGTTGAGACTTCGCTGGTGCAAGAGATCGTGAGAACGGCTCTGCGTGCTCTCCTGTTGTTTTCGCCATGTCTTTCGATGTAGACATGTTTCCATGACTTTCCTCAAAACTGCACAAAGCCCAGCTCACGCGCTAGACCCCTTCTTCAACAGGCTCTTCCTCGCCGATTACCTCTTCAACTGTCTCTTCCATCACCGTGCCACTGGACCTTGGTTTGAGAGAGCGCCACCGTCGTATCCGTCTGAAACGACGTGCTCCCAGCGCACCTTGAGAATAGAGACGCACACTTATGACAACGCCCGCAATAATGAGCAGGCCAATCACTAGTATGAAGAGTAAAAATGCTTCCATAAAGCTGTGTCCTCTCTGTCAGTTTTTATTCTGTGCGTACAAAACGCACAGTATTATTTACCCTGTGATCTCAAGGCCCAAATGTATTATGTGCCTTACAGCGACGAGAATTTGCTAGAATCACATCTATTACACGCATGACGGTTGTGTTTCGCTTCACTTGCTGAAATGCCGCTCAAACAAGCTCGCTGATTTTGCAAGACCTTGCTCGGTGAGCAAGCCGAAAGCGGTCATTGAGATTGCGTGCTGAGCATCTTTGTTGTAAAATGCAGGTGGAAGGGTCCCCTGTGAATCGTTCTCGCAAGAGAGGGGCAGAAGGAATCACACCATCCTCTTGACTACCGCGAGGGCGATTTCGTCCCCGCCACGATTAACCTTGAACACCCCTCTTTTCGACGCCTTGACATTTAAGATGCCGTGGAGTCACATGAGGATGGCTCTCCCAGGGCGAGCATGTGACAGGTAAAGGAGAGATGATTTCTTTGGAGCAGATCAATGAACAACACCCTCATAGGGGTGATTGGCTGCGCGAGATTGTCTTTGGACTAAACGACGGCCTGGTTACTACCCTGGTGTTTATTATGGCGGTGAGCGAGATTGCCCCCGGGCGGTTATTGCTCGTTGTATTGGGCGAGGTCCTGGCAGGAGGGATTTCTATGGCGCTTGGAGGCTATCTTTCCGCACGGACCGCCAGGCAGATTCTTGACAAGCGCATCGCCACCGAACGCTATGAAATTGAGCATGAGCCGGAAGAGGAACGGGCAGAACTGCGCGCTATCTACCGGGACAAGGGCTTGAGCGGCCCCCTGCTCGACCGGGTGGTTGGGCATCTGACGGCAGACCGGGAACGTTGGCACCGGGCCATGGTGCATGACGAGTTGGGGGTGGTCGAAGACACTCGCATCAATCCGTGGCTGGAAGGCATGCAGATCGGGATCTCCTTTGTGGTGGGTGGCCTCATCCCAACGCTGCCGGTACTGTTCTCCCTGCCGCAGGCCAAATGGTGGGCGTTTGGACTCACGGCACTTACTGCCCTGGTGCTGGGAGCGGTCAAAGCTCGCTACACCCGCCAGGGTCCTGTGCAGGCTGGCCTCGAATTTCTGGTGATCGTCACCCTTGGGACTTTGGCCGGTGTGGGGCTCGGCCTGCTCTTGCATGGAGGATAAGCCTGACTTTGGCGCATCTGCTTATTCTTGTTCGGGTCGGACTTTGGACTTGTAGGCGTGCCATTGCTGTTCATCGAGCCCCAATGCTTCTTTGAGCAATGTGAGATCGGGATCGCTGAGACTTTCCCCTGCCTGGCAGCAGTGTTGGCCGATTTCCTGTTCCTTCAGAGAGCGCCTGATCCTCGTGTTCGCATCCTGTCCTTCGAGCTGTTGCAACTCAAGCAAGTTTTTCAAGAGTACTGCTTTCCACTCATCAAGGGTATACACATTATCTTCCTTGCTGCGCGTTCCTACGTCAAGCTCGGTGTGACGACATGCCAGATGCCACCAATCCCTTCGCCAGTGGTTTGGCCCGGGGCCGTATCGCCTGAGTATATATAGAGGGGGTGCCCATTGTACTCCACCTGAGTGCCATTGGCATCTGCCTGAGCACTTAACTTGCCTGGGAGGGATGTAGCGCTCGTGGGAGGGCTCGACCCAGAGACCAGCAGTGGCGGCCAGACGCTCGCACACCCTCCACTGCAGACCGTCGTTGGAGGCATATCAGTGGTGCGGTAATAGAGGGTCCTCCCCCCGGCAGTGGTGAGAATGGTCGCCGATGTCCCATTCACCGTCGCCGTCGCGGTCTGAATGAGAGAGCCTGAACTGCTCACCGTGGGGGTCGTGCCGCCATTGCCATACCCATTGCCATACCTGCCACCGTTACTGGTGGGTGTGCTGCCAGCAGAGGTAGTGGAGGTCGCATTTGGTACTGTCGTTGATCCTGTGCTGGTGTTACTCCCACACGCTGCCAGCAGCACGAGGATGACCAACCCCACCAGGGAGAACAAGGCTCGTGCCGGAGCCTGTGAGGAAATGAGGTTGCTCTTCATGGGGTGTTCCTTTCTTCAATCGTGGTAATCCATTTGAGGAGTACGAGATACGAGGCTTTTCTACTGATACATACGGGGAGCCGTTACACAGGAGAAGATCGTTCTTACAAGCTGGTAGATATTGAGGTTTTGCTCACAGAAGCGTATAATGAGTGCAGCTCACACGAGCGAAGATCGCCCATTTCGCCGTTGAGAATACCCCTCCTTGTGGGTAGAAAATGCGTTGTGTCTCAGCTTATTGGTGAACCTGGTAGGATGCCCACAAAGGAGGCGCGAACATGGTCGACCGTGTCGGACAGCAGCTGGGCAACTATCGGCTACTTCGTCTGCTAGGACAAGGGGGCCAGGCCTCGGTCTACCTGGGGGAGCACCTCTACCTCAAGAGCCAGGCAGCCCTCAAAGTCCGCCACACGGTGCTCACCGAGGAGGAGCAAACCGTCTTTTTGCAGGAAGCGCAGACCCTGGTTCGTCTGAGCCATCCGCATATCGTGCGCGTCCTGGATTTTGCCCTGCAGGACGGCATGCCCTTTCTGGTGATGGAGTATGCTCCTCATGGCACGCTCCGGCAGCGGCATCCCAAAGGCACCAAGCTGCCACTTGACCTGATCCTCCCCTACATCCAGCAGGTGGCCTCGGCCTTGCAGTATACCCATGACCAACGCCTCATCCACCGCGATGTCAAGCCGGAGAATCTGTTACTGAGCTCGCATGACCAGGTCCTGCTCAGTGATTTTGGCCTGGTCATGCACGCGCCTCAGACGCTCGCCTCGGGGAGCACGAAACTGATGGAGCCATCGCTGGCAGGCACGACGCCTTACCTGGCTCCCGAACAGCTTCGGGGCAAGGCCCAACCCGCCAGTGACCAGTATGCTCTGGGGGTGGCCATCTACGAGTGGCTCTGCGGCAAGCCGCCCTTTCAAGGTCCTTTCCTGGAGGTGGCCATGCAGCATGTCTCGGCACCGCCACCATCCTTGCGTGAGCAGGTGCCTGACCTCTCACCTGCCATCGAAGAGGTGGTGCTCAGGGCACTCGCCAAAGGACCCGAGCAGCGCTTCACGCGTGTGCTGGACTTTGCCACCGCGTTGGCATACGCCTTTCAGCAGGCAGTATCGCCTCGTCTTGCCCCGAAACACGGTGTCGAAACCGGGCAAAGGCCGCCCCCCATGCCTAACCTCCCGCGGGGAACAGTCACCCTCCTCTTCACTGACATCGAAGGGTCCACCCGCCTGCTCCAATGTTTGGGTGAGCGCTACCCCGACGTGCTGGCCGAGTGCCGAGGCCTGCTGCGTGCGGCTTTCCATCAGCACCATGGCCACGAGGTCGATACCCAGGGAGATGCCTTCTCTGTGGCCTTTACTCGCGCCACCGATGCGATATCAGCAGCAGTGGACGCCCAACGTGCGCTTGCCAGCCTTCCCTGGCCGGAAGGTGCAGCGGTCCGTGTGCGCATGGGCTTACACACCGGCGAACCATCCCTGACCTCCGGAGGCTACGTGGGCCTGGATGTGCATCGAGCTGCCCGCATCATGAGCGCCGGGCACGGTGGACAGGTCCTGCTTTCCCAGACAACGCGCGACCTGGTGGAGCATGCCCTGCCAGAAGGGGCACACCTGAAGGACCTGGGAGCGCATCGCCTCAAGGACTTACAACAACAGCCCAGCCATCTCTTTCAAGTCGTCATTTCCAGCTTGCCTGCTGATTTTCCGCCTCTCAAGACACTCGACACCCACCCCAACAACCTGCCGGTCCAATTTACTCCACTCCTCGGACGAGAGCAGGAAGTCGCAGCCGTGCAGCACCTCTTGCGCCGCCCCGAAATTCGCCTGCTCACGCTTACTGGCACCGGTGGCGTGGGCAAAACTCGTCTCGCCCTCGAGG
>VBHI01000175.1 GCA_005881495.1 Chloroflexota bacterium
CGGGCAGGCTTCCAATAGCTCTGCAAGCAGGGTCGCCGCTGAGATGACGTGTTCAAAGTTGTCCAGGAGCAGGAGCCGGTGCTTGTCGCGCTGGGAGGTCTTGAGCTGTTCCAGCAACGGCTGCGATCCGCTCTCCGTGAGTCCCATGCTGTGAGCGATGGTAGGAATGACGAAGGCAGGATCGCTGATGGGAGCGAGGGAGACAAAGTAAACGCCATCCGCGAAGTCATGCACCAGTTCCCGAGCGACCTCGAGCGCGAGACGCGTCTTGCCTACGCCAGCCGTGCCGGTGAGGGTGAGCAGGCGGACGTCTGGGCGCAAGAGCAAAGCGTGGATCGCCTTCATCTCGTGCTCACGGCCAATAAGCGACATGAGTGAGATGGGGAGGGCATGCGTGACAAGCTGGGCGTTGTCATCTGGAAAGGGCTCCGGAAAGACGATGATGTTGTCCTGCATAGGCAGTCTCTCTCTTCATGTCCAGGCGATGGTCTCGACAGCCTGTTGCAAATCGTGCCTGGTGCCTTGAATATACAATTTGGTCGTGTCCAATGAATCATGCCCCATGATTTGCGCCACCCGATGGAGTGGGACAGATTCTGCCATCCAATAGCCGAAACGGTGCCGCTGAACCATTTGTAAGTAGGTACGAATTGCCTCAAATTCTTCTGCAAAGGTATAGTAGCAGAAATCGATACAACTCTGCAAGAGCATTTGAGGAAGGATACACTACCAACGCCGAATTAAACTTGACGCTTCGCGTCAAATCATGTTACCATTAGCACATGAGTTACGATATCATAGGCCGCATAGATTATACCCTGGCTGGTTGGCACCCAGCGAAATATCGTTCACATGATATCGCCGCATAAGCTGGCGCTTTTGCTTATGCGGCGGAAAGTAGCGCCGACCCATTAAATGCGCTTACTCGCACCCTCTGAGTAAGTCGTATGATTGCGTTTCGTTCGGGCTACTCTCTTCCTCACTCACGCTTTCGTTTCGCGCGCTCCTCTTCTCTGCAAGGCATTTGTCGCCACGTTTTGACTTCTTTCCTGATTGTTTTGTGTTATAAGGAGACAAATACCAATGTTACTCGTAAATTTTTCTAAAGCGAGCAAAGATTACGGCGGGAATCCCGTCTTTAACGAGGTAGACCTGGAGATTATCGAGGGGGAGCGTATTGGGCTGGTGGGGGAGAATGGCAGCGGCAAATCGACACTGTTCAAACTGATGGCAGGGCTGGATACTCCCAACAGCGGCGTGATCTCGCGCCGGCGCAATCTGACGATTGGCTACCTGGCGCAGGAAGTAGACCCACGTTTAGACAATAAAACCATTTACCAAACCGTTTCAGAGACATCCACAGAACTGGTTGAACTTCCAGAGATGCTCAGGGAACTGGAAGCGCAGATGGCAGACCCTGACATCGCCTCAGACCCGGACGAGATGGGCAGGGTGTTGGAAGAGTACGGCAAGGCCCAGGAGCGTTTTGAAGCCCTGGGTGGCTATACCATTGGGCATCGTGTTGAGACCGTCCTGAACGGCCTGGGGTTTGATCCTTCCGAGCATACACAACTGGTGGGCAGGTTGAGCGGAGGCGAAAAGAAGCTGGTCAACCTGGCGCGGATTCTGATCGAAATGCCCGACCTGGTCCTGTTAGACGAGCCGGATAACCACCTGGATTTAAACGCCAAGGCCTGGTTGGAGCAATACATCCAGGGCTATCCCGGTACTGTGCTGATCATCTCGCATGATCGGCACCTGCTGGACCGCGCCGTCAAGAAGATTTTTGAGCTTGAAGACGGCGCCATCTCCGAGTACGCTGGCAACTACAGTTTCTACTTTGAGGAACGACGGCAGCGACTTTTAAAGCAGCAGGAAATGTACTCGCTGCAGCAGGCGGAAATCAAGCGGCTGGAAGCCAGTATGCGCCAGCTTAAGAGCTGGTCTAAAATGAACTCGAAATTTGCTGGCCGGGCGGAGTATATGGCGAAGCGCGTGGAGAAAGCCAGGGAGGAGGCCGTGAATCGCCCCGTTCTGGACCGTGACAAAATAAAGGTTGACCTGGACGCAGACCGCAGTGGCAAGAAAGTCCTGGAAATCAAGAGATTGAGCAAGTCCTTTGGTGAGCGAGTGCTCTTTGAGCCTTTTGATTTTACGCTGCTCTACGGGGAGCGCGTGGGTATTGTGGGAGCGAATGGCAGCGGCAAGACGACGCTGCTCAGAACGATGATGGACCTTATTCCGGCAACGACCGGTACGGTCAAAATCGGAGCCAGTGTTGTCCTGGGCTATTATGCGCAGGAGCAGGAGACGCTGCCTTTTGAGAGCACGCCCCTGGATTTTGTGCGCCGTTTGAAAAAGATGACAGAGCCGCAAGCAATCAGCTTCTTGCGTGGTCTGCTCTTCTCCTACGAAGACTTGCGTACGCCCATCCGGCAATTGAGCGGAGGCGAAAAGAGTCGCTTACAAATGGCCAGGCTGATGCTGACCGAGGCAAATTTCTTGTTGTTGGATGAGCCTACTAACAACCTGGATATTGTCTCAACCGAGGTGCTGGAGGCGGCTTTGCAGGAATTCGAGGGGACCGTTTTGACGGTTTCGCACGACCGCTACTTCCTGGACAAGATTGTGAACAAGATTATTGCTATTGGGAATGATGGGTGCGTTCGTGTGTATCCAGGCAATTTTTCGTATTACTTTGAGAAGGAGCGTTTGGCTTGAGGAAGGGGTTGATGGTGATGGGGGCGGAAAGTCCCTATCATCATCAACCCCTTCCTCGGGTTGACTGACAGCGTATACTACGGGAAACAAGCACTTCAATTCTAGCAAACGAAAGAACGAATAGACGCATGAACAGGTTCTTAAATCACCCGCGCTGGCTTTTTATAGCATGTGTCATTTTTGGGGCGTCGCTCATAGGTATCCTTATCTTCTTTGGTGCAACGGCAACCACACGAGGGCCGATTGAGATGCTTTTAGCGCTGCTCATCGGTGCTTTGGTACTGTTCTTCAGAGCTTTATCACAACGGTCCAGGTGAGTGACGGAGCTGATGGATATCTTGAGTAGAATGTGATACCGAGACGTTTTTTGTGAAAGAAATGTGACATACCTATGGTATCGTTCATGCGAAAGAACGTGTTGTTTTTCAGTTGAGCGACATGGAGCAGATCATGAGGATATCATTGGTGGGCGACAACAAAACTATCGTGGACATGTTGAAGCTAGCTTTAGTGCTGGAGGGGTATGAGGTACAAATAATACCGGTTGGAGCATACTGCTTACCTATGCTGGGGCAACTTCCTCACCTCATTCTTCTCGATGTTTTCCTCCAAATAGAAGATGCGCGAGTCATGTGTCAGCAGTTGAAAAGCCTTGAACACACCAGACATATCCCGGTCATCCTGCTATCTGCCCATCTTGATAGATACCGAGCACTCAGAGAGTTTCAGGCCGATGACTTTGTTTCAAAGCCGTTTCATCTCCATGAACTCTTAGAGAGAATACAAATGCATATGCAAATGATATAGAATAGTCAGTGTCTGATGTTTCTGCAGATGTGGATTGAAATCCGTTTATGAGCAAGACTTCCCACATCTTTTGAGAAGGAGAAGATCATGCATAAGCAAAGGGGTTCTCCCTGTGAAGAGTTATTGCAACAGTGGTCGATGAAGCGTGAACTATCGAATTACTACATGACAACTTTGCTTCGTCTCAGCCCAGATGATCCCGACGCTCTTCGAAGACGACGTGAACTGAGCAAAAAGGTGTTTGAGGCGCAACTTTCCTATAAACATGTGGATGATCAACTGAGGAGCTGCTATAAAGAATATGGCCAGGAGTGAGAACGTTGAATGCATTTCATCTATCCAAGGCAATGGACAAAACGAAGAGCAAGCGTGATGAAAAATGACCATCCCCCTTTTGTTTTAGCACTGGATGATGCATCTGCCCGACTTTCGCTCGTGGGAGGAAAAGGTGCATCGCTCGCACGCATGGCGGCGGCTGGCCTGCCTGTGCCTGCTGGTTTTCACATCACCACGGCAGCCTATCGCCGCTTTGTGGCGGAGCATCGGCTGCAAGAGCAGATTCTGGCGGCTGTCTCCGCCGTCACTCCAGATCAGCCCGCTGCGCTCGAAGAGGCATCAAAGCAGATCGGAAGGCTTTTCGCGCAGAGGGCGATGCCTGATGAGATTGCCGAGGCGATCGGCCTCGCGTATGCTGCACTTGGCGGGGGTGACCTGCCTGTCGCGGTACGTTCCTCTGCCACCGCTGAAGACCTGCCTGAGCTGTCGTTTGCCGGTCAGCAGGAGACCTATCTCAACATGCACGGCGCAGCGATGGTCCTCGATGCCGTCCAACGCTGCTGGGCTTCGCTCTGGACCGCGCGGGCGATTGGCTACCGCACTCTCCATCACATCGCACAAGAGGAGGTGAGCCTGGCGGTGGTGGTCCAGGAACTGGTGCCTGCCGAGGCAGCAGGCATCCTCTTCACCGCCAATCCGCTGACCGGGGCACGCGACCAGGTGATGATCAACGCTGCCTGGGGGCTGGGTGAGGCCATTGTCGGCGGGCTGGTCACGCCCGATACCGTCGTGGTTGAGAAGGCAACCGGGGCCATCACCAAACAGCAGATCACTGAGAAGGACGTGATGACTGTGCGCACACCCGAAGGCACGCACGAGGAAGCGGTGCCGGCAGAGCGGCGCGCGCAGGCCGTGCTCAGCCCAGCGCAGGTTACTGAACTGACCCGCATCGGTGTGCAGATCGAGGACCTCTATGGCCAGCCAATGGATATCGAGTGGGCGCTCCACGATGGCCGTATCTCCGTTGTGCAGGCCCGCCCAATCACTGCATTACCTGCCTTGCCCGAACCTGCCGCCGGGCCTCAGGTGACCCGGGCAGCAGAGTGGAAACTCCCCAATCCCAAAGGACTATACTACCGCGCCAGTGTGATCGAACTACTGCCAGATCCGCTTTCACCCCTGTTCGCTACGCTTGGACTCCCTGCGTGGTCCAGGGCTACAGCAGGGGTCATGGGGAGCGTAGGACTGGCATACGCGTTTCCTGATGAGCCACTGATCACCATCAACGGGTATGGCTACTATCACATGAGCCTCACGCCTGTGCAGACGGCAAAGATGATGCTCGACGTGCCACGAATCCTTGCCGTCTTCCTGCCACTGTTGCGCACCTCAGAGCAACGCTGGCAGAAGGCCCGTTCCAGGTATGCAGCGGTGGTCAACTACTGGCAAACAAGGGACCTGGCGACCACGTCAGCCGCAGGCCTGCTGGGTGGGGCATGCGCTATCACTGACGAAGCGGCTCAGTACTATCTTTCTGTCCAGGGCGGCATCCTGCCAGGAGCGTATATGAGCGAGGCGCTCTTTGCCCTGGTGTACAACAGGTTCCTCAAGAGGCGCGATGCTCCCTCTGCTCTGACGTTTGTGCTGGGCTTTGACAGTGCACCGATACAGGCCGAGAAATCGCTGTATGACCTGGCGCAATGGGTACGCGGCCAGCCGGAACTGGCCGATGCACTACGGCGCATGTCGAGAGACGAGTTCGCCGCCGCATATCAGACTCCGCAGGTCACGGGAGTGGACGAGGCAGTATGGTCGCAGTTCCGCCAACGGTTTGCTGACCACCTCGCACGCTTCGGACACGCGATCTACGACCTCGACTTCGCCAAGGCGGTACCTGCCGATGACCCGTCGTCGCTGCTGGAAACGCTCAAGTTCTTCCTGAGCGGCGATGCGCCCAATCCCTATGCCCGCCAGGAAAAGGCGGCTGCTGCCCGCGAGCAAGCGACGCAGTCGATGTTGGCCCGGCTGCGCGGTCCTCGCCTGGCGCTGTTTCGCCGCCTGGTGGAGTGGGCGCAGCGCTTCGCCCCGCTACGCGAGGATGCGCTGGCGGATGCAGGCCTGGGCTGGCCGGTACTGCGCCGGATGCTGCGCGAGATTGGACAGCGCCTGGTCGCAGCTCACGGCATCGCCACAGCGGACGATATCTTCTGGCTGACGTTAGACGAGGTGCAGGCAGCCGCACATGCTCTTGACAATACACAGAATGTGCAGAATGCGCAGCCAGTCGGGGATTATCACACAGCCATAGCCGAGCGGCGAGCAGCCTGGGAGCGCGAACGCAAGGTCACGCCGCCTGCAGCCTTGCCGCTCAAAAGCGGTTACCGCTTCC
>VBHI01000466.1 GCA_005881495.1 Chloroflexota bacterium
GGATTGTGGCTTTGCCTGTGGAGAACCTCTCACCAGATTCACAGGACCAATCGCCACCGTTCCACAGCTAACAGAAGCTGCTGAGACCCATCGAACTATGGTACATCCCGCAATGGAACATCGCGCGGAGGCTTCGGCCCCCGCGAAGATGGATATGGGTATAGTGGACCACAGCATGATGGGCCATGACATGAGTGATCCAGCCATGGCCCGTGCTATGGAAGCCGACATGCGCAATCGCTTCTTCGTGTCCCTCGTGCTGACCATCCCCGTCATCCTGTACTCTCCCCTGGGCGTCAATCTCTTCAAGTTGCACCTGCCCACTCCCTTGGGCATCAGCCCCAACTGGGTGTTGCTCGTACTTGCAACCCCCATTGTCTGGTGGGGCGGCTGGATCTTTCACTCCGGCGCATGGCGTGCATTGCGTAATCGCACACTCGATATGAATGTGCTGGTGAGCCTCGGCGTCCTGGTTGCCTACTTCTTCAGTGTTTTTGCCACGTTTTTCGCACCGCAAGTAGAGACGAGCTATGACGCCGCGGCCATGTTGGTGACCTTCGTGCTTTTTGGTCACTGGATGGAGATGCGCAGCCGCCGTGGTTCTTCCGACGCGCTCAATGCGCTGTTGCGCCTCGCGCCCTCGCAGGCCAATGTGATCGGGACAGATGGAGAGGTGCAGACCGTGCCAGTCGAGCAGGTGCAAGTGGGTGACAGGCTCCTGCTGCGTCCTGGAGAGAAAGTGCCTGTCGATGGCCTCGTAACCGAGGGCGAGAGTGCCATTGACGAGAGCATGGTGACAGGGGAAAGCCTCCCCGTCAGCAAGCAGCCCGGCGACGAGGTGATTGGCGGCACGGTTAACGGGTCGGGTTCGGTGCGTTTCAAAGCAACGAAAGTGGGCAGTGATACCGCGCTGGCCCAGATTGTACAACTGGTACAGACGGCACAGAACTCCAAAGCGCCTGCCCAGCGCCTGGCTGACCGGGCAGCAGAATGGTTAGTGCTGGCAGCAGTGAGCGCTGGGGTGTTGACCTTCCTGGTGTGGTATTTCGTCATCGGACAGACAGCATTGTTCGCCATGACCCTGGCCGTGACAGCCATTGTGATAGCCTGTCCCGATGCGCTGGGCCTGGCTACCCCAACAGCAGTCGCGGTCGGAACGGGCATTGGAGCAAGAAATGGCATCCTGATCAAAAATGCAACGGCTCTGGAATTCCTGTTCACGGCGGGCAAAACCATGGGGCTTGATGAGAGCAAACTGCTGCAAGTGGCGGCAACAACGGAAGCGGACTCAGAGCATCCCCTGGCAAGTGCCATTGTTGATGGAGCAAAGGAACACCAGCTTGCGAGGCTCCCCTACAGCCAATTCAAAGCGATTGCTGGTGGAGGAGTGCAGGCGGTGGTAGAGTCCCGAACCGTACTCGTTGGCACGCCGAAACTGCTCGCTGAAAACAACATACAGCTTCAGCCATCGGAACAAGAGCAACTGGCGGCGTTGCAAGCTCAAGGCAAGACAGTGATGACTGTGGCCATGGACTCCCAGGCCGTGGGGCTGATCGCGGTAGCCGACCGCGTCCGAGCAACTTCTCGCGAGACGATCGCCGAGCTCCAGGCGTTGGGCATTCAGGTGGCGATGCTGACGGGGGACAACCAGCGCACGGGCGAAGCGGTAGGTCGTGAACTCGGCATCAATCGGGTGTTTGCTGAGGTGTTACCTTCTGATAAAGCCCAATACGTCAAGAAATTGCAGAGCGAAGGATTGTTTACAGCGATGGTGGGAGATGGCGTTAACGATGCACCGGCCCTGGCGCAGGCAGATCTGGGGATCGCGATTGGCGCGGGAACTGGTGTCGCCATTGAGACTGCTGAGGTAGTGTTGATGCGCAGCGATCCACTGGACGTACTGGCAGCAATTCGCCTCTCGAAAGCTACCGTTACGAAGATGAAGCAAAACCTGTTCTGGGCAGCTATCTACAACGTGATCGCCATTCCTGTTGCTGCAGGCGTGCTCTATCCCCTGGGCATCCTGCTCAGACCAGAAGTGGGGGCGCTGGCCATGAGTGCCAGTTCAATTACTGTTGCTACCAACGCGGTGCTGCTCAAGAGCGTAGAAAAGAAGTTGAGGCAGTGAGGGGAGGATTCATCCAGTGTTCTCTCCTGCGTGCAAGAGACGCCACTGTCTCCAGTAGTAGGCCGTTTGACTGATGACGTGCAGGGCGGTCTCGCTTCCCGAGGCTTCGCCCTTTTCAAAATCCCCCTCGGTCTGTCCCATCTGGTTCGTCACGTGGGCAAAACAGATGATCTCGACCTGCCTGGCCTGGGCCAATGCGTAGAGGGCTGCTGCTTCCATCTCTACCGCGAGGATGCCTTGCTTTCGACATACAGCAATCATCTCCTCGGTTTCTCGAAACGGCGCATCTGTGGTCCAACTGGCTCCAACAGCAAGGGGAACGCGGGTGTGATCCCAGGCGGCACACAGCATCTCCCGGAGCGCTGAGGCGAGATGACTGTAGGGCGAAGGCGGCAGATAGTGGTAGCTCGTTCCCTCATCACGTAGGGCGCTCTCTATCAGCACCACATAGGGGGGACAGCCCATCGAC
>VBHI01000176.1 GCA_005881495.1 Chloroflexota bacterium
TATGCTTGGCAAGAGTGAAGCGGCCTGTCGTCGCTCGTTCAGCCGGGCAAAGCAACATCTGCGTGAGCACCGGCCACGCTTCCCTGCCTCTCCCCAAACCCACCGGCAGCTGCTCAGCGGGTATTTCCAGGCGGTGCAGGGTGGTGAGATGACCACGTTGACGAACCTGCTCTCCGAAGGGGTGACCCTGTGGGCTGATGCCGGTGGAAAAATCAAACAAGCCGCGCTTCGTCCGATTGTCGGGCGTGATGCGGTGGCACGTTTTAGCCTGGGAACGATGCGCTTTTTGCCAGAGGACTATCGTGTGGAGCTGGCGGAAGTCAACGGACAAGCGGCTGTGATCATCCGCACTGATGGCCAGGCCTTGCTCGTCCTGACCATTGAAGTGGAGGCAGAGCAGATTCAGGCTATTCGTATCATTGCCAACCCGGAGAAACTCGCACGAATATAACATGAGCTGATCTCGGTACGCTCTTCCGCAGTTCTGTTTTGAGAAACAATTTCGCTGAGAACAACGAGAAGCGTTCTCCAGGTGGAAGAGGATTATGCGGTTGACCCTTCCCTTTCGTCCTTGAGTTCGTTGAGCCGCGCGATGACGACTGACGGGTCAAGGCGGCGCGTGAAGTCAGGATGGACAAAGGCCTGGCGAACAGTCCCCGATTGGTCGACCAGAAAGGTCCCCGCCATTGGCAGCTCCCAGGAGTTATCTCCGTTGAACGCGGGTAGGTACGCGCACACCTGTTTGTGTGCGCCGCGCACTGCCTCATCAATGGTGAAGACGAGTCCAAACTGGCGCGCCACCTGGTTGCCCATATCGCTCAAGAGCGCAAAGGTCAGCTCCAGCTTTTCGGCCATCGCGCGGCTGTGGTGTGGCGTCTGCGGGGAAATCGCCACCAGGGAGGCTCCCCTTGCCTGCATGTGCGGCAAGGCCTGTTGATAGGCGCGCAACGCCAGATGGCAGTACGGGCACCACTGGCCACGATAGAAGGTCATGATGACTGGCCCCTGCGTGAGCAGGTGCGAGAGCCTCACCGCGGTGCCGCGGGCGTCGGGCAGGGCGAAATCTGGGGCCTGCGCCCCCTCCTTGAGAGCGTTCTCGGCAGTGCCGGAGTGAATGAGTTGCCCGATAGGACTCAGCAAATCCTGCAGCAGGTTTGTGGGTAACCAGCTTGCCCCCTCAGCGATAAATTCGTCAATCTGTTGCTGTAATGGGGTGTTCGTTGGGACAGTCATCATTATGATCGTTCTCCTTCCAATTGGCATGGGTCTTGCCGCATGCTCGTTCACTCATATCATTGGTTCAAAAAAGGAGCAGAGGGGCAGAGAGAAGCTCCCTTGCCAGAGAGAGCAGTTGACTAGACACCGGACCTGCTATTGGGCTGTAGCTATAACCACTGCCTCTCGCACTTCCACTGACTGCTGAACAGCCTCCAGATCAATCTCGATGGTGGCAATCGAACTCGCCGCGAGCTGCACTGCCGCACCCCGGCCCAGGCCAAAATCGTTGCGATTGATCGTCGCCTTCGCGGTCAGACCTGTGCGCGCGCCCATCAGCATGCTCTGACCGCGGTATGCGACGTCGAAGGTAATAGGTTTGGTCACCCCAAGCATGCTCAGGTTCCCTATCACCTTGTAGCTCTGACCGCCGACGTGCTCGACGTGCGTGCTCTGAAAGGTGATCGTGGGATACTGCTTCACGTCAAAGAAGGCGGCGGACCGCAGGTGGGCATCACGCAGCTTATTGTGCGTATCGATGCTGGCTGCGTCCACTTCGGCCTCTACCCAGGAGTTAGCAGGATTCTGCTCATCAATATAGAGATGTCCACGAAGCGCGTGGAAGCGTCCTCTCGTCGTGCTGACCGACATGACTCGGATAGCAAACGACAGGTGTGAATGGGTGGGATCAATTTGCCAGTTCATTGTAATCCTCCTTGAGCATCATCTTCTTGTGGAAGATCTGCTCACTTAAAATGTCTCTTCCAAGCCGACGACTACCAGACCGCTCAACTATGCAAATGGTTCTCTCCCGTTGAGAAGCTGGAAGGCACACTCGGAACAACCGTACAGTCGCTTCTACAAAGAGAGAGGGTCGAGGGGGCATGTTTGTGACAGGTACACGTCTGTCACAAAAACGACTCCTCGACCCTCTCTCTTTGTGATGATCTTTCATGTGAGGATCACGACAACGTTCCTATCAACAAGAAATCGGAGGTTCTGTTCAATGAAAATTTTAGTATTGCCCAAACCAATCGAAGGCGTTTCACGAGAAGAGCTGCTATCACACGCGGCCGCAGAAATTCAAGCCGTGTGGGAACTCTACGTGCAAGGGATCTGCCGCGAGTTCTACACCCGTGCGAACGAACCAGGGAGAGTCGTATTGATGTTCGAAAGTGCGAGCATAGAGGCCGCCAAAGAGGCGCTCGCCACGTTACCATTCGCGCAGTTACACCTGATCGACTTTGATCTGATCCCACTGGCTCCCTTCACGGGCCTCTCGCGCCTGTTCCAGGCGACGACTGAGGAACGTGTGGGGAAGACACTATAACGTGGCAAAAAACCGGACCATCGTGGTTCAGGGCCTCTAGTGCTCTGTTTTGAGAAAAAGAAATGGAGTGGCACTCCTCGCGGGTGCCAGGTTTCCTCTTAAGGAGTGTCATCATGGCATCATCGAATACAAGTATGCAAGGGAAGGTGTGCCTGATCACCGGAGCCAATTCCGGCATTGGGAAAGCTACCGCACTGGGATTGGCCCAGATGGGCGCAACAGTGGTTATGGTCTGCCGCGATCGTGCGAAAGGCGAAGAGGCCCAGCGAGAGATCAAGACGCAAAGTGGCAATGACGCCGTGGATCTCCTGCTGGCAGACCTCTCATCGCAGCAGTCCATCCGGCAGCTTGCAGACACTTTCCGGCAACGTTATACGCACCTGCATGTGCTCAACAATAATGCGGGAGCAGGCTTCACGCAACGGCGGGAATCCGTCGATGGGTTGGAGATGACCTTTGCCGTGAACTATCTGGCCCCCTTTCTGCTGACGAACTTGCTGCTCGATGTACTGAAAAACAGCACGCCTGCAAGGATTATTAATGTAGACTCTGACAACCATCGCTTCGTTCGCCTGGACATGCATGATTTGCAACTAAAGCACCGCTACGGGTTCCTGCGTGCCTACGGACGATCGAAGCTGGCCCTGTTGCTCTTTACCTACGAACTGGCGCGCCAACTGCACGGGACGGGCATCACGGTCAACGCTCTGGAGCCCGGCCCGACCGCAACCACCTTTGGCCAGAAAGATGCTGGACCGTTGGCTCGTACGCTTCTACGTTTCATCTCTACTCGTTTTGGCAGCCCTGAGAAAGGGGCACAAACGTCCGTCTACCTTGCCTCATCGCCGGAGGTCGAGATGATTACCGGGAATTACTTCGTAAAGAGCGTTCCCAGGAAGTCATCAACCCTTTCTTATGATGAATCGCTTCAGCGGCAATTATGGGAGGAAAGCGCGAAGCTGGTGCAATTGTCAGCACTGATACAAGTGTTGTAACAGATACGCGAAGGAATGGACATGTGGCACTATACGTGCCAACTACAGGAGTAAAATTATGAGTAAGTTTACGGACATCGAGCTGGAGTACCTAAAGACCCAACGGCTGGGCAGGCTGGCAACCGTGAATAAGAACGGCGAACCGCAGATCGCTCCAGTGACTTTCCGCTATGATGCTGAGTTGGACGCCATAGACATCGGCGGATTGAACATGGATGAGACGCAGAAGTATCGCAACGTGGCACACAATGGCCTGACGTCTTTCGTCATAGACGATGTCTTGCCCCCATTTCAACCGCGCGGCATCGAGATTCGCGGGCACGCCCAGGCCCTTCCAGACGGTGGGCAGCAGATTTCACCAGACTTTAGTCCAGCCTTGATACGCTTGAAACCAGGGCGCATCATCTCCTGGAATCTGACTTCTGGCGATCCCGCTCAAACGCATTCGGCACGCAACGTCTAACAAGCAGTTGCAGAAGAGCTATGGACTGAGGGCGTTGAATGGAGATCATTCTGGTGATGATCATCACACAGTTTCTAGCAATGTTAGGGGTATACGTATGTTTAGATCGAACGCTCCTGTTTCTGACAAGCGAAGCGGTGTACAGGAGACACAACCGTCAACACGCATTCTGGTGATCGGCGCGGGGTATGCCGGGTTGTTGTTTACCATGCGCCTGGCTGGCAAAGTTGCCCGGCAGAATGTCCATATAGCACTAGTGAACGAATCCGACACCTTCACTGAGCGCCCGCGATTACTTCAGTTTGCAACCAATCAGGTAATCCAATGGCGCTCTCTTCCACAGATTCTGCGTCGAACGCAGGTCCAATTTATCCAGGGACGAGTCACGAGTATCGACCCAGCACACCAGGAGATCGTGGTCGTGGATCAGCAGCACACGCACCATATGGAGTATGATTACCTGGTCTATGCTCTGGGGAGTGTGACTGATCGCCAGGCTGTGCCTGGATTGGCGGAATACGCCTACACACTCGCGGCGAGCGGTCCCTTGTCCGCAGCTGCGCTGCGCGAAACACTCCCCTCTGTCGAGGCGAAACACGGTCACGTCGTGATCTGTGGCGGAGGAGCAACCGGCATCGAAACAGCGGCTGAGGTGGCCACAGCCTACCCTCACATCAAGGTGCATTTGGTGACGCAGGGGCCTTTCAGTCTCTTCCTGGGCAAGACTGTTGCCAGCTCTATCAGACGTTCACTCACCCGAGTGGGAGTCGAGATCATCGATCAGACCACGGTTGCTGCCGTGCGTGCTCACAGTGTTGTCATTGATCAAGGAAGTGAGATCCCTTGTGACCTCTGCGTCTGGACGGGAGGATTCGTGGCTTCATCGTTAGCACGTGAAGCTGGACTAGTCGTGAATGAGCGCAACCAGATTATCGTCGATCCCTTTCTGCGTTCGATCTCCCATCCAGAGATCTACGCGATTGGTGATGCGGCACACCCACGTGAGGACCCTGGAGTGCCCGTGGTGCGCATGAGCGCCGTCACCGCGACGATCATGGGCGCGCATGGCGCCGATTGCTTGAGCGCGGTCCTGCGCGGAAAGACGCCCAGACCGCTCAGCTTTGCCTACCTAGGCCAGGGCATCGCTTTAGGTCGACACAACGCGATCGGCTTCAACAATTATCCGGATGACAAACCTTATCCACCCTACTTCACCGGGTGGTTGGGATACCTCATTCGCGAGGGGTTTGTGCGCTATCTGGCAACCGCGACACAGCGGCCGGGAATCTTTGTGTGGTTAGGGAAGCGGCGCTATGCGAGTGCACAACGTCGACAACAAGCCAGGGAACAGAAAAAGCAGATGCAGCCACGCCGGGCATAACTACGAAGGAGGATGAACATGGTAGAATCATTTGAAACGTACCGGTCGTACCTCTTTGCCATCGCCTACCGCATGCTCGGGAGTGCGATGGATGCACAGGACATGGTGCAGGAAACCTACCTGCGCTATTCGGCCACACCGCCAGAAACCATTACCTCGCTTAAAGCTTTTCTGACCACGATTATCACGCGCTTGTGCATGGATCAACTGCATTTAGCACGGAGGAAGCGTGACGTGTACCTGGGTCCCTGGTTACCAGAGCCGCTCATTACGCCAGAGGCGCTCGAAGCCGTGAGCCTGGAGGAGCGCGTCGACATGGAGGAGTCGATTTCGCTGGCGTTCTTGCTGCTGCTGGAGCAGCTCCAACCCATCGAGCGGGCAGTCTTCCTGCTGCGCGAAGTCTTCGAGTACGACTATGCCGAGATTGCCACCTTTCTCGGCAAAAGTGAAGTGAACTGTCGCCAGTGGTTCAGCCGGGCGAAGAAACATCTTGGCGACCATCGGCCACGCTTCCCAACATCTCCCGAAACCCACCGGAAGATGCTCACCGGGTTTCTGCAGGCGGCTCAGGCTGGGGAGATGGCCCCATTGATGAACCTGCTGGCCGAAGATGTGACCCTCTGGGTCGATAGTGGCGGCAAAGTCAAAGGAGCGGCGACGCGCCCGATTCATGGACGTGATGCGGTGGCACGCTTTGCTCTGGGAACCAGGCGCTTTTTGCCAGAGGGCGCTCGTGTGGAGCTGGCGGAAGTCAATGGTCAACCAGCCCTGATCTTTCGCGCCGGTGATCGCGCCCATCTCGTGCTGACCATTGAAGTGGAGGCACAACGGATTCAGACGGTGCGTGTCATGGTGAACCCAGAGAAACTTGCACGCGTTTAGCATGAATCTTCTACACGAAAGAGGAAAAAGCAATGACATCATCAAATGACTTTCCGACCGCCGGTGTGGAGCTGAGGCACCTCCTCGTGGTGAGCGACTACGCTCGCTCGCTGGCGTTCTACCGCGACGTGCTAGGAGCGACAGTGGTGCGCGAGTTTCCCGGCACTCTGGGCTTCCTGAGCTTTGGGGGCAGTCAGATCTTGCTCACGGTCCCAGGTGGCCCCACGCAGGACAAGCCCACCGTGACCTTTGCCTCGCCTACCGACCCGGGCAGGGTTACCAGCGAGATGGCCATCCGGGTACCGAACTGCTCGGCTGCCTACGAGGTGTTGCGCTCCCGCGGAGCCGAGTTCCTCACCCCACCCGTCGATCGGGGCTACGAGATCCGGGCCTTCTTCCGCGATCCCGATGGTCATCTCCTGGAGATCTCTCAGAGTGGCCAGCAGAAGAGTTAGGCTGGTGAGCACGTCTGAGCGTGTTCATCACAGGAGCAACTGGTGTTGCCGACAAGGCCAAAGTCTTGGCTCTCCGCCAGAGAGCGCATGGATGATCTTGCATTCAGTCTCTACCTGCTTTACTTATGTTCCCCGTCCGTAGGCATCGCCATGGACATGCCTGGCATGTCCATGGCTGCTAGAGCAGCGGCAGGCATAACGATAAAGGGGCGCATCATGTCGTGGTCCTCATGTTCCAGCAGGTGACAATGGTACATGAAGCGCCCTGTGAAGCCATCGAAGGTGGCGACGATCGAGACAAGCTCACCGGGGTTGACCCGCACAGTGTCTTTCCAGCCCATCTCGTTCGCATCGAGCGACCCATGTCCTTGAAAGAAGACAGGTGAGGTCGTTCCTCCCGTCTCTGGATTGAAGCTGTCCTTATTGTAGAGGTCTCTGCTGAGAGCCTGGAACTGGACGAGATGCACATGGAAGGGGTGGGTGTCTTCTGTCAAATTGATGATGCTCCATACCTCTGTCGAACCATAGGCAACGAACCAGTTGACGGTATCCTCGAACTGCTTGGCAACGGTGCGATACTGCACTGTTTTTCCCCGCTCGTCTGCTATCACAATCAGCGCTTCTCCCGATGCCGCATCTCCTTCCAGCACTTCGGCGAGTTCGCGTAGGGTGAGCATGCCGTCGGGGTATTCTACTAACGCGACGAGTCGGTGCTGGTGACCAGGGGGCAAGCGGTCATGTTCGAGTCGGCGGTAGGATGATGACAGAGTCGCGGGCATTACGAAGGGGTCATCCACCGGCTGCGGTGAGACGCGGAACTCCATCACTTCCGGGTGAGGAAGCCGGTTATCAAGATCGGGCATCCCTGGTGGTTGTGTTGCCGGACTGTTATCAAACGGTGCGCCAGCGGTGTTGACCAGGGTCAGCCGCTGGCCTCGCAAAGCGCGAAAGTCCACGATGAGATCGGCGCGCTCAGCTGGCGCGAGGATGAGTCCATCTCGTGGTACAGCCACCGGTCGACCGAGTAACCCCCCATCTGTACCGATCTGGGTGATCTTGTCGAGCGTGACCTTTCCCTGTTCATCGAGAAGGACGAGTCGATAGAATCGTGAGTTCGACCCGTTGAGCAGGCGCAGTCGGTACTGCCGAGCTTCGACCGGGAGGTACGGCCAGATGGTGCCATTAACGAGTGTGAAGGGTCCAAAGAACTCCATCGTGCCATCTTCGACCTTGTGCAGAAGACG
>VBHI01000465.1 GCA_005881495.1 Chloroflexota bacterium
GCTTCCTTGAGGTCGTTCTGCGCGCCGGTGATAATATCTCCCAGGGCGAGTTCCTCTGAGCTGCGACCCCCCAGGGCCACGGCCAGCCGCTCGATCAGGTAGGTGCGCGGGAGGTTGCGCCGGTCATCTTCGGGCTGGAACTGCGTGACCCCCAGCGATCGCCCGCGTGGCACGATCGTCACTTTGTAGAGCGGATCGACATCGGGCAACACCGCCGCTACCAGTGCGTGTCCCCCTTCATGATAGGCCACAGTCCGGCGTTCCCGTTCATCCATCAGCGCTTCCCGTTTGCCGCCCAGCAGGAGTTTGTCCAGCGCATTCTCGAAGTCCTGCCGACTCACCTGGCGACTCTCTCGCCGTGCCGCCGCCAGCGCCGCCTCGTTCACCAGGTTTTCCAGGTCGGCTCCCGAGAAGCCAGGGGTCACACGTGCCAGGTCCTCCAGGTTCACATCAGCAGCCAGAAGACCACGCGCGTGTGTACTCGGAGGCGACGGCCCAGCGCCTGGATGCCGAGGTCGAGCGGCTGATGACGCAGGCCCATCAGCAGGCACGAAGCGTCTTGACCGAGCGACGCGATGCCCTGGACCGCCTGGCACAGGCGCTGCTGCAAGAAGAGGTCCTCGAGCGAGAACAGGTGCTTGCCATTATGCATGGAGGACAGAACACCCGGGGCGGTGCAGGGAGCGAGCAAGCATCCCAGAAGACGCCCATTGCAGGAAACTAGCAAGCATTCGTCGGGATGTGTACCGTTGGTGGCTTTGATCGCAGACGCAACATGCTTCCGCCTGCATGCCTCTCGCACGAACACCCGGCTCACCACGTCGGGAGTGATAGCAGACTGCCAAAGAAGAACGGCGGTGGCATTTCGCTCCTGGTTCGGGCGTTCGCAACCCAAGAAGAAATCTACCAGGAAAGACGATGCAGCGTTTCCTCCCACTGCCTAAAGGCTGATGGGTACCCACGCCGCACGTTCTTATGGGTCCCTCTCCGCCACTGTCACGATGGGAAGCTCAGGTTTGCGACAAACAGTCTGGGGAGCAACGTCGAGAAGACGAGCGGGGTGAGCCTATCCCGTAACGAGCAGAGCAGCGGCTGCTCCCACTGCCCGATCCTGCCGAACAGAGCGGACTGCTCGATGATGGAGGCGCTGCGCTTCGCGCGGCGTGCCTGCCCCTTGCCCGAGGTTGGGGGTGGGGGGATGAGCAGCATCGCCCAGCAGGGTCACCCGGCCACTACCCCAGTGACGCACGGGCGGGCGATCGAAGAGATCGTTGCGCAGGATCGCCCCCTCGTCGGTGGCCTCGATCAGGGGCCCAATGGGATGGCGCCAGCTCCCAAAAAGGCGCAAGAGGTTCTTCTTCCGTTCCCCCTCTCGGTCCTGTTCGCCTGCCGGGCAGTTGAGCGTGGCATACCAGAACACCCGCCCGTTGCCTATCGGCAGCATGCCAAAGCGCCGACCTCTCCCCCACGTCTCGCTGGAAATGCCCTGGGAGACACGCTGATCCTCGAAGAAGGCGACCCCCCGCCAGCAGGTGTAGCCGCTATAGCGCGGGGGCTGCTGGCCCAGCAGCTGCTCGCGGATCACCGAATACAGCCCATCCGCACCGACCAGCAGGTCCGCCTGCTGCTCGTGCCCATCGGCGAAGTGAGCGATGACGTGCCCTGGCTCTTGCCGGAAGCCGACACAGTGCGCCTGCACGTAGACGCTCCCTTGGGAAACCACGTCTGCCAGCAGCCGCAACAGATCGGCACGATGGATGCCCAGGCTGGGGGCTCCTACCCGCTGCTCGATGGTATCCAGTCGCATGCTCCCCAGCCGTCTTCCCCGCCAGGACCAGCACTCAAAGTGGGTGAGGCGAGCACTGACCGCCGTCAGGGCATCGCCCAGGCCCAGGTGCCGCAGGACCTGCACCCCATTGGCCCACAGGGTCAAGCCCGCCCCGATCTCACGCAGTTCGGGATTGCGCTCGAAGACCGTGACCTGGATGCCCTGGCGTTGTAAGGCGCAGGCAGCTGCCAGTCCTCCAATTCCGCCACCAATGATACTCACGTGGAATGTGTGCTTCTCCATCAGCTCCCTCTTGCTTGTCCTGCACCGATGCATCTGGTGCTCACAGACGGATCAAAGGAGGAATTACCTGCATCTGAGGTGAAAAGGACCCCTCTCTTCCATTGTAAGATGTCGGTCGGCTCCTCGTCTAGATGCGCAAGAAGGGTTGGTGGTGTGAAACCCTGAACATGAGTCTCGAACATACTCTTCCGGCTCATCAATTGCTCGAAAACTTTTACAACGGCTTCCCATCTTGCTTGATTGGATACCTGTATCTTCCAAATAAACTGATTGACAGTTCTTTTGACAGTTTACGGGCAGTACCAAAAGGTGATTGGTGAGTTGCCTGATTTAGACCAATTATGCAAAGAAAGGTATGCAGAAAGGTTCACCACCATTATCAAATCTAAGAGCCTGTTTGAAAAGGGGTGACAGCCGAGGGATCGAGGCGGTACACTTGGACTATGAAAAAGAACCAACGGTATCCCACCGATCTGACCGACCGTCAGTGGAATTGTATCAAAGAATTGATCCCGCCGGCAAAGCCGGGAGGACGACCGCGCAGCCTGGAGATGCGAGCGGTCATCAATGCGATCTGGTACATTGTCGTGAGTGGCTGTCAATGGCGCATGTTGCCTCGGGAGTACCCAGCGTGGCAAAG
>VBHI01000177.1 GCA_005881495.1 Chloroflexota bacterium
GGGCAATTCTTGTGAACCGCCCGAAAAAATAAGCGAACCGTGAGTACATACATATTGAGAGAAAAACAGTTGCATGAAACGTGAAGTTGTATCTATCCAGGGACTGCGGCAATGGGGTGTGAATTGGTGGATATTTGGCGGCGTCATCGCCTTCATCATTGGCACAATCGGTTCGACACATTTAGCGATGAGCGACGTCTTAGTCGACTGGTCTACCTACCAGTCAGAAAATGGACACAGTGGCTTCAATGGAGCGGAATCGATGATCAATTCATCAACTGCCCCTCATCTGAAACTACACTGGACGCAAACCGCGGCTGGCTCGATCTCAACACAACCGGTGGAAGCCAATGGCCTGGTTTACTGGGGATCATGGGATGGCTATGAGCACGCCACGAACCTCAATAACAATCAAGTCTGGACAACCCAGCTTGGAACAACGACCAATAACAACTGTTATCCGGCCAGCGTTGGTGTTTCCAGCACGGCAACGGTAGCAACCGTCAACGGCCGCTCCATGCTCTTTGTCGGTGGCGGGAACGCTCACATGTACGCGCTCGACGCTCTGCATGGCACCATCCTCTGGAGCACTTCACTCGGTTCGTCACCGGATCATTTCATTTGGAGTTCTCCGCTTGTCTACAATGGTAGCGTGTATATCGGTCTTGCTTCCTTTGGCGGTTGTCCCCAGGTGCAGGGAGAAATGTTCAAGCTCAATGCGGCAACAGGAGCTGTTCAATCTACCTGGGCCGCCGTTCCTCCTGGCTGTATTGGCGGCGGTATTTCAGGCTCAGCAACCATTGACGAAGCAGAGGGCATGCTCTACTTCGGTACGGGCAGCCCTGGCAGGTGTAATACATTCGAAGCTGGTTCTCCCGCAGTGATCGAACTTAACGCCTCTACCCTGGCATTGGTGGGTTCGTGGACTCTTCCAGCCAACCAGCAGTCGTCAGACAGCGATTTTCTGAGTACGCCCACCCTGTTCACCACCAGTGGCGGCACACAGATGGTTGGCGTGGCCAACAAGAACGGCAAATTCTACGCCTTCAAGCGAGATGCAATTAGCAGTGGACCTGTCTGGAGTGACCAGGTGGCCAACTCCGGGAATTGCCCCCAGTGCGACACCAGCAGCATCTCTCCTGCGGCCTGGGATGGTCACACGCTCTACGATGCTGGTGGTGGCATAACCATCAATGGCGCGAGTTGTCAGGGAAGCGTCAGTGCTATTAACCCGAATAACGGAGATTACATCTGGCGGGACTGCCTCACCGATGGACCCGTGCTCGGAGCTGTGGCGATGGCCCCCGGCGTACTGGTCATCGGGCAAGGGCGCTTTGTCATGGTAATGGCCGCATCCTCGGGGCAAACGCTTTTCCGTTACTTTGACACGAACACGGGCTCTGCCTTCTGGAGCGGCGCTTGCATCTCAAATGGAGTAATCTATATAGGTAATATAGATGGGCGCCTCTATGCCTTTGGTACCTGATGGAGAGGTGGACTTCAGGGGCTACCGGCAGTACCGGCCTGTTACAAATACTCTATGCCCGCGTTACATACAATGCAGCATGCAAGTGCTGGACACTGAATCTGGACACTGAATGAGGAAAGGATACCAGCATGAGTCAACAGCCTCCATGGCTCCCACAGCAGGTCCCGCCATCATCAAGCTCCGGTGGAGCGCCGCCGCAGGCACCCTATGGACAACCACCTTATGGACAGCCACCCTATGGACAACCCCAGTGGGGACTAGAGGGCCCGCCATCATCGCCCTTCGCCGAAACGCAGGTGTGGCCCCCTCTGCCGCCTCAGCAGCCATTCCCAGGGACAACGCCACCACCAGGACAATTTCAACCACAACCAGACCCACAATACAGATTGCCACAAAGCAAACAACCTAGCCGACGGCCGTGGTACAAGAGGCGGGGAGTAATAATTGGCCTGGTATGCGCTGTGCTCATCGTCGTACTCCTGCTCAGCTACGGTGTCGCAACGGTATTGGGTAATGAACTTGCATCAACTCCGGCAGCCACTCCGACCCCTTCCGGTCAGTTGACGGCAGCAAGCCCTACGGCAATACCAACGCTCGCTCCCACACTCGTACCTACACACAAGCCAGAGCCGACACCTACGCCAAAAGCCAGGGCTACACCTACACAGGCACCCACACCCACACCAAAGCCAAAACCATCGACGGTCAAGGTCATAGTCAACAACGCTGGCTTCAGCCCTAAGACGCTGACAGTCTCCGTCGGTACGACTGTGATCTGGACGAATGATGGGGGCATTCCCCATACGGTCACCGACAATGGGGTGTTTGATAGTGGGAACCTTCCTATTGGTGCTACCTTTAAGTTCACGTTTACTAAACGTGGTACCTATCACTATATTTGCACCTACCATCCCTATATGGTAGGGACCATTATCGTGCAGTAGGCTTGAGGGCGCATATGGAACCATCACTGCAACGTGTCCAACTACATGTATCCCGCACGGTGGGTCCAGGGGAAGCACAGGGAGGAGAGGCAGCGCAGCCTATTCAGCTTCCTGGCCCAAGCGTGTGGCCGCTTCTGTTGAGTGTATCGGTGGTTGTCTTCGCGGCCGGACTGTTATTCATTGACAACTATCCCTGGCTTTCTCTGATTACTATCCCCTTAGTGCTCATAGGCATCCTGGGTTGGGCGCTAGAAGATCCAGTGGCTCGACCAGCGCCGGCATCTCAAGCCGGATATACGTCGACCGCGGCGGTCGAGATTATGTTGGGGGGGAGGCAAGAGGAAGCAGGCTATCCTATGACGTTCGGTAGGACGAAAGTCGGTGCGTACCCGGTCAAGGAAAAGGAGGAGGTACGAGGCAGGAAGCATGAAAGACTGCCTGGTAATCTATCATCACCTCGAAAAGTTCCTGGCCGTATCAGGTTGCTCCGTGACTGACATTAGGATATGAAACCATACCTACCCCCGTCTACCAATGATTTTGGTACCATGAAAAAACGTATCTTTCCAAAACTCTAACCCAAAAGGATGGACGGTCACAACATATAGTGAGTGATGCTATAATAGGAATATGCTTTCAAGCAACTTATTCGATTTGAGATGAGGGGACTGCTGGTATATGGCGAAAAAAATACTCATTATGGACGACGACCCTACCATTGCTGACCTGCTAACAGAGGCCTTAGCAGACGAAGGCTATGAAACCTACATGACCACACAAAGCCTCCGCTTCTATGATGCCGTGCGTGAACACCAACCAGATCTCATTCTGCTAGACCTGATGATGCCCTATCTGGATGGTCACGACGAACTCAAACTTATGGCAATGTGGGTCGATCATAAAATCCCGGTCATCGTCGTCACAGCCCTCCTGACCGCGGGAAACGATGAATCTGAATTTCGCGAGGCCGGTGTTGTGCATATCGTTTACAAACCTTTTGACCTTGAGAAACTCATAGAGCTGGTCAAATCCACCATTGGAGAACCAGAAGGATAATACTATCATGAGTAAAACTGTCCGCGTTGCCCTGGATGCCATGGGAGGCGACCGTGCTCCAGGCGAGATGGTACTGGGTGCTGTACAGGCCGCGCGCGAATATGGTCTTGGCGTCTACCTTGTCGGAAAACAGGATATCATCCAGGCCGAGCTTGCCAAACACGATACCAGCGGCCTTGATCTCCCCATCGAACATACCAGCGAAGTTATTCCCATGGACGAGCACAACCCGGCTAAAGCCGTGCGCAACAAGAATACCTCCATGGTGCGTGCTCTGCAGTTGGTACAGGATGGCTTAGCGCTTGGCGCGGTCTCAGCCGGCAATAGCGGCGCTATGATGGCCGCGGCCTCCCTGGTAACGCTCAAACGCATTAAAGGCGTAGAACGCGCGGCCATCGGTGGTGTATTACCCACCAGAAAAGGCACCTGCATGGTCATCGACCTGGGTGCCAACACTGATTGCAAACCCGAATATCTCCAACAGTTCGCATTGATGGGCTCCATTTATACGCAGCGCATCATGCACCTGCAATCACCACGCGTTGGACTGCTCTCCAACGGCGAAGAGGAAGGCAAAGGCAACCAGCAGGTACAGGAAGCGTACCAGTTACTCAAAGTCAATGCAGCCATCCTGGGAATCAACTTCATCGGCAACGTGGAGGGACGCGACATCTTCACCGGAACCACCGATGTCGTTGTCTGCGATGGCTTCGTCGGCAACGTCGTACTAAAAGTCTCTGAGGGGCTATCCGAAGCGCTCATGGGCATGATTCGCGACGAGATGACCCGCACGCCCCCCAATAAGCTTGCCGCCGCCATCTTACGTTCAGATTTACGTAAAATGAGCAAACGCCTGGACTACGCCGAATACGGTGGCTTCCCGCTTCTAGGCGTCAACGGCTCAGCCATCATCTCCCATGGCCGCTCAAACGCCAAAGCCATCAAGAATGCCCTTCGCGTAGCCCGCGAAACAGCCGAGTCCGGCGTCGCCACTGCTATCGCCCATGATCTCGCAAAATTAGGCACAGAAGAAGGCAAACAACAAGCCGGCGTCTAGCTGCATAGTGTAATGGACGAACAAACGAAGACGGATATCTGCTTACAACCATCCCTTTTGTTCAGCGAGCCGTGCTGCCTCCATCCTATTGCGTGCGCCCACTTTCTGCATGGCTACCGAGAGGTGATTGCGGACAGTCCCCTCCGCAAGATACAGCCCTGCGGCGATGTCTGCAAGGCTGGCACCAGAAAGCGCGGCGGAAAGCACCTCGCGCTCCCGGCCGGTGAGCGGGTTGTCGCCTTCGGAGAGCGCTGCCAGGGCAAGTTGAGGATCAACCACTCGCGCGCCTTCCATCACGCGACGGAGAGCCACCGCCAACTCACGAGCTGGAGCATCCTTAAGCAAAAACCCGACGGCACCGCTCTCCATAGCCCGGCGCAGATAGCCGCTGCGCCCAAATGTGGTCAGGATCACGACTCGGCAGGACGGCAGCCGCTCGCGGAGTGCTTGCGCCGCGTGTAATCCGTCGCCGCCTGGCATCTCAATGTCCACGAGCGCCACATCTGGCTGCGTCGAGAGCGCTGCCGGGACCACCTCATCTCCCCGTGCGGCTTCGGCAACCACCTCGATATCCTCTTCAAGGTTGAGCAGCGCCGCCAGTGCTCCGCGCACCATCGCCTGATCTTCCGCCAGGAGTACCCGTATCATGCTTGTTCCTCCTGTGATTCCTCCATCTCGCCACGTATCGGGAGTTCCACCAGCAGGCGAAAGCCCTCTTTCCCAGATGTTCCCACGGGACCTGCCTCTACACCTCCCCCAAGCGCGGTAACGCGCTCAGTGAGACCGACGACCCCGCTGCCTGCCCCTTTTGTCCCTCTGGGCACAGGTTCCTGTTCTTGCCTCAGCCGCTGGTCTCCGTCGTTAGTTACCTCGGCGCGGACGGCTCCGCGCTCGCAGGTAATCCGAATGTGGCAGCGACACGCACGACCGTGCCGGATCACATTGGTCACTCCCTCGCGCACTGTCCAGGCCAGCACGGCGTCCGTAGCCGGCGGCAATGCTCGTGCCGTGTGCTCGATGGTGCATGCGATCCCTGCTGCTTCCAGCAACTGCCGCGCACCGTCCAGTTCACTCTCCAGCCGAGGTTGCCGGTACCCGGCAACGGCCTCGCGCACCTCGCGCAAGGTCCGGCGGGCCACATCCTCGACATCGTGGATTTCTCGGGCCGCGCGCGCGGGTTTCTGCTCGATCAGGCGCCCCGCCAGTTCGCTCTTGAGGGTGATCAAGGACAGGGTGTGCCCAAGCAGGTCATGCAGATCGCGCGCCAAACGCAGCCGCTCTTCTATCACCGCCAGGCGGGCCAACTCTTCACGCGCCTTCTGTAATGCTTGGATCGTGCCGGACAGGCGGACCAGGCCAATCATATCCAGGCCCAGTCCCCTGACCAGCAGCACGAGCGGGACAATCAGTAGCCAGTCGGCCCTCATGATGCCTGAACTTTCTCCCACGGCGACAAAGAGCGTGAGGAGCGTCAAGACCATGACAGTCACAAAGGCGCTCCGCGTTGGCAGTGCAATCCCTGCAACGGCGCTGACCCCGATGAAGAGCCAGAGAAAGGTGGTCCCATATGCCAGACTGAGCACGAGCACGAGCATCGTGAGGACGGCCACGAGCAGCAGCGCTGGGCGGAGCCTGAATCGTGCGTGTGCATCACGATTCAACGGATGGGGCCACATCACCCAGGTATAGAGAGCCACGAAGAGCACCAGTCCGACCAGGGCCATGAGCAGACGTACCGGTGTGGTATGCATCTGCACCAGAGAAAGGATGGGAAACAAGAGGCACACGAGCCAGAACTGCGCATACAGCCGCCAGAGGCGCGGGGAGATGCCGCTGGAGACAACGGCCTCCTGTGCTCCTTCCATATCGGTGAGGTGGCGTTCCCACCACGCATGCCCTCGCGCTATAGATGCTCGTATTGCCTGTATCACTTCGGCGCTCCTTTCCTGCTGCCGAAACGATCTCTTCTCGCCAATCCATTTTACCATCTT
>VBHI01000301.1 GCA_005881495.1 Chloroflexota bacterium
AAACCCCTGGCCTTACACTTTTATTATCAGTGATACTTTATGTTATCCTGGCCATTTCTGCAAAGGCGCAGAAAGGAGCAAGCTATGAGTACGCAATTTACAGAGAGAAACAAAGAGAAGGAAAAGACCCTTCCACAGATACAGGCCCCTCCACAGAGTTTACCTCCACCACCTCGATCAAAGGGCGGCCGTTGGCTGGTGATTGCCACGGTGATCCTTGTGCTCGCTATCATTTTGGGTGGCGGCGCTTTCGTGCTAGCACTGGTGGCACAGCATCCTGGAGGACAGGTAACTCCGACACCTGTGCCGACGACGATACCAACACCTGGAGCTACAGTGACGCCAACGCCTGGGAGCGACATCACCCCCACTCCGGCGCCAGGGATCGTTTTTGGCCCACAGGCTTTACCTGCGCCACTCAATGCTCCCGCATACTGGGAGAAGGTTTTCGGCACACAGAGCGGCGTCAATCATGTTGAGAGCGTGAGCGGTGCCAATATCATGGATACGCCCTCTCTCCAGGCGCTAGTCACCGTGCGCTCTAGCGGTCCTGGCGCAACATTGGATGTGTACGTCTACAACAATATCACCAGCGCACATCCGACGCAGATCTTCAAGCTCCAGGGCCTGCTGAAAGGTGATGCCAAAATCAGCGGCTATAACACCGTCATGACCGCGGAAGTCGACCAAAACTCCGCGCTCAACACGGGTAAATCCCTCTCAGCTATGAAACAGGACCTCTTCCGTGAGTTTGACTGGTCGGGTGAGCAAGGAACCCTGGTGCAAACAGCCTTCCCCGGCCTCTTCCCCGATCTGACGCGCTACCAGGCCGAGGCCGACCAGGTGCTGGTCAACAAGGGCCAGGATACCTGGAAGAATGATCCGGCACAGGTCGCAAAGGCTATGGCGGCTAAGTTCCTCTCCTGGCAGCGACCGTTGACAGCCGCCTTGCTCAGTGGTGGAGGGCCGCAAGATGTCTATGCTAGCGTGCTGGTGAAGGAGACGCCCATCTCCGGTACTGGCTTCAGTCCTACCGTCAACGTGACGCTCAGTCGCCTGGAAGGCAATACCCACAATTTCTGGGTGGTCATTGGCGTTGAAGGCGACAAAAACTTTACGCTGACGAATATTGAATCCCGTTCACTGATCGCCAGCCCGGTCACGCTTGAGGGAAAAGGCGCGGCGTTTGAAGCCGTAATCGGGAAAGCCGCCATTTTCGATCACGCGTACGCGGATATCGGCCATGCGCAGATCATGGGAACCACGGCAGGGATGGGCATATCCAATTACTCAACGAAGGTTGTCTACACTTCCACCTTTCATCAGGGGGTGCAGGAAGGGATAGTAGCGGCCTTTCAAGACAATGGCGGCATGAGTGCGGATATCGCCAATGCGGTGATGATAAAGGTTTTGCTGAGCGCGTAATGGTTTGAAGACTAGTTGAATTGTGTAGAATGGGGTTTGTGGCTGCGCCACAAACCCCATTCTACACATTACATGTTTACATCTCCACTGCCACGGAATCCGGCTCAGCTTCTGCAGGCTGCTTCTCCTCCTCTATCATTTCCTCGTCCCCACTGGCTGCCGGAAGGGGAGGGGTGGGGGCAGCGGCCACTACTGGCAGGTTGCTTTCGACGACCAGGCCGTTATCCATGTAGACGTGATAGGGGAACATGGCGGGATCGAAGACGCTGTCATGCGAGACGAAGAGCACCTGCTCGAAGTGCTGGCCGAGCATTTCGCCTGTGACAACGTTGACCAGGGCCTGTGTGCGCCTTCGGTCAAAGGAACTGAGAGGCTCATCCAGGAAGACGAAGCCAGGGGCGGCTCCTAATTCACGCGGGAGGGCGGCAATAGCAAACGCCAGGCGCAATGCTAGCGACAACTGGTCGGCGGCGCCACCGGAGAGAGCCGACTTGGGGACATATTCACCGGCGGCAGTCTCCCATACGCCCAGTTGGAAGGGGCCACCACTGGTGGTTCCCTCTTCCTCTTCCGTCCTCAAGCGAATATCGTGATAGCGTCCGCTTGTCAGTAAGGGAAGTATTTGCTGCATATAGTACTCGGTGCGCGGCAGCATCTTGCGCATCAAGCGTTCAGAGACGGTTTTCAGTAACTGGCTGCCGCGTTTCTTGGTCTGGTAGCTGCGTTCCTGCTGCTCCATGCGCGCTCGTGCCTGCTCAAGGTCAAGCCTGGTACCACCTGTCTGTAACTGCGTACTGAGCGCCAATTCTTGATGCTCCAGCTCTTCCAGTTCCTTTTCGGCAGCGGCGCGCTCCTCTTCCAGGCGGTTGCGGTCTAGCGTTGTGTACTCACTGACAAGGGGCCAGACGGAGACGATATCGGTAAAGTTGTAGCCTTTTGTGGGAGGGCGGTAGCGCTGCACGAGCATGATAGTAATGCGTTCGTGTGCATCTTCAATCTCCTGGCGACAGAGTTCAATTTTTGCCTGGGAAGCATTCTCTTGTTGTTGTATCTTCTCCAGCTCTTGCAAAATGCCTTTCTCATTGGCGTCTATGATCTCTTGCTGGCAGCGTTGTCGCAGCGCTACCAACGTCTCCGCAAAAGGATTGGGGGGCACAATCCAACTCCCAAGGGAGGCGCTGTACTTGGCAAGCCGATTATAATGGTCGGCCAGCGAGTCTTGCCGGTCTTTCAGGACAACGAGATAGTTGTCGTGGCGGCTTTGTAGTTCAATACGATTGCCCAGCACAATATGTAATGCCTCAAGTTGCTTGCGCACGGTGGTTTCCGCGTTGTTGATAGCGGTCTGCCCGAAAGAGACATCCAGTTGTTTGACACGCTGGCGCAGAGAGTCCTGCAAACTTTGTAGGGCGCTACGCAGCGTAAGTTGTTGTTCGCGTGCGCGTTCGACCTGCTCTTCTATTTTTTTTCCCTGGTAGCGTTGGCCTCGCTCTATGAGCACACGCTTGCGCGCAAGGAGAATATCGAGCGCCTCTTGCTGTACCTGGAGTTGTGCCGTGAGATCGGTAATGAGGTCAAGTTTGCTATCAATGGAGGCAATCTCCCGTTCAGTCACCTTAATAGTCTCCGTGATAGCCATTTCTAAGTCGTCTGCCGATGAAGGAAGTTCTGCGACGGCTGCGTCGAAACTGGGAATAGGCAGACCTTCCTGGCCGGCCAGCGTTGCTATCTCATTCTGCTTATCCTGGATGGCGATGCGATCAGAGCGCAATTGGGCATCTATATCATCCCAGCCCTCATTTTTACGCTGGTCTTTCAGTCGTTGACGCTCACTGCGCAGCGCCGCAACCGCCTCCATAGCGATATCGACCTTCTCCTGCAGCGCCTTGACGGCATGGCGTTTCTCGGTCAGTCGTTGTTGAACATCGGCGATGTTCTCACCTTTATTCTGTGACTGGCGCAGGAGATGCTCGCTACTTTTGGCTTCTTCGTGCGAACGCGGCACAGTACCGCCAAGCGAGCGAATTTCATGCTCAACCTTTGCCAGGGCATCGCGATTGTCGCTCGTACGTAGGGCTGTTTCGCGCGCTGTAACCATCAGGCCAACCTGGTTAATAGCATCCTGCATTTGCTTATTGGCAATTTGTTCCTTGTTGTGTACCTTTTTGTAGTTGTACAAGCTATAGGCGGCGCCGCCGAACAGCGCGAGCACAAGTAGTCCTAGAACAGAAGCCAGGATAGCCTGTTGAGAAGCGATAAAGAGAGCCACAATCCCCAGAACTATGCCAAGCGCGCCGCCACCAATAGAGAAGATCAACCACCTGTTGGCTTTACGGCGGGTCTCTAAAGCGACGTTAGTCAGGCGCTCCTGCTGCTGGTGGGCGGCGATAACTTGTTGCCCTGCTTCCTCCTGGCCCTGGGATAGGCCTTTTAAGCGCTGCCATTCTACAAGCTGATGACCAATACTGATCTGTCGCCACTGATTTTCCAGCGCGTCAGCCTCTTGCTGAGCCTGGAGAGCCTCGGTCTTGGCCCCCAGCAGTTCGTGTTCCTTCTCCTCCACATCTTTGCGCACCTTCACAAGTTGCACAGCATTACCTTCCGCCAATCCCTGCCGCATAACACGCAGAGTATACTTTTCCTCGGCCTGGTGAAGAGCCGTCAGACGCTTGCTGAGACTGTGCAAACGCCCCTGGCGAGCCTCTAACGATGGACGACCAGCGCGCCGCAGCTCCTCATATTCGTTAAGAGACTGCCGTGTCTGCTCCATCTGCACATTGAGATTACTGATCTGTATATCCAGCTCGTCGTTATCTTTCTGCCAATCCTGGTAGTTTTTGAGTTCTTTCTCCAGCTCCTTGATGGTGTTTACAGCGGTGAGCAGATCATTTGATATACGCTCTAAGGTACCAAATGAACGTGTGAGATCAACCAGTTCCTTGACGCGCTTCTCCAATACCGGCAATTCTTCATGCTCGCGTCGATCAAGTTCCGCAATCTCTCGTTCGAGCTCAGGAAGTTCACGCCGGGCTTCGGCCATAGCGTCATATGCCTCTATAATCTCGCCAAGGGTTGTATCCGCCTTTTTCAGTTGCTGTATGCGGTTCTGGCGGAGCTTGAGTTCAGAACGTCTCTCGCGCAACTGTTCGAGAGAAAGTTCCTGTTCCGTAATGTCTGCCTCTTGCCGGCTGGCCTCAGCGAGATCTTCAGATACGGTTACGGCATCGAGAGCCGCCTCAAGTTCGCCCAGTTTCTGGCTTAATTCAGGAATATGCGCCTGCACCTCGGCCAGCTTGAGACGATCAATGCTTTCGGTAAGCATCTGCTCATCGTTGGGCGTCAATTTGAACTGTTCTGTCAAACGCATCAGCTTTTCAAGCCCCAACAGCTTGCGTAATGTTGCCTCCCGTTCACTGCCCGGCAGAGTTTCCAGGCGATTCAGGCTTTTCTGCTCGATAAAGCACGAGTTGCGCAAGGTTTCACCATCCATACGCCCCAACTCGGCAATGACACGCTCGTTGGCGATATCCAGGTGGGTAATCAGTTCCTCTTCAGGCATACCCAGCCTGCGCACACGCAAAGTGACTTGCTGTCCCTTCCCTCGCTCAATAACACGGTTGATGATCAGTTCCGTAGCACCGATCGAGAGCGTGAGGGTGACATTGGCCTGTGAGGAACCATAAAGCACCAGGTCATCAATGGAACTCCTGTTGTGATCTATAGTGCCTATAGTGCCTGTAGTGCCTGTAGTGCTGGAGGCCATAGGTATACCATAGAGAGCAAAATAGATACTCTCCAGGAGAGCTGATTTACCAGCTTCATTGGGGCCCTGGACGAGAATACTGCCGCGCTGTGGGAAGTGCAGGTTTATCTCCCGCAGGAGCCTGAAGCGTTCAACTGTTAAATGTTTGAGTATAATCATACTTACCGCCTTTTTACCTCGTCCATGGCCGCCAGGAGATCTTCTTTGGTTGCATGTAAAGCCTTTTGCTCCTGTTCATCGTGTGCGGCAAGGGAAGCAGTGATCCATTCATCAACCAGAGCTATAAGCTCTTCGCGTGGAGAGAAACGCTCACCTGTTTCAGCAGATATAGCATCTATTTCAGGTAATATTTCCAGGCCGCTATCGTCGATAGCCAGGGCAAAACAGTGTTCCTCGCCATAGCGCCGTATCTGGTTCAGGTCTAATTGATGGTACTGGCCACGAGTGAGGGTACCCGCAAGGCGAAGCTGTACCATTGTCTCCTCGCTGCACAATGGCTGAAGCCGTTCAATAATGGCATCTGTGGGGGTGGAATCGGGTATGTTGCTGTCATCCGTCCAGAGTTCGCCGGTCTGTATTAACAGCCTCTGAAGCTTGAGCGAATCGACCGCTATATGTTTACACCAGCGGATGCCATCGGCAGCCAGTCCCAGGAAAACAAAACCAGGCTCCTGCTCAGGAGTGCTAAAGTCAATACGCTGGGTAGCTCCGGCTACGATGATTTCGCAATGACCTATGCGCAAATGCTGGTAACTATGGTGGTAGCCGGCCAGGATATAACGGAACAATGATTGATTCTCGATACTGCTGCGGCTGACCTGGGCGCGACTGTCTAACAGAGACGTACCCACCGTTAAACCTTCGATAGGCGCATGTAAGAGGAGGAGCGAAATAGTGGCGCGTTCGACCTCACTTTGCTCTTTCATGAGCGTTAAGGGATTGCCCTCCTGCCCTGCCAACACCCCAAGGCCACAAATGCCGACCTGCACATCACGAACTTTGACCATCACCGGTGTAGGGGCCCAATTCATTGCGCTCGCCGGCAAGGGGGGCAGGGGAGGGTTGGGTGCAAAATAATGCATCACCCCTAAATGTGCAAAACTGGCCTGTGGAGCTTGAGCGACCTCACCTAGCAATGAATGTGTTTCAGGTGGTGTGTCATGAACGCCGCCGAGAGCGAAGACGCGCACACCCGCTTGCCTCAGTTGTGCCAGGCACGCCGAAACGAAGCTGCGATCTCGTTCATCCGGCGAGGTTGAATCAAAGAGATCACCTGCCTGCATAAAAAAATCAACACTCTGATCGATGGCGAAATCCGTGGCTTGCTGAAAGGCATGGCGCAGCCGTTGCTGTTGTTCTTCACGCTTACGCGGGTGCTGGCCGAAGGCCGTATAGCCAAGATGGTTATCAGCGGTTAATACAAGAGTGATAGTATCAGCGGAACGTTGTTGCTGATCGGAGGACTCGGCCTGTTCAGGGCTACCTCCCTCGATATTCTCTGTCATTCAGCGATGCGGCGTGGAGACCATCCCCAGGGCAACCTCAAACACAAGTGGCCCCAGAATGATGCAAAGGTAAAAAGTGCCGCTCCTCCTTCCATTGAAATTATTCAGGCAATGGTATTTTGTAACAAATCGAGTCTATCACAAACTAAGACGATTACAAACCATCCGGCAGAGAAAAAGGACTATTTGGGGGATAGCCAGGTGAGAAAACGGACAGATTATCCAAAAGTACCGACAAGGCCAGAAGCATAGACAGTCTGCATTTTACCTCTTACTATGTTATATACCTGGGCCATTATAGCACGCTTAGATTGAAACCTTTATATTGTTTATCGCGTTTTCTCAAGTAGAGACACGTGCTATACAAACACGCTATAATAAAGGACAGAGGGACAAAGCACAAGCAAAGTCAAGTTCACAGAAGGGGGGGAGGAAAATTGGTGGCTGTAAAGCAGTTTAATAGAGAACGAGAGTCACGCGAAGTACTACTTTCATTTGTAAAGAGTATCCAGGAACGGGACATCGTCACTTATGAGCATTCACGAAGGGTGGCAATCTATGCACAACGACTGGCTCGCTATCTAGGCTGGAGCCGACGGGAGGCATATGACCTGGCTCTGGCCGCATTGGTACACGACCTGGGTAAAACATGGATTGCCAATGATATCCTGAATAAGTCAGAAGCATTATCCGAAGATGAACGCCGCACCATGGAGCGTCACCCGGTGATAGGGGCACGTATTCTGACTGGCTGCGATGTGCATCCTTTTTACGTCGAGACGGTGCTGTATCACCACGAGTCATGGGATGGTCAGGGCTATCCTATAGGCCTGCATGGAGAAGATATTCCTTTAAGTGCACGCATATTGAAAGTGGCGGATGTCTACGACGCCCTCACTTCACAGCGCCCCTATAAAGCGGCGGTCTCGGATGGTGCCGCGCGCGAGCGCCTGCTTAAGGGGGCAGCGACCAGTTTTGACCCAACGATTGTACAGGCCTTCTTCCACCTGCTAGACACCTACCCGGATTTCAGGCTGCCTGAGCGCGTCTGCGCCTTCCCCAGGCATATACCCTCCATACAGTACCCTTCCTTTTTGGCAGGCATTTAGCAAGCAAAAGTAGTACTTCATGCTTCTATCCAAGGCTGAGCCTTCTTGACGTCTATGCACTGGAAGCGAGTGGTAATGTTGCCATTAACTGTCCCTGCTGGTAAGCGGTCAGGGCTCCTGCTTCCCCGACGACAGGATCAATTTGCCCATCGCCATTCACATCCACTCCATGATAGGCGTCGTCTGCCAGCGTCGTGATCTCCTGAATAGATGATAGGTCGGTAGGCCGCACCTGCAGGTGCAGCACATCTTGCTCAATCGTTGTCAACCGCCTGATGATATTCGAGAGGGCCACATCCATCAGAACTGCGTGCTGGCGCATAACACTCGTTGCATCTTTCTGGCTCAGCGCCAGAGCGGCATGTTCTTCCGCACCAGCTACGTAACCACCTTTGCCCAGCAAACCGAAACCATCCCCGGTCATGGTCACATTCCGCTGGGCACACTTTGCCGCAAGTGGTTGATAGTACGCGCCTTTTGTGCCGTTAATAATGTCGAGCATGCTTTGCGTCACACATCCAATGGCGACCGTATCCTTGCTGGCCGTAACACTTTGCAACACTGCAGCCTGGACATCCAGCAGGTGGATTTGCTGCAATACCCCGATCAGTATCCCAATCCTGCCAGGCGTCTCGGGATAACCGACGAGCAAATGCTCGATATGCTGAAAGGCGTGGTCAGGGAAAGTGCCGACGAGAATCACTTTGCCTGCTGGAGCATTGACCACTCCTTGTTCCTGGGTGATCTCCAGCTTGTCTCCAACTCCGAGGAGATTACTGCTTGTTGCGCTATAAGTTAAAGACCAGGTTTGATTCTTTCCTGATAGCCTGCCTAAACCCGTAACCGCCTCAGAATAATCGTTGATAATCCAGGCCTCGTAATCATTACCAGCAGGAGCAGCTTGAAGGTGCTGGATGTCGATATGGAGCGAGTTGGTTTGCCCAACGGGATCATTCTGATTCGTAAAAAACGTTACTTGTCCGCTGGCGCTCGGCATGGCGCTGCTCTTCTGCGCGAGCAATGTGAACCCGATCGCACCAATGGCAATCACCAGCAGCCCGACCAGTGAAGCAATCAGCAGGGTGCGCTGCCTTTGCTTGCTCCGAAATCGACGCATTAATGTTGGTCGTGGACTCTCGACCAGGTTCAACGGTTTATCTTCGGAGAAACCATGTAACGAGTGCGGGATTGAGGGCTGGGACGTCGGACGCGGCGACCCGGTATGGTCGGCTGCTGCCGAACCGTTGCTCCAGGCATGTTCGGTGAACTGCGTGCCTGCCATTGACACTCCTGTGCTAAAGGGTTGATGGGTTTGCATGCCAGGGGCTTCGGAGACGACAAATGGCAACCGGGTTCTATTCGTTGGGCCCAATGTGCTATGATAGGCATTGGCAAAAGCACCTGGTTGGTGGTATCGCTGAGCCGGGTTCTTGGACAAAGCACGAGCCAGGATACTGTACAGGCCCGCGGGGAGATCGCTGCGCCACTGAGTCAACGGAGGGATAGAGGCATACAGGTGCTGCTGGGCAATTTCATCAGGTGTGCTGCCCTCAAACACGGAAGAGCCTGTCAAGAGGTGATAGACTACCGCCCCCAGCGCGTATACATCGGTAGCGGGACTGGCGGGCTTGCCTAACAGTTGCTCTGGAGCGTTTCCTTCGCTCCACTCAAGGAGCTGTTTCCTGGGCATATCTTGTATATTTAGTTCGAGTAGACTCCTCACACCCACGTCGGCCACAACCAGTTGCCCATCGAGCCGGATGAAAATGCTGTCAACCGAAAGGCTGCCATGGATGACCGAATGCTCATGAGCGTATTCCAGAGCGGTGGCAATCTGATCCAGGTAGCGGCCAATAGTGAACGCATTCAGCATCCCATTCTTATCGATACGAGAACGTAGTGAGCGTAGTGGGATGTGAGGTGAGACCAGGTACAGGAGGCCGCGAAAGACGCCAAAGTCAAGGAGGGGGAGAATGTATGGATGCTGCAAGGCGGCAATCTGACTGGCCCGGTACTGAAAGTGTTCCAGGTATCCTTCGTGCTCCTTTGGAGTCGCGTACATTGGCTCGTCCAGAAAGCGCACAAGATAGGTGGTCGTTTCATCAGCGCGTGCAAGATAGGTGGGGCCTATCATGCTCTGTCCAATGAACCTTTCCAGATAATAATTCCCCAGGACTGTTCCGGCCAGCTTGTCATATGACGCATTCTTAACCATTGACTTATTACCCCTACTAGTCAACCGATGGCAACCTATGTATTAATACGCATATGGGAGACTCACGTAACGGGACTAGCACTTGTTTATAAATAAATGGTACACCCAATACCTTGAAAAAACTTACCGTGCTAACTCTCTCAGGTCAAATACGGGACCATCGCGACAGACCAGCTTCGTACCGGAATATGTATCGACGCTACAGGTTAGACAGGCGCCGCTGGCACAAACAAGGGGATGCAGCATAAGCCCTTGCGCAAATTGCCTCCCACGCATACGCTCAAATGAGGAATACAACAAAGTGGCCGTTTCACGCGAAACACTGCAACAGACGGCGTCGGCCCATGGCAGGTAATTCCCCAGGACGCTGACTATATCTCCTTGTTGCCCAAGGCTGCCATCGGACGTGATGATGTGATACTCGACCTCGGGCGGCAGCAAGGCCGGTGGGTAAACGTCCGCTGCTTTGGAGAAGTGGGCAATGAGCGTCACCGCCAGTTCTTGTTCAAGAGCCTGTTGTGCCAGCAATGTTACACCTACGATCAAACCTCCTGCACTAACAAGCAAGAGGTTTCTGGCTGTCGAGCGCACTTCCCAGCCGTGTCCCATCGGTCCCAGGATATCGAGCGTTGCCCCCGCGCGTTGTTGTGCCAGCCAGGACGTTCCGCGCCCGTGTACATGTATCAAAAGCGTACACAGCCCCTGTGCTTGCTGCACCGAATGTATGAAGAGGGGGCGGCGCAGCAGTGGATCAGTTGCTGAAGGATGGCAACAGCGCACCATACAATACTGGCCAGGCTGTACGGTACTGGCCAGGGATGGAACATGCATTTCGATCAGATGCACTCCTGAGCGAATTTCGCTATTCCTGGTTATTGTCGCGGTATACAAGCGCATTAGTTTTGCTCAGGCTTACGTATCATGCCTAAAAAGTTGCGTGTGCGCTCATGCTGTGGATTATCAAAAATTTGCTCAGGTGTCCCTTCCTCCACGATAACAGCCTTATCCATAAAAACCACATCGCTGGCCACATCACGGGCAAAACCCATCTCGTGCGTGACAACCACCATTGTCATACCTTCCAGGGCAAGCTGTTTCATAACTTTGAGCACTTCACCGACAAGCTCAGGATCAAGGGCAGAAGTGGCTTCGTCAAAAAGCATCAGTTTGGGATTCATAGCCAGGGCGCGGGCAATGGCAACGCGCTGCTGCTGACCGCCAGAGAGTTTGTGGGGAAAGACATCCGCTTTCTCCTCGAGACCCACTTTGGCGAGCAAACCCCGAGCACGTTCGATCACCTCGTTCCTTGGTTCATGCAGGACATGAATGGGAGCTTCGATGACGTTTTCTAGCGCAGTCATATGCGGAAAGAGGTTGAAGCGCTGGAACACAAAACCGACCTGAGAACGGATACGGGCAATGTTGGCCTCGCGGTCCTCAACCAACTTCCCACTTTTCTCGCGGTAGCCCACCAATTCACCCTCAATATAGATACGTCCGCCATCGATCTTCTCCAGGTGATTGATACAGCGCAGCAAGGTAGTTTTTCCAGAGCCACTGGGCCCGATGACTACGACGACCTGGCCGCGATTCACGGTGAGATCAACGCCATTCAGAACGGTGAGATTGCCAAAGCGTTTGACCACCTTCTCCGCACGTACTATCTCCCTACCGCCATTTTGTTGCTGTTGTACACTCATAATTGTTTTTCCTCATTTCTCACTAGCGCCCACCAGCCAGTGTACCGCCGTCGCCAGCGCGAGGTGAACCAAAGCCCAACATACGTGCCGCCCAGCCCTTCTGGACAAGATCGGTTTTCAACGTGCGATTGGGGTCCAGGCGGTTCTCTATCCAGTTCTGGATGTAACCCCAGCCAGTGGTGAGAAGCAGGTACCAAACGGTGGCGACTATCAGGAGTTCAAAGATGACAAAGTTTTGCGAGCCATAGACTTCGGCGGTACCGGTGAGTTCGAGTAGGCCAATAACGGAGGCAATGGAGGTGGTTTTGAGCATGTTATTAAATTCGTTGCCCAGCGGAGGGATAATCACACGAGCGGCCTGGGGCAGTACAACGCGCCGCATGGCCAGGGCATAACGCATCCCTAATGATTTGGCGGCTTCCATTTGCCCGACGTCCACAGAGGTAATACCGGCGCGTACAATTTCCGACATGTACGCGCCTTCATTGAGAGAGAAGGCGACGAGGACGCAGGCCCAACTGGGCAGCAGGAAATCGGGATTATTGATGATTCTTGGCAACCCGTCCCAGAGCAGGAGAACCTGTACGAGAAGTGGGCTACCGCGGAAGAACCAGACGAAGGCGCGCGCAGGCAGGGACAGGTAGGGATAACGCGACATGCGCATTAAGGCGAGAAAAAGGCCGATGATGACACCGCTAATCTGGGCGACAACAGAGATCCAGAGCGTGGTCCAGGCGGCCAAGAGGAAGAGGTGGTTCGGGTCGTTGAAGAGAAAGTGCCAGACAGTACTCCATTGAAACACGGCAGGCCCTCCTTAATAAGCTGTTCCAAGTTTCCCCTACTTTTGGCTAGCGAAAGAGTAAGGGAAACTCGAAACTCGAAACGTGAAAGTAACTGCTCAGGCGAAGTTTGTGCGTCGATCAACCATGGCGATCGCCTCGTTCGTCAAGCCCCATTTATCGATGAGCTGTTTATAGGTACCATCAGCCTTCAACTTGTCAAAGGCCGCTTTCACTGCGTTAAACATAGGGGCATCATTCTTGCGAATGACGATGCCTTCCAGGCCCGCGTTGATAACAGAACCACCAACGGCAAATTGACCAGGGTGCTGCTTGTTGTAGTAGTCTGTTACAGGCGAATCTTGATAAGTAGCCACGACACGCTGATTGGCAAGCAATTGTATGACAGCCGTTTGATCTTGTAAAACGACCATTTTGATTTCGGGCTTACCCGCTGTTTTACAGGCATTGCTGGCGGTTTGTAAGTCCGCCTGCTCAATGGTGCCCGTCTGAACGCCAACACTTTGTCCACAGAGGTCAGAAAGACCTTTAATATTCTTCGGATTGCCCACTTGTACTAAAAGTGACTCACCGGCATTGAAGTATGGCACGAAATCAACCTTCTTCTGGCGATCTGGAGTAACGCTGACGGCGGAGATCACGACATCGAAGCGCTTGTTGTTCAGGTCATCGATGATGGTATCAAATTTTGTGGTGACAACATTCGCTTGTAAGCCCATGTTCTTCGCTATGGCCGTGATGAGGTCTACATCAAAACCGACGGCTTTATTGGTGGCGGTGTCGATAGATTCCTGTGGAGGATATGTTGTATCACTGCCAACGGTTAAAACTCCTGGCACCTTCAGATCAGGCGTTGGCGCCCCACCAGGTGTCGTTGTTGTTGTCGTTGTCGTTGTGGAACCACAAGCGGCAAGCAAGAGTGTGAGCACTAAAAGCGTACCTACAAGCAGCAGGCCTATCGGTGTACGTTGTCCCGGTTTTTTCGTAGTAGATATCACGTGGTTAACCTCCTTTGGGAAATAAAGAAACACATTATCTGTAAAGGATTAAGAGTAGTGTAGCATAGCACCGATAGTAAGGTACAGAGCAAAGCCAGCTATCTTTCTCCTCTATGTAAATACGTCGCTTACGATATTTGTATCACCAAAGCAAAAACATGTATAGCCCTATTTATCACAAGTCTGTGACAATGCGTAAAATGCCGATGGGAAACACTGATTTTTCTCTGACGTTATGTTACACTAACTATATACAATGGGAGTGATAGAACTTCTGCGGGTTCAGGTGGAAGGGAGAGGGATTTGGGGACACCGCCAGCTTCACCAGGGAGCTTGCTCTCTGCATCCCCTTTTTTACAGAACGATGGAACGTATGCAAGATCAGGAAGTGATGTGGGAGCGGGGAGACATCCCAGCCCTGTCAGGGGGCCAGCTCCTTACAACTTCCTTTTAGAGAATGATGGAACTTCCGTGGGGAAGGGTTATTATTATACAAGAGATGCCCTCATAAGAGGGGCGGGAGGTGAATTATGCCCATCGAATTTGATCGCAGCACCTGCTGTAATTTAAATGAAACCATTTCGCGTGAATGGCTCATAACAAACGGACTGGGAGGCTATGCAGCAGGGACAGTGGCGGGCATACTAACCCGCATGCAGCATGGCTTGCTTGTAACATCGTCACAAGATACTGCGCAGCTTTTGTTAGCAAAAATTGATGAAGAGTTAGTCTTTGACGAGCGCAAGTACTACCTGGGTTCCAATGAGTACCGGGATGGGACACTCAACCCCGCCGGCTTTGGTCATCTTGAAACTTTCCGTCTCGAAGAAGGGTTTCCCGTCTTTACGTACCATCTTGGAGGCATCGATGGGATCGTGCTTGAAAAGCGGATCTGGATGCCCCGTGGTTATAATACAACATACATTCAATATCGCCTCCTGAGCGCAAATGAAGCAGGCAATACAAACGGCAATCGAAATTGGAGTAGATACAGAGGGGAACATCTCGCCAGAGAGTCCGGGCGAGATGTAGGAAATGCAGCGTACCCGGAGGCTGCACAGCCAATCCTTTCGTTGACGCTGCTACCGTTTTCCGCGTATCGTCGATATAATCAACCACAATATGGCAACAATGACTGGCATTTCCAGGTACAGTTACACAGTAATGCCGAACATCGACTCACTGGGGAGCTCTATCAAGTAGAAGACGAAGAGGAAAACTACTTGCCGCTGCCAAAAGGCGTGACAGGTTGTACGATTCGCGCCTGGGATGGCGCCTCTCCCTACTCCATTTTTGCTGTGGGGCATCCAGACAGCCAGGTGAGGTTTATTCCCACTGGCGTCTGGTACTGGCATTTCTTGCGCCGGCACGACCAGGCGGCTCATCGTCCTGCAATCGATGATCTCTATCTTCCAGGAGTATTTAAGGCAAAACTCTGGCCTGGCGAAAACTCGGTACTCACTATTATCGCCAGCGCCGAAGAGTTATCATCACTAACGTTTAATCCTGACCAGCTTAAACACTCCTGCACGCGCAGTATAGCAGAGCAGCAGCAACTTGCGAGCAGCATATTGCAACCTCAACGCTACTTTGGAGAAGGTGGAGAAACAACCCATTACCCACAGATACTCTCTCTGCCACCGGATCACGATTCAACCATTGACAGCGAAGAATATCTACGCCTACTGATCCAGGCGGCAGATCGTTTCCTGGTACGCCGCGTGTTACCGCGTAGCGAGCAAGCGAATAGAGGATCCTTTTTCTATCTGTCATATGAGACGGTGCCGGTCATCCTTGCCGACTACTTTGGCCAGAGAGACAGCACACGAGAAGCATTGATTGCCCTTCCAGGATTGACCCTTACGACGGGCCGTTTTGAGGAAGCACGAGATATATTGCGTAATTACGCACGTTACTTTAAGCAGGGTATGTTACCGGATCGCCTGCCTTCAGCGGAGCGACCCCTGGAGGATCGTGATTACGGAAGCGTCGATACCACTCTCTGGTTTTTCTATGCTCTCGATCACTATGTGCGAGCTACCCATGACTTTCAACTCCTCGAGGAACTGTATCAACGGCTCGCTGAGAGCATCAACTGGTACGTCAACGGGACTTATAATGCAACCCAGGTGGATGCTACCGATGGACTATTGAGGTCAGCAGGGAAATCGCTCACATGGATGAATACTTCTGCTGATGGACAGGCAAGGATAACCCGCACCGGCAAGCTTGTTGAGGTGAATGCTCTCTGGTACCATGCTCTCTCACTCATGCATGAGTGGTCTCTGCAACAACAGCAAAAGGGCAGTAACGGCAACCAATCGCCCTCGTTCTATCAAAAACAGGCCGCGTACTGTAAAGAACATTTTCAACAGCGCTTCTGGTACGCCGACGGGGACTATCTCTATGATGTCATCGATGGACCCGGAGGAGATGATTGCTCTCTCCGACCAAATCAACTGTTGGCCCTGTCGTTGCGCCATCCTGTGCTGGATGATGAGCGCCGGCTTGCTGTCTTTGAGCGTGTAACATTGCAACTTTTGACACCGCCTGGTCTGCTTACTCTCGCTCCACAGAGGAAAGAAGCGCCCGAGAGACACGAAGAAAAGGATGAAAAACATGACCGGTCAATAGAGCAAGCTATTATACAACCCTGGCTCATCGGTCCTTACATCGATGCGCTGTTTGCATTACAGGATTCTTGTCCAGCGACAACACGAATAACAAGCGTGGGCAGGCACCAGGATGATTCGTGGCAAAAAAATCTCGCCTTACTGGTGCCATTCCGTAAAGAGTTCAGCCGGGGGTTGCTGGGAATGATCGGCGAGCACCCCGTTGGCGATGCATTAGAACAGAGAGAGCACAAAATTGCTTCTGTGCTCAGTATCGCTGAACTCCTGCGAGTTTATGATCTTTTTGTCCAAAAGCAAACCAACCAGCTTTCTGTGAGGTTAAGAAGCGACACGGTAACGACCGACATAATTTCGAGAACAAGGATGCAGAGTGGCAGCACTTCTCAGATAAATGCCACGAGGCAAGGGCTGAAGGGAAGCTAATCTGCTTTATAACAAAATATTATGTTGACTTCTACACATTTTTCCACCGAGTTATCCACAATCATTGTGGATAACTCGTTTTCATGCAGCAAATTTTTATGGCCATAGACTTATCCACAATCTCTGTGGATAACTTTTCCACAGTTTGCACTTGCGAAATTGCTTCATAAGTTATCCACAAAAAGTGGGGATAACTTTTCCACGCTTTCCACAATACTTCCGCTGACATGATTTTTTTCCACAATCTCTGTGGATAACTTTTCCACAATATGCACTTAAACAAAGTAAGGTCAGGGTTTTCCACAATCTCTGTGGATAACTTTTCCACAATATGCACTTAAATTGAAAATATAGACAAGGCCATCCACAAAGGGGGTGGACAAGTTATCCACAATATCCCTATTCTTCATATCTATCCATGAGGATCAGGTACGACATTTAATACTCGCACGACGTGCGTAAAAAGTGAATAAAGTGGATAAAGTGGCAATTAATGTGGAAAACTTTGTTATTATGTGCAAAAAGTTTTTGAACGCAACAGATTTTTAAACTACCTATGCCAGTTTATTCACTGTCGGAGGGATCAGTTTTCCTTGCTTCCCATAGAGTTATTGAAAGTAAGAAGTTATCCACAAAAAGTGGGGATAACCTGTACACATATTTCTAAAGTAGTGGATAAGCATCAAAAGATATCCCCGGCTTCTGTGTATAACTTATCCCCATGGATTCTATTCTGAGGATAACCATAGGAGCAATCTTCACCGTTATCCCCAGGCTGCGCTCTTTTATCCACAATCTGTCCACCCACTTCTCGAGTTTTGACAGGTTATCTACATCAATGAATTTGACTTTTTAGGCTCAAAGAGAGGTTGAAAGAGAGAAGAAACGCTAAGCAGCTACCCCACTTATCCACTTATCCACAGAGCCTACTACTACGGTATAATATTTTTTTATTTAAATAAAGATTCTCATAGTAATATAGAGGCTGTGGATAAGTGGATAAGTGAGCAGAGAAGGATTTCGTATCTTAAAGCCCTGCTTATACGTAATAAGAGATAGTACAATCGGCATATAAATATGAATAACATGATACTTTAGTCTATAGAAACGCGACTTTCTGGAATATCGTCCGTTATATGTGGTGTAGGACAAACTGAGCAACCTATCCCATTGATGCATTTGCTGAAGGACCTGGCGTTATGTCTATTATTGAGACAATCAAGGCAAAGATTGATGTGGTAGAAGAGATTGGCCTGGTTGTGGCCCTACAGAAATCGGGAAAGGCTTTGAAGGGCCTATGCCCATTTCATAACGAGCGCACTCCTTCGTTCTATGTATTTGCGGAGACACAAACCTGGCGTTGTTTTGGCTGCAATGAAGGCGGAGATGTTTTCTCCTTCGTGCAGAAGCAACAGGGCCTGGATTTTCGCGAGACGCTTCATTACCTGGCCGAGAAAGCAGGCGTCCAGGTTGATGACTATAGTAGTCAAAATCCGGAGCAAGCGCGCGAAACAAGTGCCCTCAAAGAACGGCTACGTAAACTCAATGAGGACGCGCTGTTGTGGTTTCACCAGATGTTATTGCGCTCGAAGGACGCGGCTGAGGCTCGTGCGTACGTACAAAGTCGAGGTATCTCGGCTGATACGGTGGTTACGTTTAGTCTGGGCTACGCCCCTGACCAGTGGGACACTTTAGCGCATTACTTGCTGGGAAGAGGCTATACCGAGCGCGAGCTGGTACAAGGGGGGCTTGCACGAGACCGGGAAGGTGGACCTGGAGGTACTGGTGGCGGGGTCTATGATTACTTTCGGCATCGCCTGATCTTCCCTATACGGGACACGCGAGGACGCGTGATCGGTTTTGGTGGACGTGCTTTCGGCGACAACCAGCCAAAGTACCTGAACTCACCACAGACGCTATTGTTTGAGAAGAATAGCATATTGTATGCCCTGGATATGGCCAGAGATGCCATCAAACACGAAAAACAAGTGGTAATTGTCGAGGGGTATGTAGATGCGGTCATTGCCCACCAGCATGGGACAAAACAAACGGTGGCATGTATTGGCAGCGCGATCACTGAAAAGCACATTCAACAACTGAAAAAACTCACCAGGCAGGTGACACTGGCCCTGGATCCTGACGCGGCAGGTGAAAGCGCTACTGAGCATGGTATCCAGGAAGCCCTAAAAACCTTTGATCGTATCGTTGTTCCTATACCACTGGCGACATCAAACCCTGTTGCGGGGAGTCGCAAGCGCTATGAACCGCGGGGCATGATTCGCCTGGAGGAGCAGGTGGACGCGGAGATCAATGTACTGCAACTGCCCGCAGGCGAAGATCCAGACGAGGTGATTAGGGAAAACGCAGCGCTCTGGGACTACGCGGTAGCTCACCCGGTACCGTTGGTGGATTATTACTTCAGGGTCAAAACAACGGACCTCAATCTGAAAGAACCAGCTGGGAAAACTGAAGCGGCCAGGCGTTTGTTGCCCATTATAGGTATGATCAGCGATCGCGTCAAAAGAGATGCCTATATGCGAAAACTGTCTGCGATGATCAGCATTGATGAGCGAACGCTCTTTGACGAGTTGCAGCGGGTGCTGAGAGAGCAGAAAACGACCAGTGTCATTGCGCAATTTTCGGCGCCATTGGGGCAACAACACGTCAGTAGAAAAAACGGCGGCGGGTCCCATACAAGTGCCCAGGGTCAGGCAGCCACGGAATTTCCAGGCGAAGGTGGGGAACCACCAGATGTGGGAGCACGGGGCGCGCTGGAGGAAGAGTCGCGCACTGCTTTGGGACTTGACAAAAGGAAGAGTGATACGTTACAATGGGAAGACTACCTGATTGGGCTACTCTTGCACAACCCTGGGTTAAGTCAGCATGTTTGTGGTATAATAACTGATGGTGACTTTGCTGGGACTGACACGCGAGAGTTGTACCACATACTTAACTCTGATTTTCAACGTGGCTCTTCCTCCTTACATGAACCCTTAGAACAATTAGTGCCTTCTGCGTTGCTGACAACAGTCAAGAGAGCGTGGGAACGTATTGAGTCAGGGACTCCTTTAGATGGGACGGGGCAGGAAAAATATGCTGTCCAGTGTGCTACCCGACTCAAGCGAACACGATTGGTACAATCGAATATAGAGCATCAGTATGCTCTGCGAGATGCACAAGATACTGGTGATGTTGCATTGGAGCAACAACTTCGGCGGAAACTGTTAGCAATTCATCAACAGTTGCGCACAATTGATTCGGCAACGCATTTGCAGGGGTAATGTAATCCATCGCGTTCAATGTGTGTCGGTCTGGTTGTTCTATAATCTATAGCAGCGAGTAGTGGAATCATCTTTACCACATTGGATCAGGAAACAGGATTTATCATTATTATGCGTTTATTATCCTGAACCTGTTTTCTGGAGGGGGATGCCATAATGGTGAATAGGGAACAAGAAGTGATTGATCGGGTACAAATGGAAAATGTTGTAATTACGGAGCCTTTAAGGGAGATGTTCAGCATCGAACCCTTTGAGGATTCCTTGTTGCGTGGTACGGAACATGTGTTTGATATCAATACTGTAGGTCATCATACTCAAGCTACTGCGAGCGGAAGTCTTTTGACTCCTGTCGATGAGCAAGAGTCGTTTGACCTGTTTTCTAAACTGCAGGACGAAGAGTCTATGGACGCCCTGGATTCGACGAAAGAGCCACCAACAGACTGGGAGCCTGGCCCGGAAGATGAGGTAGATATCATGGCTAACGCGAAGTGGGACGATCTGCGCGATGGCTTTGGAATCGTGGTTGCTGACCTGGAAAGTAGCCTGGACGATCCCGTGCGGATGTATCTCCGCGAGATTGGCCGCGTCTCCTTGCTTTCCGCCGAGGAAGAAGTACGATTGGCGCAACGTATGGAGCGCGGGAAGGCTGAGCGACTGAAGCCTGTTCCCAACCGCCGTTACATCGATGACGGTGAAGAAGCTCAGCGCCGTCTGACTGAGGCGAATTTGCGCCTGGTGGTTAGCGTAGCGAAAAAGTATATTGGTCGTGGTATGAGCCTGCTGGACCTGATCCAGGAGGGAAATATTGGTCTGATTCGCGCAGTCGAGAAATTCGATTACACGAAGGGCTACAAGTTTAGTACGTATGCGACCTGGTGGATCCGCCAGGCTATTACTCGCGCCATTGCTGACCAGGCGCGCACAATTCGTATCCCCGTTCACATGGTGGAGACGATCAACCGCTTGATCCGTATCAGTCGCCGTTTGCTGCAGGACCTGGGGCGAGAGCCTACGTCCGAGGAGATTGCCGAGCAGATGGAGATTAGCGCGGAGAAAGTACGCGAGATCATCAAAGTCAGCCAGGAGCCTGTGAGCCTGGAGACTCCCATCGGTGAAGAGGACGATAGCCACCTGGGCGACTTTATCGAGGATCACACTGCGCTGGCACCCGCCGACGCGGCCAGCCATCAACTGCTCAAAGAGCAGGTGGAGGATGTTCTCGAGAGCTTGACTGATCGCGAGCGCAAAGTACTGCAGCTGCGTTTCGGCCTCGACGATGGCCGCAGTCGCACCCTGGAAGAAGTTGGCAAAGAGTTTCACGTTACCCGTGAGCGTATTCGCCAAATTGAGGCCAAGGCTCTGCGCAAGTTGCGCCATCCAAGCCGCAGCCGCAAGCTGAAGGATTACCTGGACTAGAAGTGCCAAAAAGCAGGGAGGCCCCGTATGGGTGGCCTCCCTGCTTTGTTTTATGCCACATTTCGCGGTCTCAAAAAGAGTTATGATGAAAGTTGCTTCCCAGTACAATCTAAAGGTAAGTGCAAGGTGAAGCAGCTTCCTTGCAGTTTTGATGAGAGGAGTGTTTACTTTGAGCATTCAGCATCGTTCCCTTGCCTATCGGCATGTTGACGTCTTCAGCAAAATACCCTTTTCAGGCAATGGATTGACCGTCTTTCCAGAGAGCAATGGTTTATCTGTACAGATCATGCAATGCATTACTCAGGAGATGAGGCAGTTCGAGTCGATTTTTCTCCACGTTGAGCCTTCATCATCTCTGGTGAAAGCCTCTATTTTTACGATGGAAGAGGAACTTGCTTTTGCAGGCCATCCCGTTCTGGGTGCTGCCTGCGTTCTGCATGAGCAAAGGGCTGAGAACCTCCAACAGGCAGAATGGCAGTTCCACCTCAAGACTGGCATCATTCCCGTGACAACACGGCGGCGGGAGGGCTGGTATACGGCTACCATGGATCAAGGAATACCAACCTTTGGCGCTGTCGCACCCCAGGAGGTACAGCAACAGGTACTTAGTGCTCTGAATCTATCTGTCGAAGCTCTGTACGACAACTTACCCATGCAGATGGTTTCGACGGGGCTCCCCTACCTGCTCATTATGCTCAAGAACGATCTTGAAAAGGCGCAGATCATTCATCCAGCTTTTGAAGGACTGTTGGCGCAAATGGGAGCCAAGTTTGTGTATGTCTTTCATCTTCCTACAATGGAAGGTCGAACCTGGGATAATATGGGTCATGTCGAAGATGTTGCCACAGGAAGTGCTGCTGGACCGACAGGGGCCTATCTCGTGAGGTATGGCAAGGCCCAGATGGGAACAGAGATCGTCCTTCGTCAAGGAAGCTTTGTCGGTCGCCCCAGTCAAATCAGTGTCCTTGTTACAGGTACCTCTGGCGCAATTACGTCTGTTCAGGTAAGCGGAGATGTTGCGATGGTGGCACGTGGGGTGATCGATGCAGTTGTGAGGTAAACCATGCACGCTGTTGACTCGCGATTCTTATCAGCAATCGGAGCAATACTACTTAGCGGCTTCATGCCTACCAAAACCAGCTGGTAAATAAGGCGAAGAGTGGTCAAATTTTGAGGTGACGAGTGATCAATCAGCGTGAAGAGTGATCACTCGTACATCTGTAGCTGGATGCTTTACAGTTGGGTGGAGCTTTTATATAATACAGAAGCAGGAGGTATAAGCTGTGAAGGTTCATAAAATAGACCATGTAGGTATCGTCGTCAACGACCTTGCTGCCGCTAAAGCGTTTTTTCTTGATTTTGGGCTTGAATTGCAGGGGGAAGGAATAGTGGA
>VBHI01000178.1 GCA_005881495.1 Chloroflexota bacterium
CGACCTGGGTCAGCAGTGCTGGAGCCGGAATGGAGAGCACAAAGGACTCGGCAGACTCGCGTGGCCGTGCCACCGATTTCGCTCCTTCGCGCATCGCCATCAGATCTGGGTCCATCTTCAAGTGCTGCACGGCAGTGCGCACCTGCTTGTAGGAGGGAAGTTTGACGGGTGTTCCGGTTTCCTTGGATAAGCGTGCCGCCACCTGCTGCATTTCGGTGTGTTCTCGAATAGCCGTCATGGTGAGCCGTGTGGGCAGTCCAAACAGCCGACGGATACAGTCGGCGAAGGCCGGATGAAGCTGCGAGGCCCTTTGGTAGCTGCCGTGAGGCACACAAGCAATCTGACCCCTCTTGCGGGTCCTACTCACCAGCCGCGAAAGCGTCGAACGCGGGTTGCCCTCCTTTTCCGCGACGCTGCTTTGGGTGGCTCCAGCCAGCACCTGTTCCACGGCCCGCAGATTCCGGTGAAATTGTGCACGTTGTGGTTCTGGAAGCGTCGAGGCATCAAAGGTCGGACCAGGAATGAGGGTGGATGGCTGACGTTCGATGGCAGCCACCCGCGTCGTCTCTGATTCAGGCAGAAGCGTGTCAGGCAGTGGTGAGGGCACAAGCACTGGAGCATCCGGTGGGAGCAGGGCCAGAGGAAGCGTGCGAGAGAGGGTGTACTGCTCCAGATCGAGGAGCAGATGTCCCTGCGCCGCCGCATCTGCCACCACTTTCCAGATCGCTGCTTCCACCAGATCGACGGGAAACTGGTGTGAAAGTCGGCTTGCCACCTCTGCGACCTCGGCCATTTCTCCCCACGGCCAGACCTCCGGCAAGACGGCAGCAATATCGGAAAAGGCCGGAAACGTTTTGCGTCTGGCGTGCAAGAAGACCAAGTTGTAGTGGCGACGTTTCGTCAAGGTACGCTCGGTGCCAATCCAGAAGGTCCCTTGTTGCAGGCATGCAAGCCGTCGGGCGGCCTCGGCTTTAGCAAGGTTACGATCTCCCCGCTTGTCATCCTCCATGCCCGCCTCAGCGAGGAACGGTGTTCCGTCGGCCAAAGTGCCCACGAAATCGGGCAGGTAATGATGGGGGTTGTTCTCAAATGTGTAGCCAATCGCGAACGGGGCGTGTTGTGGAATCGGCAGTCGATACTTCGTGGCAAACTCCGGGCCAATGTCACCACGCGCGTAGCTGGCAACCAGAGGGTGATACTCAAGCCACAGCATTAAGCGTTCTTCGAGCTGGCTACAAAACGGCTGTCTGATCACCGTGCCCGTTTTGTAGCTCGGAACCCATCCTGAAATGGAGCGGCCCGCTATTTTGAACAGATCAATGCCTTGTACTTCTGGCGTGACCATGAGCAACCCCGAATGCCTTGCGCGTCCGTCTTCCGTATTCCAATGGTTTGTTTTTCTCTCAAAAGGAAACACAATTTACAGATTTGAGAGCAAGTGTACCTGATGGAAAGCGGTTTTGTCCAGGAACGCGTGTACCAGTGTCCAGAATTGAGGGCAATGTTCCACATTTGCGGGCCAAATTCACCCACTTCGTAGGGTATTTACCAAGAGGGCATCGGTCATCGTCACTGCCGGGATGTGTAAACCATGCGTGGCGAGGTTTCGGCGGAGTACGTGGCGAGTTTCAAATCCAAGTGACCCAGATTCCGTAGACCCAGGACCTGACCTTCTCCTCCCAGGTGGAGGCCAATGCCACCAGTGTCGGTCCAGTGCCGGTCCACCGTCGTAGCGCCGCCTGCTCCACTAACCAGCATGGTGGCGCCGCCCGGCGCTCGCAGGCAAGCACGATATGGGGCTGATTCGTTGGGGCTAGGGAGGAAGTCGCCAATTCAGACATCCATTTAGGCGAATTTGTTAAGATTACATCTGGTTTCCGTTACAGTTGTTGGGGTGAAATGAAGAGCAGGCAAGTGCTGTAGTATTTTGTAAGGAAACGAGTTGTAACATGAAACGTTATTTAGTCTTCCTCTCCGTATTCTTGACGCTTTTTAGTGGCGTGGCAGTGGCTGTCACCGTAGTTGCTCATCCTGCTAAAGCCCTGGCCGCCTCTAACAGGCCGCAGGAATACCTGGCCCTTGGCAACTCAGTCGCCTTCGGCTATAGCCCGCTGGTCGACCCGAGTAACGCAAACAACTTCATCGGATACCCGACCCCGGTGGCTGCGGCGCTCAAGGAGAACCTCACTAACGCTTCCTGCCCCGGCGAGACGAGCAGCCACTTCATCTCTCTAACCGGCTCCGACAACGGCTGCGGGACCTACCGCCTCAACTTCCCTCTCCACGTGGCATACAGCACCACGCAGCTAAAGTTTGCCGACGGATTCCTCCAGTCTCATCCCAAGACCCTGGTGGTCAGCATCGACATCGGTGCCAACGACCTCTTCGTACTGGAAAATGGGTGCGGCGGAGCGGTTACCCCAGCTGAAATCAAGTGCATTCTCTCAGGCTTGCCTGGCATGCTGGCGACGCTCTCAGCCAACCTCGACACCATCTACGGGCACATCCGCAACCTGGATGGCTACCACCATAAGCTCGTCGCGCTGAACTACTACTCGCTCAACTACAGTGACCCCGTCGGCACGAACGTGATCTCGCAGGTGAATCAGGTGGTGGCCGGTCGCACATTAGCCTGGGGAGGGATCGTTGCCGACGGGTTCGCCGCGTTCGCCGCCGCCTCCACCGCCTATGGCGGCGACACGTGTGCGGCAGGATTACGCATCGTGGTGTCGTCCTCCCCTCTTACCTGTAACATCCACCCGTCGCCTGCCGGGCGCGACCTGCTGGCGCAAGCCGTCGTGAAAGCGCTGCGCACCGACTGACTGTTTGGAGAGAGCCTGGGTGCTGAAGCATTTTACCTGAAAGGTGAGACTGATGTACCTTCTTTAGTTCGACTCACGGCCAATTTCGCTCAGATGGACCGGGCGGTGTTCGGCCAGGGATTTTTTTGCGGCCAGTCCTAGAACCAGTGCCATGCGCCCATCGTATCCGGTGACCGGGACGGGTTTATCATGGAGCACAGCATCCACGAAGGCTTCTATCTCCGTGACATAGCTCTGCGTATAGCGCTCGATGTAGAAGTGGAGCGGCAGATCACGCCGGATGCTGCTGCTATCGCTGATGATGGCAGTGTTGGAATACTTGTTTTCGGTCCGCACCGCCCCAGCACTTCCCAGCACTTCCACACGTTGGTCATAGCCATAAGCAGCGCGCCGGCAGTTCTCGATCGTGCCGATCACGCCATTGCTAAAGCGCAACAGGATGGTCGCCGTGTCCACGTCGCCCACCTCCCCAATAGCTGGGTCCACCATCACACCAGCCATCACGAAGACTTCATCCACTTCACTGCCAGCCAGGAAACGGGCCATGTCAAAATCGTGGATGGTCATATCAAGGAAGAGGCCACCTGAACCGGGGATATATTCAATCAGCGGCGGCGCGGGGTCCCGGCTGATGATATGGAGCTGTTGCAGGCGACCTGTCTCCCCCTGTTCCACCGCCTGGCGCACCCGGCTATAACTGGCGTCAAAGCGGCGGTTGAAGCCGAGTTGAAGTTTGACGCCAGCGCGTGCCACGGCATCTAGTGCCCGGTCAATCGATGGAAGATTCAGTGCGATGGGTTTCTCACAGAAGATGTGCTTCCCGGCCTGTGCTGCTTCCTTGATGATGCTGGCATGGGTGTCGGTGGATGAGCAGATCACCACCGCCTCGATATCTGGACGGTCCAATATGGCGTGGTAATCCTGTGTGGGGAAAGGTATAGCATAACGCTTCGCACACTGCCTGGCGTTCTCCTCCAACACGTCAGCAACCATGATGAGCTCAACTGACGGGATATGCGTAGTAAGATTCGCAGCATGCATACGACCGATGCGTCCAGCACCGATCAAACCTATCTTCAACGACTGTGCAGGCATGAGGCATTCTTCTCCTTTCAGGTCTGAAGTATTGCACTTCTACAAAAAAATCGTTCTCTACAATGTAACAACGTTCTTGATTCCCCTCACACTGCCGAGCAACAACTGTGGAGCCTGTTCAATAGGATAGTACCCTGTAATCAGCGAACGTAGTGCGTGCGGCCAGTGCTGCTTAAAGACAGCGAGATCACGAATCGCAGACTCAAAGGCAGCCCTGTCAGCGTTCACTGTGCCTAAGACAACCTGATTCTTCACCACGCGATCGAGAATCACGTGGTCGGTATCAACTTTGCTGGGGGCTGTGGGGTCAGGTACACCTGCAAAGACGAAGATGGCATTGGTACCTAATACTCGCATTATATCGAAGACGACCTGCGAAGCTCCCGACGCTTCAAAGATGAGATCGATATTGCCGACCTGCTCGGCAAGCTGCTCGACCGATGTTGTTTCATTGGAGATATATTTGCCTCCGATTGCCTCTACCAGGTCTGCCTTTGGATTAGGCATCTTGGAGCGTGAATAAACATACGTCTCGAAGCCTGATGCAACGAACAGCATTGCCCCTAGTAGTCCAACCGGGCCAGCACCCAGCACAATCGCCTTCAGGCCCTTCCCACGCATATGAGCTGGCGCGTTGGGATCAATCCACGGTAGACGCTGCTGAATGTGCCAGACCTGCGCGAGGCCCTTCTCCGCAACCGTCAGCGGCTCAGTCAGCACTCCCACATCACGCAGTTCATGGGGCACCGGGGTCATGTAGCGTGCTTCATCGACCACAAACTCGGTCATAAAGCCGTGCGACTCTTTAATGCCCTGTTCGGTGAAATCACCTGTGAAACAGAAATCCTGGCGTCCTATACGGCAGGCACGACAATAATCATGTGGACAGGGATGGCGCACCGCCGTTACTGCCAGGTCGCCCGGCTTGAAGCCGCGCACCCCCGAACCTATCTCGACCACCTCACCGAGCATCTCGTGCCCAATTACAAAGTAGTCATAGCCAGCAGGAGCAGTGCCGAACTGGAATGCGGTAATCTTCTTATCGCTGCCACACACACCAACCTCCAGCGTGCGTAGCTTCACCTGCGCCGGCGTCGTGATCTTCGGCTCCTCATGATCGATCAACTTTACCTCGTGCGTCTTAGGAAAGACAGCTATAGCTTTCATGCATCCCTTCTTTCTCAAAAAGTGGTGGTGGACAGACCTTAAACCTGTTCACCGGCTTTCCCTTCGTACCAGCCGATCGACAACGGCGTTGGCCTGTATGTCTGAGAGCGTTGCCCGTTAGTACTGTAGGCCCAGCGCACGCCGTTGGCAATGATCCGCCGTACCTCCGGCTGGTAATAGACCGGGAAGGTCTCGTGGCCGGGTGAAAAATAGAAGACGCGCCCCCACCCGCGTGTGTAGCAGCACCCACTGCGGAACACTTCGCCGCCAGTGAAAGAGCTAATGAACACAAGCTCATCAGGTTGTGGGATGTCGAAGAACTCGCCGTACATCTCCTGACGCGGGATGATAAATGGATGTGGGACGCCAGCCGCGATGGGGTGGGCCGGATTCACGGTCCACACGACCTCGCGGTCGTCAGCCTCGCGCCAGAGAAGCGCACAGGTCGTGCCCATGAGTCGGCGGAAAATCTTGGACTCGTGACCAGAGTGCAAGACGACCAGGCCCATACCGTTGAGGACGCGCCGATGCACCCGGTCAACGACGACGTCGGAGACCTGGTCGTGCGCCAGGTGCCCCCACCAGGTTAGCACGTCAGTACTCTCCAACACATCATCGGTGAGTCCGTGCTCAGGCTGATCCAGGGTGGCAGTGCGTACGGCCGCTTGTTCGCCCAGGTGCTCGCGTAGCCCGGCAGCAATTGCCTCGTGAATCCCATCGGGGTAGACTGCACGGACTTCCTCGTTCTGCCGCTCGTGGACGTTCTCGTTCCACACGATCACACGAAGTGCTGTCTCGGTCATTATTCTCCCTCCCTTTGCGCGCTCAAATCCTGACATATCAATACGCTCAATTGCGAATTTCCATAGACAGGCCCTCTAATAGCCGGTCAACGCACTAGTATCAAGTTCTCAATGCACTGTTCGGTTCGATGACCTCGATGTTGTCCTTACCACCATACACATCCCACCATGCAGTCGCACCGCGTGCTAATACGTTATTGAGCGCCTGGACATTTTGCAAACCACGATCTGCTAGCCAGCCTTCGAGTGCTGTAACTCCTTCCCGTGCGTAGACTGGAATGGCATCTTGCCAGGTGGCACGGCCGCACAAGGCTCCAGAATACTTCACCCTGGCCTCGGCAGCCAGTTCCAACATCTCGCAGAACACCTCGTCGGTGCTGCCGGCACTCAGGTAGATGAATGGCCCAGAGGTTGCACTCGCCGTGTTATGGAAATGCTCTATGGCCTCCTGGCGCGAATAAGCCGTCCCCTCTCCGGTGAAGGCGCGAGTTCCTGCAACGAAGGCCGGATTGACTGGCAGTTCGACCTTGAGCACATCTACGCCGTAGCGGGGCTTTGAAAACTCTTCCATTGCTCGTGCTACGTATTCCGGTTTCTTCCTGGCAAACGCTAATCCCTTCTCGTTGCCGATAGCATCATCGTAGACCAGCGGTTCCAGGAAAAACGGCACGTCCATCCCCAGACACTCAGCGCCGATGCGTTCGACGTAGGCTTGTTTGACCGAATTGATCTGCTCTTCATCGAACGGGTTGTAGTACAGCAGAATTTTAATTGCTTGCGCGCCCGCTTCCACCAGACGG
>VBHI01000179.1 GCA_005881495.1 Chloroflexota bacterium
GAAACGTGGATAGCCAGGGTCTTCAGCATGTGCTCTCACTCTGCGAAAGAAGGCTTTGAAAGCCAATTCAACCCGAACAGCTACGTTCTGCAAGATTTGAGAATGGACAGCTTGCAGCGAGGGCCGTTCCGTTTTCAGTATCGAGAAGGTTTCTTGCTGCTGATAGAGCGAAAGACTTTCCCCTCGTTCTTCATAGGCGGTTTTGCGCGTTCCAAGCAGATGGTTATAAAGCCAACGGCACTCTTCAAGCGTCTCGTTGAGCTTCTGGACTTGTTTCTTATGCGGAAAGAGACGATACTGAAACATTTTACGCATGTGTGCATTATCGCACAAAGTAGAACAGATGTCGAGGGGCAAGAGAGTACCCAACCCATCACGCCCCATAAGGTAGGCCCATTCATCCCCGCCTTGAAAGGGCGGGGCTTTCTGGGCCGTTGGCGGTAAAATAGAAAAGAGACAATTTAGATCTCAACTCGGGTGCTGGAGAAAAATAGGGTCGGACACTGCGTCCTCGCACGCTGGAATCATCGCGCCTGGGTGTTCACTTCGCTGGAATTCCATGTGGACATGTGGCCGTTTGCCTGGACTGGCCTCTCAACAATCGCGGAGATGGAGGCCATAGAAAGAGGTTTGGTACATGAATAGAACAATCCCCGTACTCTGCTGCTCTGTAGCAGCTAATCCCAGTCCCCTGGGTGTCAAGCTTCATAATGCCGGCTACGAAGCCTTAGGTTTGGACTACCGCTATTTTGCAATCGGCGCGGCGGACATCGAACCGGTCTTGCAGTGCATGCGCACTCTGGCAATTAGGGGACTCGGCGTTTCAATGCCCCATAAGCAGGCAGTCATCCCTTTCCTTGACGAGGTCAGTCAAGATGTACAGGCCATTGGCGCGTGTAACACTGTGGTGCAGGAAAATGGGCGACTTTACGGGTACAATACTGATTGGGTTGGGGCGTTGGGGGCCATCGATGAGGCCGGAAGTGGCGGACTACACAGCGCGGTCATTATTGGAGCAGGCGGCGTTGCGCGAGCAATCGCGTATGCTCTCAAGCAACGGGGCATGACTGTGTTCGTAAGTGCTCGCTCTGCCGACGAGCGCGAGAAGCTCGTCGACGATCTCGGGCTAGATGGGGCAGACACACTGGAGCAACAAGGCCAATTCGACGCCGAACTCGTCGTCAACACGACCCCGGTGGCCGATTCCTCGTCCTGGCCCACGAACCTGGATGCGCACACGCATGGCAAGGCGCTGCTTGATGTCGTTTTCCGGCAACGACGGACACAGCTCATCGCCGAGGCGGAACGTCGGGGATGGACGACCATCCCAGGCTGGCGCATGCTTCTGCGCCAGGCCATGGGCCAATTCAAGCTTTACACTGGTCAGGACGCACCTGCTGCGACGTTGGGAAAGGTACTAGAAGGGGCCCTCTTAGACTAATATGGGATAGGATAACGATTCGTGCAAAATTGGTTCTGGCTCAATTTGATCTAGAAAGGAAAAAGCTCTTGCCAACACTCTACCTGACTGAAAACCAGGCTCTGGTGCGGCGTGATAGCGAAGATTGCCTGCTGGTACAGATTCCTGAAAGACGCGGGAAAGATGGAGCAGCCTCCTCACCTGCGCGTAAGGAGCGCATTCCGCTGGTGAAAATAGATGACGTGGCGGTGATGGGCGAGGTCACATTGACCGCTTCCGCCTTGCATCTGCTGCTTGAACGCAACATCGAAATCACTTTTCTGGGCTACTATGGTCAGTTCAAAGGGCGCCTTTCGCCACCATTTTCGAAGAACGCACTGCTGCGTATGGCGCAGTATCGAGCACATAATGACATGCCGAAGCGTTGTGAACTGGCCCGGCGCTTCGTCATCGGGAAACTGTCCAACCAGCGTACCATGTTACAGCGCTATCAGCGACATAAAGCGGATGCTGAGATGACGCAAGCGATTGACCAGCTTGCCGATATAGTACACAACCTGGCTATACTGCCACTGGACGAGGCTAAATCCGTTCGACCGCTGGCTAGCGGAGATAATCGTATTGAAGGAACTCCTCTCGAGACGATTCTTGGCATGGAAGGCGCTGGCAGTGCCGCCTACTTCCAATGCTTTGGTAAACTGTTGAGCAACCAGAAGCAATGGTCTTTTGCCAGGCGCATCAAACGTCCTCCAACCGACCCGGTCAACTCCCTGCTCAGCTTTGGCTACTCGCTGCTCACTAACCAGGTAGCGAGCGCGGTACAACTGGTAGGCTTCGATCATTTTGTAGGTTACCTGCATAGTTCGTTCTATGGACGGCCATCGCTGGCCCTGGATCTCATAGAAGAATTTCGACCGATCATTGTTGACTCGGTCGTGTTGGCCCTGCTCAATAAAAGGATGTTGACGCCGGATGATTTTGTGGTCGAGTTAGGAGCCTATCGTCTCAAACAGGAACGGCGCAAGGTCTTCTTCACTAAGTTTGAGGAACGCCTCAACGAAGAGATCACGCATCCACTTTTCGGTTACAAAGTGACATACCGGCGATGTATCGAGTTACAAGCAAGGTTGATCGCTAAGTTTTTAACTGGAGAAATCGACGAATATCCGCCATTTTTCACCAGGTAAAGTTTTATGAGAACCAAAGCAAAGGTAAACAGCCAGACCACCTGTTATGTCATCGCCTACGATATTCCCGACGACAAGAGGCGTACCAAAGTGCATAAACTCCTCTCGGGATTTGGCAAGTGGACACAATTTTCGCTGTTTGAGTGTTTCTTAACGAAAAAAGAGCTGGTTCTCTTGCGCTCAAAGCTGGCCGAGCACCTGGAAGCCGCGCAAGACAGCGTGCGTTTTTATCCATTATGTGCCAACTGCCTGGAAAAAGTAGAAACCGTAGGTGGGCCGCTGCCAGCTGAAGACCTCCTTTTTGTGGTTTAAGCTCAACAATGTGCGAGCATCGCAGTGCCAGACTCTCTGAGCGTGGATGCTCGCATAACTCTGGAAGCCGCTTAAGCAGAAAATGGCTCCAATATTCTCCTGTTTTTGGACCCAAAACGCGCCCCAAAAATGAGATGCTCGAAAACTATTGCGTAATTCGGCTTCTCATGCTACACTAAGAGGGCCGGAGTCTAAATGGCTGAGGCTGCCCGACAGGGATTGAAATCCCTGGCTACCCTGAGGTACTTGACGAACTCGATGCCGTCTAAATGGCTGAGGCTGCCCGACAGGGATTGAAATGAGTGGTTAAGTTTCTTCTCGATAATCACTTCATGTCTAAATGGCTGAGGCTGCCCGACTGGGATTGAAATAGAATCATCGCCCTGACTACCTTCAGCCTCGTTGAAAGTCTAAATGGCTGAGGCTGCCCGACTGGGATTGAAATCTGCTGGCCTTCCGCAAGGACATGAAGCTGTACTCAACGTCTAAATGGCTGAGGCTGCCCGACTGGGATTGAAATATTATTGCTCCCACTGGCGACGCTTCGTCAGAACAGCGGTTAGTCCGATTGAGAGGGTCGGAACTATTTTATTTGTAGAAGTCCAGCATTGATTGATTTTGCCTTTGCTAGAGCACGTACATTAATAATGAGATAAATCAACGTATTGAGGTGGGCCACTGAGCGTCCGTTGCGGACTTTGGGGCGCTCAATGCCCAAGGCTTGGGCCTGGCTGTTGATGCGTTCAGCCGCGGTGCGCTGATTGTAGATCCCATGGTAGAGCGGCCCATCACGGTTGAGTGTCACCCGCATCTGCCCACCCAGTTCCCAGTTGGCATCTTTGACACAGCCACAGCCTTTGGTAAATTGGGCATGGTCGCACGTCTCTCCGGTTATGTGAGGAAAGAGCAGCGGGCAGCGGAAGCGTTGGGCGCGGTACCCATTGGTGTGCTGGAACGGAAAGGTAGGATGCATGAGCAAGCCTTTGGGACACCTGGGCGTGCCATCGGCATCGCGGGAAAACGTGGGATGGGCATGCTGATTGAGCGGAATGGCTCCGATGCCGCCATGCAGGGCAGCGCCCTGGTACACGTACCAGGCATCGAAGGCGGCATCAGCGGTGATGTGGGTGGGATACCTCTCGAAGGCCAGCACCGTGTGTCGGTAGAGAGGACGAAAGTAGGTGACATCCCCTTCATTGAAGGGCTGGGTGAAATCGGCCACCACCACATCGCCATAGACCGGGTCGGTGCAGGCGGCGACCCCAGTGCCATAGCCGAACAAGCTGACCTTTTTCTCTTTCTTGGAGCCGTCGGGCTGCTCCTGGTTGGTGCTCTTTTTGACGCCCAGGCGACAGTCGGGGTCGCCTGTAGGGATGTGAGTGACATCGAAGCGGCCTTTGACGTAGACGTTGGGGTTGTTCTCGCGTACCCAGGCGAAAATGTGCTTCACATCAAAGGCCACCGTTTCGCCCAGGCCGGGGATTTCCTGCTGGAGGGCGTGCACGCTCTGCATGAACAGGCTCTGTAAGAGCGTTTCATCCAGGTGCTGCAACTGGGCGCGCAACCAGCGATCGCTGGGGACGGTGCGTCCGACATCGAAGCCGTAAGGCGCGTGGGCGGCTTCTTCGGTGGAAGTGTGGGGGCGAAACCCCAGTTCCAGCACCAACCAGGGGTGCTGCAGCAGAAAGGTGCGCAACTGCGTGCGGTAGGGTTTGCCTTCGCACAGGCCGACGAGGAACGCTTTGAGGTAAGCGCTCTTGGGATGGGGACGCGGGCCACGTTGGTGGCGCGTTGCGTCCTGCTGATCGATCTCGTTCCAATTGAGGAGGGCAAAGAAAGCGCGGTAGTGCTGCACCACGGGGTCGGCTTCACGCAAACAGGTCAGCGTATACTGGTCAAGGGACGGCGGTTCTGCTATCATAAGGGCAAGCTCCTTGTCTTCAGAGTCGGTTGAAAAGTTGATAAAAATACTCTGTCTCAGGAGCTTTCCTTCTGTCAAGTCCAGACGTTTTGCCTGTTATTCACGTTCTCTCGCTTCTCCTGGTTTTGCCGGTATTAATTGTTCCGACCCTCGATTGAGGAATTGAAACTTGTCTGAAGACTTTGTAGGACATTCTGAAGATATGAGTCAGAACAGCGGTTAGTCCGATTGAGGAATTGAAACATTACGTTTCCTTCCTGTTGGGAAGCCCGTTCGGGTTTGAAACCATGGCATTGTCCAAGATTAACTCGCCGTCGCTTGTGGCTAAATGGCCTGGGAAGCCCGTTCGGGTTTGAAACCGACCGCTTGCCAGACACAACATCACGGCAAGAATTTCGGCTAAATGGCCTGGGAAGCCCGTTCGGGTTTGAAACATGAGTTAGGTAGTCGGCGAGAAATCAATTACATACGGCTAAATGGCCTGGGAAGCCCGTTCGGGTTTGAAACAGTTCATCTAGCGACATTGTATCGAGAATCTCCCTGGCTAAATGGCCTGGGAAGCCCGTTCGGGTTTGAAACTCCCCAATGTCACTACAGTGGCACTTGTAGGAGGAAAGAGGGAGGCAGGCTCATCAAGAAGGCCAAAAAAGAAGGCGGCTACTACAGATGAGCGTGAAGGGTAGCAGCCGCCTGCTCCAGGGTAGCGATGGTCAGGGACTGGGTCGAGCCCAGCCGCAGGTTGTAGGTGTGACTGCGAATGGAGCGATGAGCGCGCCAAGCGGCCCTGGGCAAGCGCTCGACCTCGCGATTAGCGGTCAAACGACCCTGTTTTCCCACAAAGCGAAACGACGAAATGGTCGCCAGCCAGGCAAACCATTGGGGGGTATCGGGCTCAAGGGCGAGCAGACCGTGCGTAGGGCAAATCACCACGTAGGTCCCCTGGCTCCCATATTCGATGAGCGGTAACACCTGAACCGAGGGCGCTGGCTGCTTCGCGCGCGACGAAGCGGCTGGACGAGACCTGGCCGACGCCTTGGTCGGGGTGGGTGAACCCAGCCGCGCGGCTCTGCGTTGGGCAGGGGGGATGGTGACTGCTGGCCGGGGTGAGTGCGGCTGCACCAGCGTCGTGAGTTCGGCCAGTTGCTGCTGCAAAGCCGCGATCTGGGCTGGGAGTGCGCTGAGCGTCTAGAGCGCCGTGATGAGCTCAGCTAAGAGCTCAGGCGACGTCTCTGCTGGTGCAGTGGGTGCAGGCCGCTCCCCTGGCAGAGCAGGAAGGCTGCGATGATGGGCGGCGGCGAGCAGGAGCAGGTGGTCGCGTGTCAGCCCTTTGAGGCGGGCATCGGTGGGATGCGGCTCAAGGGTGAGCTGGGCCTGGGCCAGCCAGCGATGCAAGGTTTTGGGATCAATGGCCAGCAGACGGCAACCGTCGGCCAAAGACAGCATGGTCATGGGGCAACTCCTTTCGTGTTGCAGGTGACAAAGACGACAACAGGCCCGGGAAACTCCTGGGAGTTTTCCGCAGAAATGTCCTGGGAGTTTTCCCTGGTGCTTTCTCGGGAAGGTTCCGTGGAGATGTCCTGGGAGTTTTCCCCAGAGATGTCCAGAGAACCAAGATCAGCGGTCTCATGGAACGCAAGGCCACGAGACACACGAGCCTCCAAGCAAGGCTTAGCCGGCTTTCTGGCGACGCCGACGATGATAATAGCCCGCCCAATACTGATGGGCTCGCCGAAAGCTCGACCACTGACAAATCAGAGGCGCACAAGAGGGGGCGGGCCAGATGAGGCGAGCGAGCAAATGACGGACTTCTGAGGAGGAAAGAGGGACGAGAGGCGGCGAGGGAACGGGCTCCACTGGCGGGCAATGATGACGGCTGTCCTGGACAGAGAGGCTCAGCAGAAAGGCAGAGGCCAGCATGACGAGGGTGATATGTATGTTATTCGGAATAGACCGTGCTCCCCTTTGAATCCTCTTCAGCCAGAAGAAGTGTTGAAGACGGTTAAGGGAATCCCGCGACTCACAGCCCCTTTCGCCCGTCTGCGGAGCGTCGTTGGTGGGACGGTGTGTTGCGTTCGCTCGACTGCTGCTTCCAATTTGTGATAATCGTCCTGGACCGCAGCCAGTTCCTCCGTAGTCAGTTCTACGACCTCCATGAAGCGTTTGATCGTGGTCCGTGCTTCAATCAGTTGTGCCTGCTCTTTGGGCACAACGAACGGGCATTTGATACACGCCATGCGGTACAGGCACGAAGACCAGTCTGGATTCCCGCATAGCCCGTGTTCGCCGAGCACATAGTAGATGTTCACCTGCCCATTGGCCTCCGCTTGCGTATCCACTAACGCCTCGATCAAGCGACTGTTCCGCTCGGCCTGCGTGTAAGCTGCTGCCAGTTTGGTTGGTTTGACCCGTGCGTAATGTTGAGTGGTTCCAGGATCTTTGTGTCCTAACCACTGCATCAACTCCAAAATGGAAAGCCCTTCCGGCGCGTTGTAGAGCAGCGTTGCGAGCGTCGCTCGGGCTCGATGACTGGTAATCGCTCCTCGCTCATCTACTCGGGGAATGCCGGCGCGCTCGCAGAGCAACGGGATCAGCCTGGCGTTGAGATACTCTCTGCCAACAGACTTGCCACGATGCGCGAACAGATACGCCGTTTGTGTGCCGGTTTTCCGGTCGCCACGTGCTGGCTGTCCGGACGCCCGCTCTCGTTCCCACTCTGCAATGCGCTGTCCCACGATCGGATTGACCGGCTTCTGAAAGGTGGTCCCGGTTTTGTTCGTGGGAACGGTGAGAAAGCAGGTCGCTTCTCTGGGAAGCAGTTCCCCGGTTTCCGGGACGGTGACGGTTTCGCGTTGCCAGCGGATGCAGCCCAGACGAAGACGGATGATCTCGTCTGAACGCAGCCCTGAATACACCCACACGGCTGCCAGGGCGCGCACAAAGGTGACGGGGTAGTAGACGGCGCCTGCCTTCGTCTGTGGCAGGTCCTTTTCCGTGAGGGTGAGCGCTGCATGAACCAGCTTGGCCCACAGCAGGGGATCGAGGTCGCGAGGATCGGGCCCGATTTGATTGCGAATGCTGCGTGGAGTTCGGAAGACTCGCTGGGGATCAAAGCGTCGCGGGACAGTGTGCGGCTCCTCCTGGAGATCGCGAAAGAAGGCACGCATGACTGAGAGTTGTTGCTCTCTGGTCCGAGCTGAGAGCGGCGTGCCGACCCGTCCTTTCAGGGTAGCACAATACTCCGGGATGCCAAAATCGCCCACGTTCATCTGACCGACGGCCGCGACATACTCCGCTGCCAGGTGACTGGTCCACTGATGGGGCGTGTTGACCTCGGGATGTTCCTGTTTGAGCCAGCGCCCGGTTTGGAACAATTTGCCGACATATCGCCACTTCACCTTTGGGGTTAAATCAGAGAACCGATACCATTGCCAACACCAGCGCACCCACTCTGGGTCAACGCCGTCCGTGTTTCTGTGTTCAGGCAGGAGCTTGCGCTGTTCCTGGGCAGCAGGCAAGGGCGCATCAATGATCCCCAAGTGGGCCAGTGCTTTCGAGATGCGTTCCACAACGGCCCGCTTCGCCGGTGGTTCGAGTTGCTCGCGCAGGGCTTCGAGGTGGGCAGAGGTGACCTGTTCGAGAGAAGCACTCCGACAACTCAAGAAGACTTCCACCAGCACCGTTCTCAGAAGCGTGTGAGCCCCTGGAGTCTCAGCTCGATATCCCCATGTCAAGAGCGCCGAGGTCAGAGCATTCAGGGCCGTTTCTAGCTCGTCTTCTCCAAAGAGGAGACGCGCGAAGGCCAACGGAGAGACCTGGGTGAGGAAAGGAAACCAGAAATCGGTTGGAGGCCCGAGGAAGTACGCAAGCGTCAGCAGTTGATAACAGGGCTGGCGATTCGCATTGGCGCTTGCATACCCACGAGGGTAGTGCTGGAGGACGTCGGTGAGCAAATCGGTCCATTGCTGTTCAGACCAGGCCCAGTACATGGTCCTGAACTCGCCCATTCTTCGGCACAGGGCCGCAATGGTCATGAGGCACGATCGCCTGAGAAGACCCAGCGCATCGAAAATATCATACAGCGGCTGGAGGAGACGCACGAGCGAGCATTCCAGTTCCGGTGAGATGGGTGATCGTGGCCGGTCTGTCCACTGGACAAGCAGGCGTCCCAGTCCCTCTTGCTCACGATCAGTGAGACAGGGAGCACGATCATATCCTGTGAGATCCATGGCCCACAGTCGCCTCTGCTGGAGGCTCTCTTGCAAGCGTGGCCGACTCATGGGGCTTCCTCCGTTCGCAACCGTGTGAGCCGACGATCCAGATCCTGCAGACGGACCCGGACCTGTTCAGCGGTCTCTCGTCCGCTGAGCTGGATGTAGAGTTTGGTCGTCTCCAGGTTGCGGTGACCTGCATACTGCGCAATGGCGTGGATGTCCATCCCCGCCCTGGCCAGATCGGTTAAGCGAAGGTGACGAGGAGTATGGGTGGTAAAGCGATGCTGAAGCCCTGCCAGCTTAGCCAGGCGCGTGACCACCTTGTCCCAGCTCGAAGCATTCATGGCTTGTCCTCGATTCCGATCCGATTGGGAGCGGAAGAGAAAGCCGCCAGCGATTTCCTGCTCAGCACGCTCATGCAAATACTGCTGCAACAGGTGGCCTGCTACCTCTCCATACATCACGACGCGCCCGCGGCCATTCTTGGCAATTTCTGGACGAATGGTAATCTGCTGATGAGGAAGCGAGAGGTCGAGCATCTGCAAGGCCACCAGTTCACTTCGGCGTAAGGCCCCATCGTAGGCAAACACGAGCATGAGGCGGTTGCGCAACGGCTCCGGTCTGGCGACGTCCAGCAGACGATCCCACTCATCATCACCGGGCAGCCAGGGGAGGTGCTCGTAATGCCGTAGGATGCCCCGTTCTCGTTTCCCCGCAAATGCTCGGCCAGGCGTGAACTTGCCCTTCCCGACCGGATTGCGTTGATCAAGCCGGATGCACTCATCAATGAGGTAATCATAGAGCAATCGCACCACGGTCAAGCGCTGTTGCATGGTGCTGTTCGCCAGGCCCACCCCGGAATGAAGATAGCGGATATTGTCTCCTTTTGGATTGGGGCGGTGGGTCATGTCGTCAATGTAGGCGACAATATCGGCTTTCGTCGCTTCGACAAACGGGCGTCCCGCTCGCAGACAAAAATCCAGGTAGTCATTGGCTCCTCGTCCGTAGGCATGAATCGTGTTGTGCGCTAAGCCCAGCATGGTCTGGATCTCTAACCACTGGCGGGCATGAGGATTGTGGGCAACGGTCGGGTAGTATTCCCAGTGGATGCCGTCCATGGGTGATCCCCTCTCGCTTCTTCGGGATCTTCTCATCAAGGGAGTAAACGTAATGAGGGACAGCGCTACGAGAAAAAATGTTCTAAAAGAGATATTACCACATCGGGCAAGAGAGGTCTATTCCGAAGAAAATGCCTTCCTCGCTGAAGCCCCTGCTCTGCAAGCCTGAATGCCACAAATCCCAGGGAGTCTGAGGGGCTGTGCTCCTCAGCGGGGGTCCAGGGGGCTGGCCCCCTGGACGAAGCCGCGCGAAGTGGAGAGCCTTGACTGGTGTGTATGGTCTATTCCAAATAATGACGATACCACCCAAGGTAGCTGCGGACTTCATACTGATCGAGGCCAAGAGCTTTGGCATTTTCCAGGTCGACCTCAATCGACCAGCGGGCTCCGATGGCCAGAACTATCGTGTGCAGGGAGGTCCCAAGCGGTGCGAAGATCAGGTAATAAGCCTTTTGGCTTGGGTCGTCCAGGTAACGGCGGATCACCAGCCAGTGACAGTGATCGACTGTGCCGTGAAGAACCAGGGGCCGGATGGCCCAATCAAAGTATCTCTCGCCTTTGGTCCCCTGGCTCATCGAGAGCCGCTGCCAGTCCTGGGGCTTGAATTCCTGCTGCTCGATGCTTGCCACCTCGGCCAGTTGGTATGCGCCCTGGGCGGTCTGAATGCAGACCACTTCATTGGCAGGGACTGCCAGCGCGTAGGAGAAACCCTGTGCTTCCAGGAAGACACGCAGGTCGGGGCAGTGACCGTACACCGTATCGGCCACCACCCAACTGATCGGCAGCGAGGCGGACTGTGCGCGCTCGACCATGCGTTGGGCCAACTCGGGTTTGGTCTGAAACGTGACCGTCTCGGGGATATGAACCGCCTGCCTGCGAGCCGCATCAGTGCACCAGTCTTCTGGCAGGTACAAGGCGCGATCGATGAGGGCATGTCCGGCAGCGGTGACATAGGACAGGAAGACACCCACTTGACAGTTGTCCACCTGTCCGGTCGCGCCGCAGTACTGCTTCTGGACTCCGGCAGAATGGCTGCCCCGTTTGGGAAAGCCACTCTCATCCATCACGAGCACAGGAAAAGGAGCGTGGGGCACATCAGGGCTCTGCTCACCGCTCTGCAGCAGCGATGGTGGGCTCAGGCAATGCAGGATGAACGTGCGCACTTCGTCACGAACGCCCTCTTCATCCCAGATGGCCCGCGAAAGCAGGCGTTGCATGCCATAGGGACGAGCTTGTTTGGCGTGTTCGGCGATCTGCCAGCTATTTTTTCTGGGGATCAGGCTTCCGATGGCTTGGAGGTACAGCAGCGCGTGGTGACGTGGCTCGGAGCGAGCGAAGCAGGCGGCGATGCGCTGGTGCAGGTGGCGCAAGGCCAGGGGCCAGCCGCTGACCTGCTGGAGGAAGGGTTGCAGTTGCGGATCGGTGGTAGACTGAAAG
>VBHI01000467.1 GCA_005881495.1 Chloroflexota bacterium
CACAATCTCTTGCCGGAAATAGCCCAGGTGCGCAATGGGGCCGCCAAAGGAGGTCAGCCCAAGTATCGTAAACACACCGAGCACTTCGAGAAACGAGCCTTGTGGCCTACGAGGCGGTTCGTGCGGTTCGTTCTGCTCGTTCGCCTCGGTTGGCTGCCCTTCTTCTTGGACGGAACTGGTCGAAAGTATCGGTGCTTGTCGTCGGGGCTCATCCACGCGAGTGCTCCAGGAGGGTCAGTCGCAGACGGATATGTACATTGAGTTGCATCGCGACCTGATCAAAGACCCGTTGGCGCTCTGCTTCCGATCCGTCTGCGGCTGAGGGATCAGGTCTTATTTGAAGCAATCCAGCTTGAGAAAACTATACCCGATCTTGCTCCAAAAGACAAGCGGCAGGACTCGCGGACTCGCGTCACATACATATACGATTCAGGCAAGACATGCACTCAATAAACTTGAGATATGCATCAAAGCTGAAGGACAGAAGACTCACCAAGTAGCATACATCCTTGACCTATGCCCTTTTTTAATCTATGATCTTGTTAGACCGTTGTTAGACCAAAGTTAGGATAGGGAATGAAGAAAGGTTTGATTGAGCGCACCCTCAAAGACATCAGCACATCTCGTCCACCTCGCCCGATAAGGGACTATTCAGGTAGGAGGCTAACAGAACGCCGCTATGAAGCCAGGCTAACGCAGGAGGACTTAGCAGCATTGGTAGGAGTCTCTAAGCAGACTGTTGGTTTTTGGGAACAAGGCAGGAGATACCCAACACTCACCCACGTTGCTAAATTGCAAGAAGTGCTGTATGAAGAGTTGCGTAGAGTACGAGCAAGGGAGCAAGCACTCAGGCGCTTAATGCAAGAAAGAAGAAATAGGCAGGCCGCCCAGGAAGGAAAATAAGCAGGCATGCCTACGCCAATTCTCGCCACGAAACTGTATATCCCTCCGCTTCGGCCGAACGTTGTCAGCCGCCCCCGCCTGCTCGAGCGGCTGAACGAGGGTCTGCACCGCAAGCTGATCCTCATCGCTGCCCCCGCTGGCTTTGGGAAAACCACGCTGATCAGTGAATGGGTCGAGGGAATCGAGCGACCGACCGCCTGGCTGTCACTGGACGAAGGGGATAACGACCCCACACGCTTTCTGACGTACCTCGTCGCTGCTTTGCAGACGATTGCGCCGAATATTGGAGAAGGCGTGCTGGGTGCGCTCCAATCCCCTCAGCCACCGCCACCCGAAGCGATGCTGACGGCCCTGCTCAATGACCTGACCACCATCTCAGACCATCTCGTCCTCGTCTTGGACGACTACCACGTTCTTGATGCCAAAGCGGTTGACCATGCCCTCACCTTTTTGCTCGAGCACCTACCACCCCAGATGCACCTGGTCATTGCCACCCGTGAGGATCCCCAACTACCCCTGGCCCGTCTGCGTGCCCGCGGGCAATTGACCGAACTGCGGGCCGTTGATTTGCGGTTTACCCCCTCCGAAGTCGCCGCTTTTCTCAATCAGGTGATGGGCCTCAAATCACATCTTTCACTGGCAGCCACCATTTCGTGCTGGACTATCTGCTTGAAGAAGTCCTGCAGCAGCAGTCCGAAAGCATCCAGACTTTTTTGCTACGCACGTCTATCCTCGACCGTCTGTGCGGCTCGCTTTGTGATGCCGTTCTGCTGAACCCCTCTGGTTCCGGGCAAGCAACCCTCGAGTATATCGAACACGCCAACCTGTTCCTCGTCCCCCTGGACAACGAGCGGCGTTGGTACCGCTATCACCATCTCTTCGCTGATTTGCTGCGACAGCGACTGCATCAGAGAAGCGCCTCGTCTACAGGAGATGAGGTGGGGGATGTGACCGAAATGCACAGTCGTGCCAGCCTCTGGTATGAAGACCATGGCCTCTCGATTGAAGCGTTTCACCATGCGGCTAACGCCAATGATGTTGCGCGCGCCGAGCGCCTGATTGAAGGCGAGGGGATGCCCCTGCAATTTCGTGGTGCGGGTGCCCCTGTACTAAACTGGCTAGAGTCGCTGCCCAGGACGGTATTGGATGCCAGACCCTCGTTGTGGGTGACGTATGCCTCGACGTTATTGTTTGGCGGGCAACATACCGCCGTCGAACAGACACTACAAGCTGCTGAAGCAGCCCTGCAAGGCACCGAACCAGACGACAGAACCACAGACCTTATAGGACGTATTGCCTCTATGCGGGCCACGTTGGCTGTCATGCAGCATGATGTAGAAACCATCGTTGCCCAGTCGCGTCGCGCCCTGGAGTATCTGCACCCCGATAATCTGCCTGTCCGCACTGCCACTACCTGGACGCT
>VBHI01000180.1 GCA_005881495.1 Chloroflexota bacterium
TTCGCGCTTAGATGCTGTCAGCGCTTATCCCTTCCCGACGTAGCTATCCAGCTCTGGCCCAGGCAGGCCAACTGGCGCACCAGCGGTCGGGCCATCTCGGTCCTCTCGTACTGGAGATGACTCCCCTCACTCTTCCTGCGCCCACGACGGATAGAGACCGAACTGTCTCGCGACGTTCTGAACCCAGCTCGCGTGCCGCTTTAATGGGCGAACAGCCCAACCCTTGGGACCGACTCCAGCCCCAGGATGCGACGAGCCGACATCGAGGTGCCAAACCTTGCCGTCGATGTGAACTCTTGGGCAAGATAAGCCTGTTATCCCCGGGGTAGCTTTTATCCGTTGAGCCACACTCCTTCCACGCGGAAATGTGGGATCACTAAGCCCGACTTTCGTCCCTGCTCGGCCTGTTCGCCTCGCAGTCAAGCTCCCTTCTGCCTTTACACTCTATCAGGGTGATGTCCATCCACCCTGAGGGAACCTTTGGGCGCCTCCGTTACTCTTTAGGAGGCGACCGCCCCAGTCAAACTACCCGCCTGGCCCTGTCCGCCTCCCAGCTTCTGGTGAGGCGTGAGACACAAAACCGTGTAAAAGTGGTATTTCACTGTTGTCTCCCCGATGCCCCCAAGCATCGCTTCCTCGACTCCCACCTATCCTACGTATACACCGCCTCGTCTCAAGGCCAAGTTGTAGTAAAGCTCCACGGGGTCTTTTTGTCCTGTCGTGGGTAACCCGTATCTTCACGGGTACTGCAATTTCGCCGAGCCCCCTGTTGAGACAGCGCTCAAGTCGTTACTCCTTTCGTGCGGGTCGGAACTTACCCGACAAGGAATTTCGCTACCTTAGGACCGTTATAGTTACGGCCGCCGTTCACCGGGGCTTCAATTCGTGGCTACACTCACCACTCCTCTTAACCTTCCGGCACTGGGCAGGAGTCAGCCCCTATACTTCCACTTTCGTGTTCGCAGAGACCTGTGTTTTTGGTAAACAGTCGCTTGAGCCGATTTGCTGCGACCCCCTCACCCCCGCTCGCAACGAGTGGAAGCTACTAGGGTACCCCTTCTTCCGAAGGTACGGGGTCATGTTGCCGAGTTCCTTAACAGAGGTTCGCTCGTTCACCTGGGGGGGGTTCCCCCTGCCTACCGGTGTCGGTTTGCGGTACGGGCAGAGTAAGATCTCGCTAGCGGCTTTTCTGGGCGGCCTAGGCCCCGGTGACTTCCGCCCTCTTTCGAGAACTCGTGCCAGCGGTCATGCTGCTCGAGTCGCGGCTTTTCCTACGACTCACACTCCCGGCTGGCAGCCCATCCTGTCCATTCGATGGGTTCACCTTCCTTACCGCGTCCCCGCTTCACTCACACGATCTCCTCTGGTGCAGGACTGTCCTACCTGCTTTCCATCGCCTACGACTATGACGTCCTCGGCTTAGGCCCCGACTGACCCTGGGTCGTCTGACGTTGCCCAGGAACCCTCAGGCTTGCGGTGTCAGTGGTTCTCACACTGATTACGCTACTCATTCCGGCATTCTCTCTTCTCTGCGCTCCACCAGTCCTTGCGGTCTGGCTTCTCCGCCCAGAGAACGCTCCCCTACCATCGCTTGCTGTTCCCAGTAAGCGATCCACAGCTTCGGTACGATGCTTGAGCCTCGCTACGTTGTCGGGGCCAGGGCACTCGACCAGTGAGCTATTACGCACTCTTTCAATGATGGCTGCTTCTAAGCCAACATCCTGGCTGTCTGGGCGTCCTGACTGCCTTTGACACTGAGCATCGATTTAGAGACCTTAGCTGGTGGTCTGGGCTGTTTCCCTTTCGACGACGAAGCTTAGCCCCCGCCGTCTCACTCACAAGCCCTCTCCAGATGGCATTCGCAGTTTGATTGGGGTTGGTAACCAGCACTTGGCCCCTAGCCCAGCCAGCGCTCTACCTCCATCGGAATTGTCTTGTGGCTGCACCTCAATGCATTTCGGGGAGAACCAGCTATCTCCACGTTCGGTTGGAATTTCTCCTCTATCCACACGTCATCCCCCAGTTTTGCAACACTGGTGAGTTCGAGCCTCGACGGACTTTCACATCCGCTTCACTCTGCACATGGATAGCTCACGTGGTTTCGGGTCGCATCGCCGCTACGCTTGTGGGTCGCCCTCTTCAGACTCGGTTTCCCTCTGGCTCCAGAGCTTTAGCGCTCCTTAACCCGCAACGTCGATGCACTCGCCGGATCATTCTACAAAAGGCACGCCATCAGCCCTTGCTCCCTCCTGGGACAGTGGCCTCTGACTGCTGGTGAGTACGCGGTTTCAGGGTCTCTTTCATCCCCCTCTCGGGGTGCTTTTCACCTTTCCCTCACGGTACTGCTGCACTATCGGTCGCTCAAGATGTGTAGCCTTGGAGGGTGGTCCCCCCGGCTTCCCACAAGGTTTCTCGTGCCCCGTGGTACTCAGGATCCCAGTCCCCCGGCCTGCGCTTCCAACTACGGGGTTCTCACCCTCTCTGACGGTGCCTTCCAACACCTTCGTCTTCGCGCCTGGCCTGGTTTCCCTGGTCCTACAACCCCAGGCGCGGCCTTGCGGCCGCGGCTGGTTTGGGCTCTCCCCGGGTCGCTCGCCACTACTGCGGGGATCTCGTTTGATTTCTTTTCGTCGGGTTACTGAGATGTTTCAGTTCACCCGCTGCCCCCCTGTGGGCTATGTGTTCCCCCACAGGTCTCCAGACATCACTCTGGAGGGGTTGCCCCATTCGGAATCTCAGGGCTCTTCGCTTGCATGCAGCTCCCCCTGAACGTTTCGCCGGTCTCCGCGTCCTTCTTCGGTCTTGAGCGCCTAGGCATCCTCCTCGTACTCTCTGTAGCTTGTTCGCTTCTCTTTGCTTCCTTGCTTGCTTCTTCTTCCACCCACGCGCCACTTCTGCTTCTTCGAGTTGGTTGCCCTCGAACAAGCGGGGATCTCGCGATCCTGGCTCGCTCGTGGCATGTTTGTATGTGTTTGCTTGCTTGGTTGGAGTCGTACGCCTCGCGGCGTACGCTCTCTCTCCTCTGCTTCTCTCTTGCTCTCGGCAAAATTGAAGTAATTATACTTCTTCAGTTGTAAATGTGCTTTTTGTCTTGCTAGCACCTGTTTGTACGGTGCCGATGTAATATCCCACACTTTCGACGCTTTGTCAACACTATTTCGACCAATTTTTTACCCTCTGATAAAATTAGCCAATATTACAAGTAGAGGCAGAGGGCGAACTGGCCACATTCGTGACATTCGCTGCGCGTGAGATCAGCAGCGACATTGGCAACTAGCGGTTCTGCCGCAGGTAAGCAATCGACCTTGGTGATGATACGTTTTGCCGTTAGACGAAGTAGTCTATCTATGATGAAAGATAACTTTCTCCAAGTATTTTAGGAGGGTTCAATGCCGGCCACGTTCAGTTACGCGAACATCTTGCACGCAGTAGGCCAGGTGCTAGATCAAATCGGTGTGAAGAGCATCGCAATTCATGAGGAAGAGGACGGCCTCTTCATTGAAGGTTTCGATAGTGAGGGCCAACTCCAGGTTCAAATGCGTTATGATATTGCCGCTCTATATGACCTGGTGTCTCGGTCAGAGGGTGCAGCAGAAGAGAGACATATTGCAGAAACGGAAGGTGTGCTCCATCGATTCTTAGCGAATCATGAGTTGGTTGGAGCTTCCCGTTAATCTAGAAGTTGCTACTTGGGCAAATTAGTAAAAGAACCGGGGTTTTTCCCCGGTTTTTATGCAATAGGACGAAGTAGCAACGGTTACCCATGCATTTCATGTTTGTTATTCATTGCATAGCCAGCGTTTTCCATAGCTACGCATACTCTCAATCACATTGCAAAGGTCCCGTCCCTTCGTAGTTAGAGAATATTCCACACGAGGAGGCACCTCAGCAAATGTTTGTCGAAAGATGACGCCCTCTTCTTCTAGAGAGCGCAATCTCTCAGAAAGCGTCTTAGGGCTAATACCATGCAGAGAGCGTTCAAGTTGATTAAATCGTTTGACACCAGAGGCCAAATCACGGATAATAAGCAATGTCCACTTGCCACTGATTATTTCAGCAGTACGAGCAATGGGACAAACAGTGTCATAGATGTGATTTGTTTTTACTAACGCCATTGTAATATACTCTTTTGCAAGCCCTTTCTTAAGAAACTATATCATAAGTAGCAACGCAAAGTAAAGCGTAAAGCGCGGACCACTCGACTTTACCAATGAAGTATGATATGCTTGATCACAGTTGTAGGATATACTGTTCTAAAAACAGGTTAGCCTTTTTGCCAGTAGTATCTGAGCACCTGAACAATTATCATAATTCTTGGCCTGCGCGGTTTCTCCCTATGAGAGGAGAAGATAATGCCCGAAGATATTGCTTTATTCATCGATTTTGAGAACATTCGTTACAGTATGTTGAATATCCAACGGCGGGAACCAGATCCACAGGAACTTATTGCGGTTGCCCGTCGCTATGGCACTGTTATGGTAGCCCGCGCCTATGCGGACTGGTCTAGACAGCCGGAGCCATTTAAGGGAAGCCTGACGGCAGCGATGATTGATCGCGTCGATTGTCCTGCGAAACAACGCGACCGTATCCGGATGGGGACGGTTCATTATACAGGCAATCCTCCGACAGGTTCACTTGGTTCGCCAGCTATGCCCACCGAACAGGGAAGTGGTAGCTTCCCATCAGGTTCGCATACAGCGCGTCCATGGGCTGCTGGCTTGACAGGGGATTCTGGTCCACTTCCCATACTTAGCTCCCAAAATGTTGTTGATGGCTGGTCCCCATATCAAGATTCACCCATACAGAACGATGCGGATGAAGGCATCTTGCCAGCGGACGAGCAACCGTTACCCGATGAGGGTTACGACGCGGCCGATTATCAACGAGGTGAAGCCTCCCGGCAAACCTTACCCTATCAGAATCCTCATGGTCAGACGAATCCATCCGGACCTTTGGGGCAGAGTAACACCGGTCCCCTCGGATATCCTAATGCTCAACAAATCGGCAACACTGGTCATATGCCCGCCATCAGCTCAGGTGGATCGAACACCATCGTACAAAGCACCGTTGTCCAAAGCACCGTCGATTTAAATATGTTGATGGATATTATCGAAACTGTATTTGACCGTCCAACCATATCTACATTCGTACTGATGACCGGTGATAAAGATTTCACTCGTATCAGTGCTCGCTTAAAGTTACGTTTAAACAAAACTGTTATTGTTGTAGGAATACCAGGAACCGTCAGCCGAGATTTAATTAGCAGTGCGAATCAGTTCGTGCCGTTAGTCCCTGGTGGGAACACTGTTGGAATGGGCTTCCCTCCCAATACGGGGAGTGGATTTGGGCAAATGTCCTCTGGAAACACGGGAAGCATGCCTGCAATTTCCTATACAGCCTCTACAACTACCACTGCCCAACTTCCAGCTTACGGCAGTGGGACTCCGCCAATGGATGTTCTCGATCCACAATTTTTACAATTCCTTGATTATATCGATCGAAACTGGTCCTGGCGTACAATCATTGGCGTCTCTAATTTTATTGGAGACCCGGTGAATCCGAAAAATCGTTTTCGTGGTCGACTTACTCGCGAGTCAGCTCGGGAACTACTCAATACCTGTATTCAGCAAAGCATTCTGATTCTTCACACAGATCCAACTGGTGCGGAAGATCTACGGCTCAATCGCTCACATCCAGGTGTCGATGAAGTACTCAAGCAATTTGTGCGCTAGCTGAAAACAATCGCAGCTGAGGCCAGGCATCCAGGGGTTGCCTGGCCTCTTTCTTTCGCCTTGACAAAGGAGTTTTCTCATGGAAGAGTCTCGTATTGCCTTTTTACGGAGATTAATCGCTAGCCCAAGCCCATCGGGCTTCGAGCAACGCGCCCAGCAGGTTGTACGTGAAGAAGTGCGACACTATAGCGATGAACTACGCACTGATGTGCACGGCAACGTAATTGCGGCACTCAATCCGGATGGCAATCCTCGCGTAATGCTCACTGCCCATTGCGATGAGCTTGGATTTCTTGTTCGCTATATCGATGACAAAGGTTTTATCTATTTTGCGCCTATTGGTGGATTTGATCCTTCTACATTGCCTGGTGAACGAGTGTATATACATACTGCAAATGGCCCGATACTGGGAATTATTGGTCGCAAGCCGGTCCATCTACTGCAGAGCGATGAGCGTGGAAAGGCACCTAAACTGTCGGAGATGTGGATCGATATAGGTGTCAACAGCAAAGAGGAAGCACAAGCATTGGTCGCCATTGGCAGTGTCGCTACTCGCGCAGCTCAGCTTGAGACACTTCGTGGAGACGTGGTTGTCTCACGAGCGCTCGATGACAAATCCGGAGTGTTCACGGTCATTGAGGCGATGCGTCGTCTCTACGAGCAACGAGAAAAACTCAAAGCGGGCGTCTTCTTTGTCTCCGCAGTGCAGGAAGAGGTGGGGCTGCGTGGCGCCCGTACCAGCGCTTTTGGCGTCGATCCGCTTATCGCAGTCGCCGTTGATGTGACATTCACTTCTGATCACCCGCAAACTTCTAAACACGAGATCGGCGATATAGCGTTGAATGGTGGACCGGTGATTACTATTGGCGGACATATCAACCCGCGAATCTATCACATCCTGATAACGGCTGCTGAAGAGGCAGGAATAGCCTATCAGATCGACCCGCAGGCCTCGGGCACAGGCACGGATACTGATGTGATCCAGGTGGCTCGCGCTGGCGTGGCCACGGGACTTGTCAGCATTCCCTGCCGCTACCTGCATACTGGCTCGGAAATTGTCTCCCTGAAAGACATTGACGAGATTGCAGAGCTGCTATCTCGTTTTGTTCTTGCGCTGGATGAGCAAACGAACGTGATTCCATAGGTGACAGGGCAATCCCTTGTGGTCGCCTTCTCAAAATGCGTTCAAAATTCATTGCATGCTTGTTCGACCTCAGCCACCGTCTTCATATGGAGAACTTTTTGGGCCAGGTCTGAAAGTTCCTGGGCCGATCGCCGATCAAGAGCAGCCCTGATCTTTGGTAGAGCTGTTGGGGTCATACTCAGTTCGTCGACACCCAACCCAACCAGCACTGGAGCAAGTAGAGGATTGCCCGCTGTTTCTCCACACACCGCAACGGGTTTACCTGCTCGACGACCCGCTTCAGCTACCTGGGCAATCAGACGCAGCACGGCAGGCTGCATGGGATTATAGAGATGAGTAACCGCAGCATTTGTGCGATCACAGGCCACGGTATATTGCAGCAGGTCGTTTGAGCCGATACTGAAGAAATCTGAAATTTCAGCAAGCTCCGGAGCCATCAGCGCTGCCGCAGGTACTTCCACCATAATACCAACAGGAACATGCGCCAGGTAGGAGGGGAGAGTGATCTGACGCTGTTGTAGTTGCTCGTATACGCGGTCTACAATGCCCCTTGCCATGATAAGCTCTTCAACAGTGGTAATCATGGGGAACATAATATGCAATTCTATCTCTGTTTCAGCAGCGGCCAGCAGGAGCGCACGGACTTGATCCTCAAGTAATGCCTGGTGTGCTAAAGAGATGCGAATGCCTCTCAATCCTAGCTGAGGATTGGCTTCAGTGGACATCCCGATAACGGCATTGAGAGCAGGCATCGGTTTATCCGCTCCTGCATCAAGGGTTCTAACGACGACTGGTCCTCTGTTAGAGGCAGAATCAGGTCCTTTGAAAGCACGAAATACCTGTGCATACATGTTGCGCTGCTCAACTTCACCGGGAAGAGTAGAAACGGTAGCAAAGAGAAATTCCGTGCGCAGTAGACCTACGCCTTCAGCTCCCCACTGCCGCGCCGCCTCAGCTTCGGCCTCACTCCCGATATTTGCCAGAAGATAGATGCGCCGCCCGTTGATGTATACTTCTGCACGTTCTTGTTGCGCAGCTTTCTTGAGTGCCGTTCGTTGCTGCTGTTGTCGCGCCAGGCGCTGCACCAATTGTGTACGCACCTCTGCACTGGGACGATAGTACAATAGACCGTTATCCGCATCCAGCCCCATTTCATCTCCAGAATGGATGAGCTGCATGACAGACTGATTCAGACCAGCAATGGCCGGGATACCGAGAGCTCGCGCTAAAATGGCAGCATGTGCTGTCGGCCCTCCCTGGGTGGTACAGATGCCTAGCACGGTTTCGGGCCGGAGCTGTGCGGTATCCGATGGGGTAAGGTCCTCGGCAAGCAGAATCACAGGCTGCTTCAACGCACTTAAGTTCTGTTTTACGAAGAGCTGCTCGCGTAAATGCTGAAGAGCACGGCTGATGGCATCGCGCACATCAACCGCACGCGCAGCTAACAAAGGGCTATCCAGGGCCTCCAGGGTTGTGGCTTCCTGTTCACCCACGAAGGCGAGTGCACTGGCGGCATCGATATGCTCTGCTTCAATGAGATGGAGCACGCCTTCAAGCAGGGCAGGGTCTTGCAGCATCAGTGCCTGTGCTTCGAATATCGCTGCATCACGTTGACCAATACTCTTCTCTAAACTTGTTGTTAATACGTGCAGCTCACTGGCAGTAGTGGATAAAGCGCTACGCAAGCGTTCCTGTTCAGAAACTACTTGTTCTGTAGAAATGGCCAGGCGTTCTACCTCACTTAAAGGAGGGCTACTTGAGGTATAAAGAAGAGCAGGGCCGGTGGCCACGCCAGGCGAAGTCGGCACACCCTGCCACACGTTCTGTACTTCCTGAGAGGCAGGCAAAGGCGTGGGAACGCTGAGAGCCTCTTGTACGCTAGTTTCTTGAGGATGCGTCTGCTCTGCTACTGCTACTTCAGGGGCTGTTTCATAGAAGTTGGCATGCACCAGTTCTCTCAGCGCCTTCAAAGCGGCCTCTGCCTCCTCTCCACTTGCGCGAAGAGTAATGGCATCGCCGTTGCGTATACCCAGCGAGAGCACTCCGATTATACTAGTGGCTTCTGCTTGCCGGCCGCGCCCGGTGACCTCTACCTGGGCACGAAAACGTCCCGCAGTCTGTACAAAAAGACTGGCTGGACGGGCATGTAAGCCCGAAGGATTGGTTAGAGTGAGTTGTTCCTCAAGAAAGCCTGGTTGTAGCGATGGAGAAGGAGGGGGAGCAGCTTCAACCGGTTCTTCCTGAGTTGCACTGAGGGGTTTCAATAGTTTCAGCTGTGCTACATTCGCTGTTTTTTCTGCTGCTTGCTTTACTTCTGCCAGGGTACGACCAAGCGAAGCTTCGATGGCTGCCGCGACAGCACCCTCCACCAAAGGCGCAAAACTGAGCATAACGCGATGTTGTTGCTCGATATCTAGCATCTCCAGCACCATTTCGGCAGCCAGTATTGCGCTTCCTAAATCTAACAGGACAAGTACGCCATCTGGCCCCTCAACGGACTGAATTGCTGCAAGAATTTTATCGGCAGAAGTGCCGAGTATGTCATCTGCACCTCCTCCGGCCGCGGCAATGGGGGTCGCGCCCTGGGTCATTTGTCCAGCCAACTCTGCAACACCAGCGGCCAGTTGGGCGCTATGTGAAACGATTACCAGCCCTACAGTCATAGTCACGTGTACCTTTGTAGAGAGATGTGTAGAGAGATGCCACGCTTTGAAAAAAATACGACGTGGCACCCTACGCTATATCCTTACACAGTTTCTGCCAGGCTGCGTAGTATGAGCCAGCTGGATGTTGCACCGGGATCCTGGTGCCCGATGCTCCGTTCGCCAAGATAACTCGCCCGGCCTTTCGTAGCAAGGAGTGGAATGGTAGCTTTCGTGCCCTCTTCAGCAGCCTGGCTGGCTCGTAATGCCACTTCATGCAGTGTTACACCTTCGGCTTGAGCCTGTTTAGCTGCCGCCACAGCAGGGGTCAATGCATCTACCATGGTCTTTTCGCCGGGATGTGCCTTACCACGAGCCACTATACCCCCTAAAAATGCGTCGAGCAGGGCAACCACATCCGCGGTTTCGATGTCCTGTTTACCTGCGACAGCTGTACCGGCCCGTAAAAATGCCGTTCCATAGAGTGGCCCGCTGGCTCCCCCCACTGTCGAGACAAGCGTCATACCAACCGTCTTTAACTGGTTGGAGACGTCCATCGTTGCCATAGTTGAAAACTTGTCGCTCACTGCCTTGAAGCCGCGATCCATGTTTATGCCATGGTCAGCATCGCCAATAGGGGAATCAAGTTGCGTTAAATAGGCAGCATTCTCGTGTAACACCTCTGCAATACGCTTTAACCAGCGCAGGTTGTCCTCATTGGTCATAAAGCATATACCCTCCTTTATATATACATGTCTTGAGAGAACAAGTGGACGGGGCCAGCCAGGCCAGCAGGGCGACCACAAGCAACAGTCAGCCAGGCTACACAGGCCAGCAGGGCGACCCAAGGGTCGCCCCTACTATGGACGAACAGTCTATCAAAGGCAGGCGGACAAAGCTACATGCCCCAACGCAGGGCAGGAGTATGCACAGGCGCATCCCAGTATTTTGTTAATTCGTCATCGAGCCGCACGAGGGTTATGGAACAACCGGCCATATCCAACGAAGTAATGAAGTTGCCGACCAGCGAGCGTGCGATCGTGATATTTTTCCTACCGAGGATGCGATTGAGCATATCGTATACAATGTAGAGCTCGATCAGTGGGGTACCACCCATGCCATTGACGAAAGCCAGGACCTGTTCACCGGACTTGAGGTCCAGGTCTTCAACAATAGGAGCTGCCAACATTTCAGTAATTTCAGCAGCCGAGGCAAGCTTGACCCGACGTCTTCCCGGTTCGCCGTGAATGCCGATACCGATTTCCATCTCGTCTTCGCCTAACTCGAAGGTGGGCTTTCCAGCTGCTGGCACGGTACAGGAGGTCAGGGCCATACCCATACTGCGGCCATGTTCATTGACTTTGCGTGCCAGTGCCGCTACCTTGTCTAACGGTGCACCTGTCTCAGAAAATCCTCCGACGATTTTTTCCAGCAGGACTGTGACTCCGACACCGCGTCGTCCCGCCGTATAGAGGCTGTCCTGTACCGCGACATCGTCATTGGTGACAACACTTGCCACATCGATACCGTCTGCGGCAGCCAGTTCAGCGGCCATTTCAAAGTTGAGTACGTCACCGGTGTAATTCTTTACAACATGCAGTACGCCTGCTCCGCCATTGACGGCACGAGTAGCTGCCAGCATCTGGTCGGGAACGGGAGAAGTAAAGACAGCTCCAGGGCAAGCAGCATCAAGCATACCGAAACCAACAAACCCACCGTGCATGGGTTCATGGCCACTTCCGCCGCCAGATATAACGCCTACTTTGCCTTTGACAGGAGCATCTTTGCGCACGATGACTTGTTGCTCGATATCAACACGGATCAAATCAGAATGGGCAGCTAGCATCCCTGCCAGCGCCTCTTTGACGACATCTTCAGGCTTATTGATCAATTTTTTCATGATCTCTCCTCCAGGGAACTACATACTCACAAAGGCAAACGAAGCACCGGGTGCTTCTTTGCCTCTATGTTTCAAGAATAGACACCAAAAGAGAAGCGCTCACGCTACTCCAATTTTTTCGGCAGCGATTTGCGCTTCCATCGCACTACGAAAAGCTGCAACCTTAGACTGTTGTTGTTCAGGAGACCACTGGAGCTCCTTTGCCATCAGTGTAGCAACTTCATCGACAATGCCTAAACCTCGCTGGCGGTCTTCCAGGGTGATCGAGGTACGGCGAGCCAGAACATCGTATGGTGTCATTGCCATCTCATGGTGACAGGCATACACAACCTCTGCTCGAATGTATGGTAGGTCATCGATGAGAAGTTGAGCCAGTGATGGGTCGACAATAATCAGATCAAGCAGCGCAAGCGCCTCTGACCCGTAGTTTCTCCCCAGGTGCGCGAGCGTTTTCGGACTGAGTCCCAGCGCGGCGCCTTTCTTTTCCAGGTCACGCTTCAATGCAGGCCAACCAGCGCTCCCCTGTAAGGGCAATGATTGGGTGGGATGTAATACGAGAGAGCCGTCACGACGATTGAGTACATCTAAAGTATCCTGGGCCATACGTCGATAGGTTGTTAATTTTCCACCGACAATGGTGACAAGTCCGGATGGACTTTCCAGGACAGCATGTGTACGTGAGAGCTTCGCAGTCGAGCGTCCAGGTTTTCGGGAACTCACCAAAGGGCGATAACCCGCATAGGTACTGATAATGTTCTCCTCGGTTAGCGAAACCGAAAGATAGCGGTTGAGGTACTTCAGCAGATAAGCGATATCCACCTTTGAAGCCGTTGGATGATCGAGATCCCCAGAGCCTGTATCTGTCGTGCCAAAAATTGCCCGGGATTCCCATGGAACAATAAAGAGGATGCGCTTATCTTCTGTTTCCGGTAAAACAATCGCCGCATCTCCCAATTTGAGATCTTCGCGAGAGAGTACGAGGTGTACCCCCTTACTCGGCTGAACCTGTACAAGCGGCTCCGTACCAGTTAGAGCCTCTACTTCCTCGGAGAACACTCCCGCCGCATTCACAACATGCCGGGCGTGTACCTCCATATCTTGATTACCAATGCGATCATGAATATGCGCACCTTGTATTTTACCCTGTTCGGAAATAAAAGAGGTGACTTCTGTATAGTTGGTGATTACAGCCCCATGTTGAGCTGCGGTACGAATCAGAGCCATGGTGAGACGGGCATCATTCGTCTGCGCATCATAGTACATGTAGCCATCCTTCAAACCCTCGGCGTTAAGGGCTGGAGCCAGCTTCAGTACACCCGCGCGTTTCAAATGGCGATGCCTTTTAATATTACGGCGTCCGGCCAGGCCATCATACATCCAAAGCCCAATATCAAGGAGCACTCCCAGACCTATGCCTCCCGGAGTGGTAATCGGCATTCCTACAGGATGACGATCACCTTTATACAATGGCAGGACAAACGGTACCGGGGACACCAGAAACGGGGCATTTTGTAAGAGAAGGCCCCGCTCAACAAGAGCCTCATGCACCAATGCAAAATCAAAGTTTGGCAGATAACGAATGCCTCCATGGACCAGTTTCGTTGATTTGCTGCTCGTGCCGCTGGCAAAGTCCACTTTCTCTACGAGAGCAACACTATACCCACGAGCAG
>VBHI01000181.1 GCA_005881495.1 Chloroflexota bacterium
GCCAGATGGCACAATCAAATGCGCGGTGCCGGTCACATTAAACGCCACAGCGAGGAATTTGAGTGCGGGAGTGCGCAGTCCGAGTACAATGGCGGTCAAAAGCGCTGCCTCTGGTTGTGGCAGCGACTGGCCGATATTGGTTGCCAGCGCAACGCGCAGGTGATAGAGCGCAGCAATAATTGGGTTTCCGCCCGTTCCACTTACACTGATACGAGGAAAGATCATACTGGCGAAAATATTTGGTGGAGCATGTGGCAGAGGTATCTGGAGTTTACCTCGTAGTTCAACATCATCTCCATAATTAGCCCCGTAAGGGTTCTCTATTGCTCCGCCAAGTGTTTCTACTTCCAGTTGTCCATGCGCATATTGCCAGGATGTGCCTCCGTTTTTGCTGGTACTACTGACCGCAATGAGCAATAAGCGGATTTTCCCCTCCACTTTTGGTTCGTCACTGACACTACCCCGTACTTCAAGCGTGCCTGCCCCAATGTTTGCTGAGATGGCCGTAATATCGTTAACGGGTGAAGAAATTGTATATCGCCAGGCGCCAAGCAACAGGAATATGATAATAAGCATACCCGTCCGCACCTGAAAATTGTGCCAGTACAAAATGAGACAAAGAAGTGCTATAAAAGCGGCAACAAGCAGCGCCAGTGCAGGCAAGGGAATCCATTTTCCGAGCAGGATACCGGCAATCCACGCCCCAATTACAACGACCAGTACCAGGCCACGCAGGTCAAATGCTCTACTCTCACTCTCTACCATGTGATTTTAACGACTACCTTTTCACGGGGAAATAGAATAACTTACTGGTTTATGCTTGCTGTCGCCTGAAAGGTTTGCGGATAAGTTGGTCAGGAACAGCAACTCATGAAATCGTGACCAGGTCCTTAATGCGGTCATAAATTGATTTGCTCACGACTTGTAGTAATTGGTCAATCGACGAATAGGAACCGTGTTGTATCCTGTAGTTGACGATGTTTTGTGCTGTTGTGCTGCTAATATGCAGGTTTGTTCGCAACTCATCGGCGCTAGCCGTGTTGATATTAACAAGTTGGCCCGTTGAATTGCTGTTGGGTGTACCATTGCCAGGACCCGGTACTCCACCCAGGTACGTCGGCGGTATTTCACCTATCAATGTCACATATACTTCTTCTCCGTCGGTCAATTTCGCTGCTAGATTGAGTGCGACCAGGTTTGCTTTGGGCAACGGACCGCCAGCTGCCTGTAACAAGGCGTAGACTCGCGCCCCTGTCGGAAGAGTATATACTCCTGGATGTGTAACAGCCCCCACGATATAGACCTGAATATTGCCGCTATCTGTAGAGGTTGTTGCCGCCGTATTTGAGCTTGTTGATGCCGGGCTATTCCCAAAGTTCTGTTGAGTGATACTTGAATTCGATGAAAGAGGATTGGGAGCAGTAGAGCCTTTCCAGACGAAGTAAATGACCAGTACCAGGAGCAGGAGTATTACGATGGGGATGAGAATCTGAAGTCGTCGTTTGATGGATGGTCGTGAAATAACCATTGGATCCGCGGGACTTGCAGGAATCGGCATTGGCAGTGGTGAACTGGTTGCAGCTACATGTGGTAATGTCTGCTGCTGCGAAATATGATGATCTGAGTGCGGTTGTGTATGAGTGGTAAAAGGTGGTTGATTAGATGCCATTTCCCGAATCCCTCCGACGTTTTCTCAACATTGCAAGCATAACAGGAGAGATTGAAGAATGTCAATAGCCAGTTGAATAGATGTTCCAGAAAGTACTACGACATGTAACGCCGACGGCGGGACTCGAACCCACGACTTCTTGCTCCGGAGGCAAGCGCTCTATCCACTGAGCTACGCCAGCACGAGAATAGTATAGCACATGCTATGAAAAAAAGAAAACTTAGGACCGATGCTCTATCCACTGAGCTACGGGGACTTCATCCGAAATAATACCATACTCGTCAAGTGCATTTGAACCATGCCTTATAATAAAATAGCACTAGCATCAGGGCGTCAAAATGCGATATCCTGACCCTGATGCCCATCTTTTCTAAAAAAGTGTGGAATGTGACTACTTATCCTTTTAACTGGAACGGTTCTCACATGACTGAGAATAAACCCGTGCCTTAGATCTTGTTATTTTTTCGAGGAGGACATGATGCTCAAGAGACCCCAATCGCGATCTCTGATGATTACCTCTTCCATCGTCGCAGTGCTGATCCTGTTCCTCTGCGCCTGTGCTGCCTCCACGGTGGAGCCTGCAACGCCTGTCAAAGGTGGCACCTGGACCGACGACCTGTTTGAAGAGCCCACCTCTCTCATTCCGAATGGCTCTTCGCAGACGTTCGCGGATATGGTCGACCAGGCCATTTATGCCCCGCTTTTCTATGGTGATGCTCAGGGTACCCTGCATCCCGGTCTGGCGACCGAAATCCCGACGACTGCCAATGGCGGCGTTAACAGCGATCTCACGATCTGGAAATTCCACCTGCGCCCCGGTCTCAAGTGGTCCGATGGTCAGCCACTGGATGCGCGAGACGTAGACTTTACCTGGAGATTATGGACCAACCCCAAGTTTGCCGCGGCCAATACTACAGGTCTTAACCTGATCACTTCAGCGGACGTCTCTTCTGATAACTTGACCATCACGTTCTATCTGAAGTCTGGGTTCGAGCCATTCCTCTCTGCGTGGGCGGATGGCCTGAATGCACCTATGCCTGCTCACCATTTCAGCAGCATGGCTCCCGACAAGGTTCTCTCTTCCCCCGATAACCTGAACCCTTCCGTTACCAGTGGCCCTTTTATCATGGCTGATAGCAAACCAGGTGACCACTACACCGTGAAGCGCAATTCCAACTACTATCGCGCAGCTGAAGGCCTGCCCTACCTTGATCAAGTCATATTCCGCATCGTCACCAACCAGAATACCATTCTTAAGGACCTCCAGGCGGGCACAGTTGATTCCTCATGGTTCCTGGATGTCACACAGACGAGAGCCTACCGGCGGCTGACCAACTACAAGCTGACAGCCAATCTTCTATCAACTAACTACGAGGCGATATACTTTAACTTCCACAATCCTATTCTGGGTAAGGATCAAGCAGTACGTCAGGCGATTGCGATGGCAATCGACCACCAGGCGTTGATCGATACTGCTCGTAGTGGACAAGCATCGCCGCTTTGCACAGACCATGCAGCTTCGCTCAAACCAGGCTATCAGCGCGATGCTCCCTGTCCGAAATTTGATCCTGTCGCTGCCAACGCGTTGTTGGACCAGGACGGCTGGACATCGAAAGACGCCGGTGGCTATCGTTACAAAGGCAAAGAGAAACTCGATTTTCAGTACTCTACAACAGCCAACAACCTCTGGCGCGCAGGGGACGAGTTGATCCTGCAGCAAAATTTCAAAGCGATTGGTATCAAGCTTGAGATACAGAACTATCCCGCCAGCACGTTCTACGGGTTCTTCCTGACGGGTGGCAATGCCTCACTTGCCACTGGTGCGGCAGCAGGCAAATATGACATCGCCGAGTTCGAGAATTCGCTGACCTACGATGCTGATGACTCGTCTGTTTTCGCTTGTAATCAGTTCCCTCCGGCCGGGTTTAACATCGCTTTCTATTGCAACCCCAACCTGGATAAACTGCACCTGCAAGAGCAGCAGATGTCTGATCCTTTAGCGCGCCAGCAGGTCTTCAATCAGATCCAGCAGATTTATCTGCTGGATTATCCGTTCATCGTCCTGTACAGCCCATCCGATATAGGTATGCATAAGCTCACTGTGCATAACTACAACCCAGGCCCAGAGGGCGCTGCGGAGACGGTCAACATCTGGGAGTGGTGGTGTGACAAAGGTCAATGCTAGTTCAATTTTTATCGTAGAGCATTAGTCACATTTATGTGAGATGTTTCAAATCATTGACGTAATATAATATAACGCTGGTTTCAGGGCGTCTACATTACGATGCTCTCACCCTGGCGCCCATTTCTTTAAACAGTATTTAGGAGGTGACTACTCAAACAGTATGAGGAGGTGACTACTCGACCTTTCAACAGGAATGGTTCTCGCACGATGGCGAATAAACCTGTACATTACATCTTGTTATTTATTCTGAGGAGGACATGATGCTCAAGAGACCCCAATCGCGATCTCTGATGATTGCCTTTTCCCTCGCAGCAGTGCTGATGCTTATCCTCAGCGCCTGTGGCGCGAGCGGTACACCGACGACTCCCAGTTCAACAAGCAGTGGCGCTCCTGTAAAGGGAGGCACCTGGATCGACGACATCCCCAATGAGCCTGGCTCGCTGATTCCTAACGGCGATTCGCAGACGTTCGACACCGTAGTCGAGCAGTCGCTTTACGCTCCACTCTTCGTTGGCAATTATCAAGGCCAAATTACCCTCGGCGCTGCATCAGAAGTACCCACCGTTGCAAATGGTGACATCAGCGCGGATCTCAAAACATGGACGATCAAGATGAAGCCGAGCTTGAAGTGGTCCGATGGTCAAGCATACACTGCTGATGATGTCAATTATACCTGGCAGCTCTGGGATAACCCCAAGTTTGGTGCAGCCAGCACTGTCGGCTACAACCTGATTACCTCTGCCGATGTCTCTTCCGACAAGCTCTCGATCACCTTCCACCTTAAGCAGCCGTATGTAGGATTCCTGGCCTTGTGGACGGATGGTGTGGGCGCGCCGTTGCCCGCTCACCATTTCAGCAGTATGGCCCCCGATGCCATCCTGAAATCCTCTGATAGCCTGAATCCCAGTGTCACGAGTGGTCCTTTCAAGATGAGTGAGAGTGTGCATGGTGATCACTACACGGTCGTCCGCAATACAAACTACTATCAAGCATCTGCGGGGCTGCCGTACCTCGATAAAATTATCTTCCGCCCGATAGCCAGCGAGGATACCATCCTCAAAGATCTCCAGGCTGGTTCGATCACCTCGTCCTGGTTCCTCGATGTAAGCAAGACACCCGTATACAAGGGCCTGACGAACTACTTGCTGGCCGTCAATCCCAACTCTTCAAACTACGAGGTTATGATCATCAACCTCAAGAACCCCATTCTTGGCAAAAATCTAGAGGTACGTCAGGCCATGGCAATGGCGATTGACAAAAATACCCTCATATCAACGGCCCGTCTAGGATCGGCTGCACCCTTGTGTACCGATCACGGACGGTCTTTTAATCCCGGCTTTCAGGCGGATGCTGCCTGTCCGCAATTCAACCCTTCTGCCGCCAATGCCCTGCTTGATCAGCATGGCTGGGTAAGAGGCTCTGATGGTATTCGTTCGAAAAATGGCCAGCGGCTGGAGTTTACCTACTCGACAACGACGGGCAAACCCTGGCGCGCCGCCGACGAGGCGATTATTCAGTCGAACTTCAAGGATATCGGCATCAAGATAAACATCCAGAACTACCCCGCCAGCACCTTCTTCGGTACCTTCATGCCTGGTGGCAAGCATGACCTGGGAGAGTTCGAGAATTCGTACGTGTATGATCCAGACGATGCTTCTCTCCTGGCTTGCTCTCAGCAGGGCACAAATGGTGAGAACTGGAGCTTCTACTGCAACCAGCAAATGGAAGGTTTCCTCAAGGCTGAGCAGAGCGCTGGTGATCCAGCTGCGCGCCAGCAGGCCTTCAATCAGATCCACAACCTTGAGCTGACCCAAATTCCCTTCGTCATTCTGTATAGTCCGTTGGATCCCGGTATAGCCAAGAAGACGACACACAACTACGCACCTGGTCCATTGGGGGCCTCGGAGACGGTCAATGTCTGGGAATGGTGGTGTACTGGTGGGACGTGCTAGGTAATGTCTAGACACTACTTCGTTTAGAGTAGCAGTAATTGTAGCATGACAATGCCTCTGGTCAGGTTCTCGTAGAGTTCTCTAACCAGAGGCTTCCTTCCGTAGTCTGGATGGCCCATTAGCTGATTGGGCAGTTGCAAACACTGTCCTCACACTGTTTCTACGCCATGTTTGGTTATCCCCATTGACATACAGGTATAGAAATATGGTAAACTACTTGTAGTGATTTCCTACCCCATCGTAAGCTCATTTGGAGGTGCCCATGGGACGATATATTATCAGGCGGTCGTTGCAGGCAATTCCTTTGTTGTTCTTACTGTCTATTTTCATGTTTCTCCTGATTCATGCATTGCCGGGTGGGCCAGAGCAGGTGATATTTAATCCTCACCTGGACCCTGCGGGGCGAGCTGCCTTACGCGCGCGCTTTGGTTTGGATGATCCTCTCCCCATCCAGTATCTGAAATGGATAGGTAATTTTCTGATTGGAAACTTTGGCAGCTCCTTTGCCACCAGTCAGCCCGTTTCCCAGGTGCTTGCTCAGCGTTTTCCCAATACGCTCCAGTTGTTTAGCATTGCTCTCGTGGTAGCCCTGGTACTGGCGATCTTCCTGGGTGTGATCTCAGCGGTCCGGCAGAACTCCGCGCTTGATTACACCGTGACCACCCTCTCGTACTTTGGTTTAGCGTTGCCCGCCTTTCTGCTGGGCCTGTTTCTCCAGGACATTTTTGCGGTACAGTTGCATTGGCTTCCCGTCTCGGGCACTGCTTCCCTTGGCTACACCTTTGATCCCTTCAACGCATTTTATGATCACTGATTGAGACCACGAAGCAAGACTACATGCGTACCGCTCGTGCGAAAGGGGTAAGCCCTACGTCCAGGCTCGTGGGACACGCTCTACGCAATGCGGTGATCCCACTGATTACCGTCGTCGCAATCGACATTGGGGCGATAGCCGGTGGCGCGACGATTACAGAAACCATCTTTGCCTGGCCTGGCATGGGCTCCCTGTTTTTTGACTCCCTCCAAAGCCGTGACTACCCTGTACTCTTAGCAATATTGATGCTTAGCGGATTCTTTGTCATACTCTTTAACCTGATAGCAGACATCCTCTACGGAGTGATGGATCCGCGCATTCGCTACTCATAGCATGTTGAGAGAAGGAGACATCTGTGGACATACCCGGACATCTCAATGTTACAACCTCCGAAGAAGAAGTCGAGCCTCTTCTGGAACTCACACCAGAACTAGTACAGAAGCGCCGCAGCCAGTCACGTATCATCTTCGACCGCTTTATACGGAATAAGGCTGCCCTCATGGGAGCGGCCGTCCTGATACTCATGTTTCTCTTTTGTTTTTTAGGTCCAACCATCTCCAGGCACAATCAGCCAGATGCCATCCACCCGGTTGATGCATCACAAGCACCTTCACTAAGGTATCCCTTCGGAACGGATGATGTCGGACGTGATCAGATTGCGCGTGCCATGGCGGGAGGGCAGGTCTCGCTGCTGGTAGGTCTGACTTCGATGCTGATGGCGATTATCTTTGGTGTTGGGATAGGGTCAGTGGCAGGTTACTTTGGTGGCGTTGTAGACAACATCCTCATGCGTTTTACGGATGTTATCCTGGCTGTGCCACTCTATCTCCTGTTGTTTGTACTCTCGGCTAGTTTCAGCAACGGCTCGGCCGCAAGTGTGGTCTTCTTGATCGCTATCTTTGGCTGGACGTATGCGGCGCGTCTTGTACGAGGGGAGTTTCTGGCTCTAAAGGAGCGTGAGTATGTGCTGGCGGCGCGAACCATCGGGGCGGGGAACTTCCGCATCATGATGCGCCACGTGCTGCCCAACGCCGCCGGGCCGATCATCGTAAACGCTACCTTATTGGTGGGCGCAAACATCATCCTTGAATCGGTCTTGAGCTACTTTGGTTTTGGTCTCCATCCCCCCTCCGCAAGCTGGGGCAATATGATCGCCGACGGTCAGGCTCTCTATGAACTCGCTCCCTGGCTCGTGTTCATCCCTGGTTTTCTGATCTTCGTAACGGTGCTGAGCTTTAACCTGGTGGGCGATGGTCTACGCGATGCACTTGATCCCTACATGACTGAACGTTAGGTATATAGCTTGTAAAAGGAGCTACGATTTTGGGAGAGTATCTGCTAGAGGTTCAGGATCTAAAAACTTACTTTAAGGTAAAAGCTGGGAAAGTGCGCGCCGTCGATGGTGTAAGTTTTGCCATCAAATCAGGTGAGAAGTTAGGCGTGGTAGGCGAAAGCGGCTGCGGCAAGAGTGTCACAGCGCTCTCAATCATGCGCTTGCTCCCACAACCACCAGGGGAAATCGCTGGTGGCTCTGTATTGTTTGAGGATCAAGACCTACTCGATTTGCCTGAAAGCGCTATGCGCAACATACGTGGCGGCAAGATCGGTATGATCTTTCAGGACCCCATGACTTGCCTCAATCCGACCATGACCGTGGGCAAACAAATTGGTGAGGCGCTGCGTATTCACTTGAAGTTGAGCCAGGACGAAGCACAAATGCGCGCCATTTCCTTGCTGGAACAGGTCGGCATTCCCGCTGCTGCCGAGCGTATCAATTCCTATCCGCACCAGTTCAGTGGTGGAATGCGCCAGCGCGTGATGATTGCCATTGCGCTGGCGTGTAATCCCAAACTGCTCATTGCGGATGAACCAACAACTGCACTGGACGTGACTGTACAGGCGCAGATTCTTGAATTAATTAATGGAGTCTGTAATGAGTTTGGAACCGCGGTTGTTATTATTACTCACGACCTCGGTGTTGTCGCCGGTATGACCGACCGGGTAGTGGTGATGTATGCCGGCAAAGTGGTCGAGACGGCGCCTACGGATGAAATATTTGCCAATCCCCGGCATCCCTACACGTTAGGATTACTGGCCTCAGTTCCGCGCCTTGATGAGCAGCGCCGCTCCGAATTGAGAACTATCGAGGGCGCTCCACCTGATCTGCTGAAACCACCTCCAGGTTGTCCATTCATGCCGCGTTGTACCTTTGCGCGCGCGATCTGCCGCACCATGCCTCCACTTGATCCGGTAGCTGGAAATGCAGCACACCGCAAAGCCTGCTGGGTTGACGTGACCGACCCGCAGGAGCAGGCATATGCAGAGAAGCGACGTCAGAACAGAATTGAGAAGGTGCTTGCCGCCGCGAATGCTCAATCAGCGAGTACTCGACCGGCATTGGAGGAAAAGTAGATGGCAGAAACTGCTGTAGCGAGTCAAACTTTGGTAGATGTCCGTGACCTCAAGATGCATTTCCCCTTGACACAAGGCATTATTGTGCAGCGTGTAATCGGTTATGTGCGCGCGGTCGACGGCGTCAGTTTTAGCATTGAGCGTGGGCAGACTATGGGGCTTGTAGGTGAAAGTGGTTCCGGCAAAACGACCATTGGTCGTACAATCGTGCGACTTTATAAACCTTCTGCCGGACAAATTATGTTTGGTGACAAGGACATGGCTCCTATGGGTGGTGAGGAATTGCGCCAGTTGCGCCGGCGCGTGCAGATGATTTTTCAGGATCCTTTTGCCTCGCTGAATCCGCGTTTCACAATTGGATCATTAATTGCCGAGCCAATGCATATCTATCGTATAGGCTCGAACAAGGAGATTAACGATCGTACAGTAGAACTTTTGCGTGTCGTCGGCTTGCGTTCTGAGTACATTGATCGCTATCCACACGAGTTCAGCGGCGGGCAGCGCCAGCGCATCGCTGTTGCTCGTGCCCTTTCGATTAATCCTGAGTTTGTGATTGCCGATGAACCTGTTTCGGCGTTGGATGTCTCAGTTCGCGCGCAAGTACTGAACTTGCTGCAACGGCTACAGCAGCAGTTCAACTTGACATACCTCTTCGTCTCGCATGATCTCAGTGTTGTGCGCCATGTGGCCGATCGTATCGCGGTGATGTACCTGGGAAAAATTGTCGAACTGGCCGATCGTGACGAACTCTACGCTTCTCCAAAGCATCCCTATACCCAGGCTTTGCTTTCAGCCATACCAATTCCTGACCCAAAAATTGAGAAGCGCCGGCAGCGTATCATCCTGTCAGGCGATTTACCGAGTCCCATCAATATTCCTACCGGATGTCGTTTTCATACGCGTTGTCCAATGGCGCAACAGATTTGTCGCGAGGTGGAACCTCCCTTTGAGGCAAAGG
>VBHI01000182.1 GCA_005881495.1 Chloroflexota bacterium
GCATCGCAAGAACACGCGACGGATTGTTCAGTTGTTTCGCGCTTTCATGCACAGTATCGAGCACGTCGACCACAACGACTCGGTTTCCCGCAGACACAAGCTTTTCGGCGATCGCAAAACCAATGCCCCTTGCTGCACCTGTGACAATCGCTGTTCTCATAAACAGACAACCTCTTTCTGTTTTTTTCTGCCTTCTCAACCGTCTGAAAGGCCAGAACGCCTCCTAACCAACATACTATACGGGTCCTGCGAATTATTGCCAGGGCGACCGCAAGGGTCAATACATTTCAAATAGGGAGAATCAAGAGCATCGATGGCGAGGGATGATGTAGGGACCTCAATTCATTGCGCCCGTTGTGCCCGTACAACACGAGTGGAACGCTCGTGCCGTTGTTGCACGCGTATTTCACCCTGTTCTCTTTATTTGAATTGTATTGACCGCAAGGGTCGCCCCTACTATATTACGTGAACGGCTGGTGAGCTAGGATGTTTCCAGCCAATGGTAGTTGGTGAGCAGGGCGACCCTTGGGTCGCCCCTACTTTATTGTGTGATTTATGCTTCGCCTTCAACCTTCGTTTCGGCGGTGGCGGTTGCGACGGTTTCGGTGTGTTCACCCTCTTTTGGGGTGGACTGGTCGGTCACTTCGAGGGTGTCACTTTCTTTGTGAAAGGTTATGTCGGTTTCGATAGAGGTAATTTCACCCGCTGGTTGCTCCTCTGTACTGACCGCACTCTCTTCTGCTTCCGGCGCCTGTTGCTGTTCGAGACTTTCCGCACTACCCTTCGCTACTGGTAGTGGTTCATCTCCTTCCGTGGAAGCCTGTGCTACTGGTTGTTGTTCTTCCCCTTCTGTGGAAGCCTGTGTTGCTGGTTGTTGTTCTTCTCCTTCTGCTTTTTGAGCTTTCTTGCGAGGTTGTAGCTCCAGTCCGTGCAGGGCTGGATCGTTATACTGTGGTAGATTCATATCCAGGCGTATAGCTTTGATGGCCTGGTAGACATCGCCGGGCTGGAGCGAGAGTTCCTCGGCGATCTTTTTGTGAATACCTACGGGTGGGAGAGGTAGATAAGGTTCGTAGATTGCTTTGATTTTTGCCTTCTCTTCCTCGTCGCCTTTATAGGTCTGGAGGTCCCACCAGCTTGGAATCTCTAGCTTTTCGCGGTACTCCTTAACGATTTTCTTCACAGCGGTCTTAGGAATGTTCAATTCCTTGGAAATCTGCGTGCGAATTCCATCGAACTCAGTAGGTACGGCCAATTCTTTATAGCGCGCTTCGACCTGGGCAATTTGCTCCTCTGTCGGCTTAAAAGGCGCTGGAGGTGGAATCTTCTCACGCTTGGGCTTTGGCGGTGTCTCAGGTTTGGGTTTTGGTGTTTTTTGTTTGTATCCTGCCGGTTTTCCGCCCTGGCGAGGCTCAACAGGAGCTCCAGGACGGGGGCCACGAGGTGGTCCGCCTGGACCCGTCATTGGTTGACGTGGGCGTTGCTCGACTGTGTCGGGAATGCCCATGCCGCCGCCCACGCGATAGGGGGCAGGATTACGATAGCTGGATTCGCGGTAGCCGCCAGGGCTACGATAATCGGTCTCGCGGTAGCCGCCGGGACCACGATAGCCGCCGGGGCCGCCGGAGACACGCTCATCATGATCGCGATTGGTACCGGGACCACCGCGATTGTCTCGTGCCACAGGAGAGGAGGGTATTTTCGGCTTAGCTGGTTGATCGGGCTGGCCTACTTTGACGTCACCCTGAGTATCAAGCCAGTGAGTTGTCCCACTGGCGGCAGGTTTAGGTTTGGGTGGTGGTGGAACTGAGCGTGCTGGGGTTTCTGTGCCCTGTGCGCCCTGTCCCGTTTTAGTCACTGGCGGGGGTGTTGCTTTAGCCGCCATTTTTTCTTTTCTTGCTTTTTGCAGGCAATCGGGGCAAGTTACTTCTTTAGCATTTGCCGACTGAAACCACTTGCCGCACGTATTGCAACGTATTTTCGTTTTGCTCAAACGTATTCTCCCCTGTTCCACTATAGACGACGTTACTTTGCGTCGGAATGCATTTCTTAGTATAGGGCCTATGAGGGGCTTTGTCTACCCCTTGTTTGTGGTGGTCATTGAGCGTGCAGGGGTGTATTTTTGTCCAGATGTGGTATGGTGACTCCATATTTCAAGACAGTTTCGAGTCTGAATTAAGATAAAACTCAACCGTTCCCTGGTAGCGGCTAACAGCGTTTTGATTGGAGCTGTAGACTTTTTTGAGGACATAAATACAGCTGAGATCATGGATTTTTGTTCGTACAAATTCGTTGATAACCGCTCTTAATCGTCGGTTTTGCTGTCAACTCTACTGTCAAAGTACAACCACCCTAACTGTTGGTCAAGTAGGGACAGAGCACCAGGTGCTATAATGGGTATATCATCTGGTATCCAGCTAGCAATAAAGCAGGAGGCAGCAAGTGAGCAGCGACAAGCAAGAAGCAGCGATAGAGCAACGAGTCCGTGTTATCAAGCCACAGCAATTTGATGCCAACACACCCCAAACGCCAGGAATGCAGCGTGTGGCGGCGGTTTCCAAACAGTTAGCCGGTTCGCAAGGCCTCTGGGCAGGAGTCACGGTCGTTGCGCCCAATGTCGTCAGTGGCATACACCATCATGGAGAGACCGAGACCGTCATCTATGTCGTTTCGGGCCATGCCAAGATGCGCTGGGGCGACAGGATGCAGTTCGAGGAGGAAGTTGAGCCAGGCGACTTCATCTATGTGCCCCCCTTTGCGCCACACCAGGAGATCAACCCATCGCCCGACACCCCCTCACAATGGGTGATTGTGCGCAATTCACAGGAACCGATCGTCGTCAACCTTGAACCGTTTGACGTAGCACAACCGTGATTGGTCTTCCATATATCCTTGTCAGCAAGAGAGTATTGCGCCATCAAGCTCCTGACTTGTCGTGCGAAGAAAGCTGCAAGGGCCACTAGCTGGGCTGTCCCGGCTAGGGCGTCACGCCAAGCTGTTGCATCTGATGGAGGGTATCCATCTCCATCCACCCTTCCACCGCCTTGCCGTCCACAATGCGGTCGATGACGATCCCTGTCACGGTCATCTGCTTGCCGGTTGGGCTGTGGCCCCGAAACATCCCCTGGTGAGTGCCCTGGACTGACCAACGCGTCACGACCAGGTCTCCTTCGGCGATCTGTTCCTCAATCGTGGCGTGGAAGTCGGGGAAGGCGGTACGCGTCCTGACGATGTACTGCTTGTAGAGCTCGCGGCCAGGTGGTAGGTTGGGAACCAGAGAGTGGTGACCAACATGGCCGGGGGCCATCAGCTCGTCCACTGTGGCCAGGTTTCCCTGGTTCCAGGTCTCTTCAATAAGACGCCGGGCAAGGGCCTTATTCTCTTCTGTTGACATTGGATGTTCTCCTTTCTTACTGTGTGGCTTCCTTGACATACGCATGTTTACGCTCAATGCTACAGACGACGTGAGGTGATATCAAAACGACAAACCGCTTGGAGAGAACTGTACCGGGTAAAGTGTACCCGAAAAACACAGCAAAGGCAACAAGCGAACAGTGCTTGTTTTTTGGTTTCGTTTGGTTGCTTTTGGGCAAGTTTGGTTGCAAGCAGCGAATTTCAGACCTGCTGCCTACTCACTGGACACAGCGGGTCTAGGGGGTATAAACTGGCTCTACAAGCTAGTAAAGGGGTAGTTTGAGAAGCACTGCTTTACACGCAGTGGGTCAAGGGTTCGAATCTCCTTGTCGCCCACTCTCCATATACTCTATACTGACCCTCCATGTTAACCTAACCAATTAAGCGGAGTTTCAATACTAGAGTTTATACAGCAGTTTTCACGTCATTTTCTGGACGTGAAAACTGCTGCCTTCCATTTTTGGGGGGGATTTGTGGTTACTTTCTTGCCTAGTATTTGGTTCTTTTAATGAGATGTTTGGTTCAGTTTATTGGAATGAGTAATAAAAATGCCAATACAAAATTTCGATGTAACTCCTCAGGTGCCTCAGCCAACAGGGAAAGGCTTGCCTACAAAGTCAGCAGTCAAAGCGGTCAGCATGCTATGACCTTGCTTACGCATCCTCGACTGATAGCTGCGGATGGGGCAAAAGGCCGTCGCCCTTGCTTCACTACGAAGGGTGCCTGCAATCTTATGTTTGGCTTTGACCATGGGCAGATCCCGTTCCGCTTGATTATAGGTGAATGGAATGCTCAGATCTTCCAGAAACGTCAGTACCTGGTCTACTCGCAGCAGAAAAGCATCCAATAGGTATTTGATGGCCCTCTGCTTCTGTTGTCCGCCAGTTCTCTTTCCAGTTGGGTGGTGCGTTCTTCTACTGTCACGGCCTTATTTTACAAGCGTGAACAATTCTTTACCGAGTAGTTACGCAAAAGAGGTAACACGGGCGGAAATGAACTTAAAAATCTGGAACGGCATCATACCCCATTAACGGTTCTGTCTCATTCCTGAGCGTTGGAAACAATCATCATCCGATTGACAATTGAAGGGTATCCAAGGTCCGGCTAGAGGTACAACTAGAAACTGATCTCGCTGATCAACAATGCGAGTTAACAGTATTTGGTAGATATCACTTGGGGCTGAAGGAGTATTGAAAATCCATGTATATCCATACATATGACACTCATCTTCTACTCCTGCCTCATGGAGTATGTTGCCCGCATTGGAATAATCCCTATCTGGGCTCGTCGAATTAATACTCACCAGAACCAGGCTCATATTTTGTCTCCTCTCTTTAGTAGCCAACTCATCGGCTTATAAGATCATCAGTTATGAGCGTTTAGGCAAAGAAGATTATTACAGTTTCAACCAAACTCAGGTTGAACTCGCAATTATTCTCCTATCCGCGATGCTTCCACTCCGGTAGATTGATTATTCTCCTGACTAGGGGATACTCGTCTGCCCAAACTTTGCAGAGGGTCGCACCCTTCATCCACCATTTGTGAAATTGTTCTAGCAGTTCGTATGTCATAATTCTGAGGAACAAGCATAAGGTGCGCCCAAATTCTATCCCCCGCTTTGACATTTAAAGCATCTCGAACTCGAACGCGCAGGGGAAGATCGTTGACCAGTGGGTTAGGAACTTTTCGTATGCTGCCGAAAGCTAGCCGCTCATCATCTTCAGGGGATACTTCATCATCGTCCTTTGTGGCTACAAGTGCGAGCTTCTTATTTCTGAATTCCGCTAGATTTTGAGCGAGAATACGGTCCGATAACGTGACATTAAATACTCCCTCTACACTGTCATATCCCCAACTCTGCGCTGGTTTTACCTCGCTCATCTTTCGACCCATCTTAAGAATTACACGAGAAATTTCTGATGCCGCATTGCGGATATGCGCGGTCCTGGCAATTTCATTTTCATGTACTTCAAACCGTGGAATGGTTATCCCGGCAAGGTCAGATAGTACTTTAACTTTCTTTTGTGGATCAGGATCTCCTTGTACTACCGCAAACGTTCTCTCGGACCCGAGCCTACCAAGGAACAGGCCGAGTTCAAAGAGTACATTGTCACGTGCGGAAAGGTTCGTTTCACCTCTGCTTTCAATTGTGTCATCTGGAGTGAGGAGGAATAGACCAAAATCAAAATCCAGTGTAGCCTCCCAAAGCGCACTAAAGGTGCTTTGCATTGGCTTAAATTGTGTAGCCTCCCACCAGCCAAGTGGCAAGGCGTTTGCATTATTATACCGCTACTTTGTTGACTCGGGAAATCGCGCCTGATTCGGACATATATCCTGAGCAATTTGAGCTCAGATCGACACTATTTGATGGGTTTAAACCAAGGCAAAATCCCGAGTCAACAAAGTAGCGATACAATGCTGTGCAGAAGTCTTGAGCTATAGGCTTTGCTTCCGTGGAAGAACCTACAAATACGCTCGCTCTAGCTTTTACCATGCTAATTCCCCCTTGTCTTAGGCAACTATACAATCAAGGTTTATGCTTCTCCACAAGGTGCCTCAATTTGAGGCAAACGCTAATACCTCGTCCTCCCTAGCAGCAGGCTATTGCGTTAGGCATATTGATTGAGGCATACGATATTATACTGAAGTCGTTGCTGAACTTCATTGGAGTCTCTGGAAGATGTTATTTTTCCACCTTCTTCATAAAGATGGGGAACACCTTTAAAAATACTCTATGCTTGAATAAAACTCAGCATAGGAATTTGTTCACCTACAAAGTATACTCAACATCTCTGTATTTTTCAAGTAATAGCAATGCGAATTTTAACTCTTAAAGAATAACTACTCAGGGTGTTATCATAGTGAAATCTTTCCCAAGAAGCCGATGGCTGTTGCAACAAGTCTCATTGACCCTTGTTATCCGGATGGATGGGGAGCCATCTTGAGAAGGAGGTCACTGTTCACTCGACTGCTGAACAGGCCACAAGCCAATACTCAGGCTCTCCCGCTGCTTCCATCAGTATACCAGATCATGAGGTTTCCTCGTGATCATTTCCTTTAACCTGTTTAGTTTTAGAGGCGGCTTGAAAATGGTACCTGAGTAGTTACTTTCCAGAGATACTAAAATCGTTGAGGAGGAAAAGTTGTGACCGAAGGTCTTCACCTGTAATGGCCACTGGGTACATCCGTTCGCAAAATTACTTACATTGCCTTCCCTTGCACCATTTATTGATGTGTTTTGTAACTGCACTTTCCAAAAGTTCTTTTTCTAAAATTAGTGCGGATTCCAGTACTTTTTCTAATTTTACGGTGGATATTTCTAAGGGGAAAAGGCCGTTTTTCTGGATCTTCACGCTCATTCTATTCTAAAGTTATGGCTGACGGCACAGATTTGCAAGCAGAATAGGGAACCTCAAACCTGAAGTATTGGTCAACGCAATCAAGGCAAATGCTGTTTTATATTGGAGTGACCCGGAGCAGCATCGTATTGGTCGCCTTCATCTGGATGGAGCCCGACAACAGATTGTTGCAAGAGCAATCCGTCAACTAGATGTAGATGATTTATCACTAGCACATGACTTTTCATTCTTTCGCGTGTATACTTAAGTACGGGGATGGAGGAATCAGGAACGTAGCATAGGCCGATGGTCGAACTCCTTCGCTATCTCGAAGCACACGGTTTTACCAACTTTATCGTCTGGGGTGGCGGGCGCGATTTTATACGACCAATTACGCAAGAGGTGTACGGCATCCTGCCCGAGCACGTCATTGGCAGCACAGTCTCGCTGAGTTACCGCGAGGATGGGGATGGAGGCGACCTCATCCACCAAGCAGAGGCGGATGTGCTGGACGATGGTCCTACCAAACCTGTGCGCATCTGGAGCCGCATCGGTCGGCGTCCGATTTTGGCAGGGGGCAACTCGAACGGCGACATTCCAATGCTCCAGTTTGCGCGAGAGGCGTCGCGTCCCGCGCTGCGCTTGCTGCTGCGGCACGATGACCCCGTGCGTGAGTAAGAGTGCAGTAATCTGACCTTTCGAGGATAGGATATACTTCTTGGCGATTGATAACTCAACAACTACCACAGTATACTAAGTATTGTACCTGGTTTAGACGAAGGAGGAGTGGAGAGATGGCCGACGAGATACACACCATGGTACCTATCACTTTGGTACAGCGTATAAAGCCCTGGTGGTTTCAGGTCAGGGCTTTTGCTGTG
>VBHI01000183.1 GCA_005881495.1 Chloroflexota bacterium
CAATACATACGCCGATGACACGAGGGGCAAGATAGTTATATAGAGCTAGGCTTACTTGTAACTATGTATAAAAGCAGCGATAGATGCGTTTTCTCGACAAAGCACTAGGGTCAAAGCAAGCTGAACACAGCTCTGTACCCATCTTTCAGAGGGTGAAAAGAGCAGATGCGCTGTTTTCTGACTGCAACTATACAGGTTTTGCTGCTTTTATTCGCTTTCACCTGGTAATATAACTGTGTTATAACTATCTTGCCCCTCGTGTCATCGGCGTATGTATTGAGCCTTATTATAGCAGCGAAACGGGCCAAATTATATCTCGTAACAAAAGTAATATTCTGCTCACAGCTTTTCGTTACGAGTTGATGTCGGTCCTTCGTAGAATGTACGACCAGATCGTGACCCAATAAAGTTACCGTCGTGTCAGACTTGCAGAGGGTTGACAGGGCCTCACGCCACTGCTTGTCCTTGCGCATCCGGACCGGGAAGACTGGCACCCTGCACCCTGAACAACAGACGGCACCCACCCGATAAGCCAGGTCTTACGCCACACGCCTGGCCTACGCATCCCGGCCAGAAATCTTCTTGGTGATACGCTCGATGTGACCATCGTTAAGGGGCATCCTAGATGCTGAGCACGGGAGCCCTCTCAATGGCCCCTAACGCGCGCAACGACGCCTTCTGCGCCTGCGTCAACCCCTTTGCCCCGCTGATATCCAGCCGCTCGTAGGGTCGATCACGCCGCAGGGTGCGTAACAGGTCGCCGCCCTCGAGATCCCAGAGGTGGATGGCCCCGTCGTCTCCACAACTGGCGAACCACTTCCCATCCGGACTCACTTGGAGCCGCTGTACTGTTCCTTCATGCGCCCGGCTCACCCGTACGCATTCTCCGCTGTGCCTGTCCCACCAGCGGAGCATCCCATCGCTGCCACCACTGACCAGGACCGCGCCAGTCGGTCCCCAGGCCACCGCATACACGATCCCAGGATGCCCCGACAGGACTCGCACGCGCTCCCCGCTCTGCATCTCCCACACGAACAACTCGCCGCCGTCTCCGCCGCCTCCGCCCGAGGCGAGCCACTTTCCATCACGGCTCCAGGCCACGTCGTTCACTTTGCCGTGATGTCCCGGCAGTTGCTTGAGCAATCTCCCGTCCGAGGCGTTCCACACAGCAACGGTGCCATCATCACCGGCACTGGCAAGCCTCGTTCCGTCTGGACTCCAGACCACCCGGCGGACAGAGGCTGGCTGTTCGCGGGTGATCCATTGGCGGGTGCCGGTGGGGACCTCCCACACCTGGACCTCCTGCCGATAGTTGCCACACGCCAGAAGCTTGCCGTCCGGACTCCACGCGACGCCATAGAAGGAGGTGTAGGGGTCGTCGGGGTCCCGCATCACGCGCACACTGGTTCCGGTGGTCGCGTCCCAAATCTGGATGGCATTATCCCATCCACTACTCGCCAGCCACCTTCCATCGGGACTCCATGCCACCCCAAATACGAGGTAGCGATGGCCCTGGAGCAGTCTGGGTGGCGTCAGGTCCTCCACATCCCAGATGGTCAACAAGCCATTCGAGCTGGCGCTGGCGAGCTGGGTGCCATTAGGACTCCACGCGATATCATAGAGCGAGACCGCGTAGCCCTGCAGGATCTGCTCACACTGTCCCCGTTCCGTGTCCCACACCCGTAAGGTGCCATCGACACTGCCACTGAGTAGTCTACGGCTGTCGGGCAGAAAAGCGAGAGAGAATACCACGCCCGTATGCCCATGGAGTGCCGTCCGATAGGTGTTTTGCTCCATGTCCCAGAGCCAAATGGTGTGGTCGAAGCCGGCGCTTGCCAGAGTCCGTCCGTCCGGACTCCAAGCCACCGTTTGGACCCGATCGGTCTGTCCGACCAGCGTCGTCTGACGGACGCCTCCACTGGTAATCTCCCAGAGCTTGATCGTCTGGTCCCAGCTTGCGCTGGCAAGCAGGCTTCCGTCGGAGGAAAAGGCCAGTCCCATCCCCCAGTTGGTGTGCCCCACCAGGATCGCGACGCAAGTGGCCGGCTCGCTCTGCTGTCTCTTCCAGAGCCTGATTTGCCCATCGAAGCCGAGACTGGCGAGCAGGTGCCCATCGGGACTCCAGGTGATGGTAAAGATCGCATGAGGATGCGGGAGCGTCTCGAGAAGTGCGCCTGTCTGCGCATCCCACAGTCGGACCGTTGCATCGGTTCCTCCACTGGCCAGCACGGTGCCGTCAGGAGAATAGGCGATCCCAGAGATATAGGTGGTATGCGAGCCCGACCAGAGTAATGTACCGCTCTCCACCTCCCACACTTTGACCGTACCATCATAACTCCCGCTGGCCAGATGGCGTCCATCTGGGCTGAAGGCGAGCGCCCGGACAACGTCTGAGTGGGCTTGCCAGATCAGGTGTAGCGTCTGCTGAGCCCACACCCACATTTCCCCTCGCCTGCTGCCCGCTGCCCAGTACTGTCCATCGTGACTGATCGCTACGGCCCAGATGGCACCGAAGGTCGACGTCCAAGCGCACTCCTGCAGCAGTGCCCCGGAGAGCGTTGTATCCTGCATCTCGACTTCTTGCAAATACGCGCTGCGCAGCACAAGATGCGACAGGTCGAGACCACGCAGATGCCCGCGATGCTCTCGCAGCAGGGCGAGCAGATTCGCCGGTCCATACCCCTGAGCGGAGTCTTCCCGCTCGCGAAGCTCGCCGAGTAGTGCAAGGAGTTGCTCCTCGAGCGCGGTTCGCACAGGGTAGGAGCTGCGCAGGCGCGCCAGAATGGGGGCTAGAAGGAGGCGCTGTTGGGTCTGCCGCACATAGTCCTTGCAAGGAGCCAGTTCCAAACCATGCTCGACCAGGCGTGAGCATCGGCCCTGCTTGATCTCACTGATCACCTCCGCAATGAGCCGTGCCGTCACATATTCCATCACGACCGATTGCAACGTGAAGCTCCCCTGCAGCTGGCTCGGCTCAATGAGCGAGCGGCGGCGCAAGCTCTCGACCGCTTCCAGCACCTGAGCGCGCCGCAGGGGTACGCCGAGCACCGCCAGCAACTGCTGCAGGGTCACCGGCTCGCGCAGGATCGCCAGCCACAACAACACGCTCTGCTCAACCACCGAGAGGCGGGCGTACTGCTCATCGAGCAGCGCACGCACCCCGCCGAAGATCACCTCCCCTTGCTCAAGGAAGAGGGCGATCTGGCCATCGAAGAGCTCCACGATGGTCCGCGCCACGATTTTGAGGGCCAGGGGATTGCCCGCGTAGGCCTCGATCAGCCGCAGTTGCTCGGACGTGCTGCCTGCCACCCCCTTTTCGGCCAACAATTGCTGGCACGCCTGGGCCTCCATCCGGCCGAGGCGCAAGGCACGCACGGGAGCCTGATTGCCTTCCAGCGGCACCAGCTCGCTCGGTTTCTCCCGGCTGGTCAGCAGCCAGCAACTCTGATGCTCGGTCTCGCCCACCCGGCGTAGCACCCGGGCGAATCCCTCGTAGCCTGCACGCATGTGACCGCTGTCCTGTCCTTCCTCCAGGAACGACTCCAGGTTGTCATAGACCAGCAGGACCCGCCGGCTGCGCAAGCAGTCCAGCAGGAGGCTCTGGCGGCTTTCGAGGCTGGAAGACGCGCCACGCAATTCCTGAGGAGCCAGGACCTGGAGGCAGTCATCCAGCAGCGCTTCGCAGCTGGGGACATCGCGCAGGGAGCGCCAGATGACCACCTCGAAGCGCTCGGCTACCCGATGCATCACCTGCGTTGCCAGCGCCGACTTGCCGATGCCGCCCAGGCCCAGCACGCTCACCACCCGGCAGCGCGCCTCGACCACCCACTCAGAAAGCAGGTCCAGTTCCCACTCGCGCCCATAGAAGCTCGTGACGGTCAGCGCGTTCCCCCAATCCAGGCGAGGCCCACTCCTGGCAGGGTGAGCAGGAGCCTGGGTGGCGCCACTGGTCTCCTCGATTGGCTCTGATGCTGGCGAGGCCTCTGCACAAGACAGCAGTGCGCCAAGCCAGATTTCATCGAGGAGCACCTTCTGGCGGGCCGTGTGCCAGAGCGCACGCACCTCCTCTGCCTCACGCCCGGCGGGGAAAGCCTGGCGCTCTATGGCCAGGACCACGAGGTGTTTGAGGTGATCGACAGTCGGATAGGTGAGGCCTCCCTCCCAATCGATCACGGCGCGGCGCCTGACGCCAAGCAGATCAGCCAATTCGGTTTGCGTCAACTTGAGCTTCGTGCGCAAGGTCAGCATCAGCTGCCCAAAGGCGTAGTCTCGCTGGCGGTACGAGGACCCCTTAATGGACATTCCCTTTTCGTCTCCTTCCCACAAGTGCTGCGATGTGAAGGCATGTGCGGTGCGAAAGTGTCGCGATGTCCGGTGACTTCGAGTTCACTGCCTAGTATACTACAAAACAGAAGCATCCTCGCACAGTGGCGTAGGATGGAGGCGAGCAGTCTGTCGGCACACCAACCGCAACCATCGGGCTGCGGAGATGTGAGGGGAATGGAATGTCAGAGGGATCCTGTTTGTCTAAACATCAAATACTCATCCTGACAGAGAGGGTAACGCTATGCCAATGATCGATATCTACGCAGTTGCTGGTACTTTTGCCGATACTAAGCAACTGGCAATTGATGCGGCAAATACGGTTAAAACTATCGAGGGAGTGCCTGATATCCCTATGTTCCGTAAAAACACAGCCGCATTCGTGCACGAGCTGCCAGAAGGCACACTCGCAAATGTGGATGGTGACGAAAACTATGTACGCGTGCAGGTACTTACAAACGAGGGTGCCCTAGACCGTAAAAAACAGTTAGCCGTTGTAGAACAGCTTACGAAGCTCGTTAGTACTGCTGCCGGTGACGAAACACTTCAAGAACGCACGTGGGTGCTCTTAACAGAAGCGAAAGAAGGGGGCTGGGGCCTCTGGGGCCATGCTCACACGAATGATGAATTAGTGGCCGCGGCACGCGATGAAATCGCGAAGCTGAAGTCTGCGTCCAGTTAACATCGTTATGGGAGAGCGAAAGAATAACAGAGCAACTTTTTAGGACACACCGCTTGCTCACACGCTCATCCGAAGGGTATTCCATCATGGATCAGCACGTACCAGGACACGACTGGATTTCAATTGTCAGACAAAATGGCACCGCCGAATTCGGCAAGGCTTTTGCTCCGCATCCGACGCTTGACGCTTCGGTCCTCAACGGCCCCTGTGTCGGCGTTGAAGCCATCGCGGCTTTCTTCGCTGCTACGTCTGGCGGCATGTATGAAACCATAGCGTTCACGCACGAAACCACCAATGGCAGGAAAACGTATCTCGAATGGCAAGGAAAAGCCTTTGGGAAACAGGTCGGCGGAGCCACGATTCTAACACGCAACACTGAGGGGCTGATTGAACATATCCAGCTGTATCATAGCCCCTTGCAAGTGGTCGTGGAGTTTTCCCGCGAACTGGCAAAGCGTCTTCAGGGTAAAGTAGATCAGGCTTTACTTAATGAGGAGCGATAAAGGAACGCTCTTTTGCAGCAGACACGCTGTGCGCTGTCAGGTGTCATTGAGGAGTCAGATCCATGACCAACTGGATTCAGCTTGAACCCGAGGCGCAGGCCTTCGTCGAGGCGGCTGCCAGGTCACCTTTGCTGTTCACTCTTGGCCCCGAAAAGGGACGGCTCGCCCTCGATGAGGCGCAATCTGGCTCGGTGAGCAGGCCCCCGATCGACATAGAAGACCTGACCATAACAGACGGCCCCAGCGGGCAGGTGGCGCTTCGCATCCTGCGACCCCAGAACGCGCGGACTCCGCTGCCGGTCATCGTGTATATCCATGGTGCCGGCTGGGTATTCGGCAGCACGCAGACGCATGACCGGCTGGTGCGCGAACTCGCGGTCGGAGCTCAGGCTGCCGTCGTGTTCCCGGTGTACCGGCTCTGCCCCGAGGCCAGATACCCGACGGCCCTCGAGGAGTGCTATACGGTGGCGCGGTGGGCCGAGAGATCCGGGCAGGAACATGGCCTGGATGCGCACCGCCTGGCCGTGGCTGGCGACAGCGTCGGAGGCAACATGGCAGCGGCGGTCACGCTGCTGTCCAGGGAGCGCGGGGAACCAGACATCCGGCTCCAACTGCTGTTCTATCCGGTCACCGATGCGTCCTTCGATACCGCCTCCTACCATCAGTTCGCCGAGGGCTACCACCTGCGACGCGACGCCATGATGTGGTTCTGGGAGCAGTACACGCGCCACCCTGGTGAGCGCAACGAGATCACCGCCTCGCCGCTGCGAGCCAGCGCTGCGCAGTTGCAAGGGCTCCCTACAGCGCTCATCATCACCGCCGAGGCCGATGTGCTGCGCGATGAGGGGGAAGCCTATGCCAACAAGCTGCGACAGGCGGGAGTGCGCGTGACGGCTGCACGCTTTCAGGGGACTATCCACGACTTCGTCATGTTGAATGCCCTAGCGCACACCGCGGCGGCGCGGGGGGCAATTGCGCTTGCTACCGCCTGGCTGCGTGAGGGCTTCTCGACTCAGCTTACATAGGCACTTTGCACTACAACCAGCGTATGGGTGAGACAGCACTAAACGAGCTCCCACTATCCTGCTGCGGCTGTTGCTCAGGACAGGAACGCGCGAACGTCGTCACATGTAGTGCAGGTACTTCAGGAAAGCAAGAGCAGCAGTGCTGCTCAAGAAATGGAAAAAGGAGAACACATATGGGCATTTTTGCGTCAAAACGCACCTCAAACAAAGCGAACATTGTCTTAGTCCACGGTTTCTGGGCCGACGGATCCGGCTGGAGCAAAGTAATCCCGACGCTGCAGGCGCAGGGTCATTTTGTGATCGCGGAGCAAAATGCTGCCACCTCCCTGGCTGACGACGTGGCCACCACGCGTCAGATTCTGGCGGAGTTGGAAGGACCTACGCTTCTGGTCGGCCACTCGTATGGCGGCTTCGTCATCTCTGAGGCGGCCAACGACGCACCGGGAGTGGTTGGCCTGGTCTATATCTCGGCCTTCATCCTTGATGAGGGGGAAACGCTTCTGGGCTCTGGTGCTCAGTTTCCACCCCTGGAAGTCTTCCAGCATCTGCTCGTCAGTGCGCAGGGATTGGCCTGGATCGATCCCGATTTCTTCCCCCAGAACTTCGCCAACGACCTTGATCCGGCGCAGGCGCGGATTCTGGCTGCGGCTCAGGTGCCACCCAACGCGAGTATCTTCGAGACGAAAGCCGGGCGGCCAGCGTGGAAGTCGCTCCCATCATGGTCGCTGTTTGGTTCCGAAGATCGCATGATCCATCCCGAGCAGCACCGCTGGATGGCGCAGCGGAGCAAGGCAACTGCGCGCGAGATCTCGGCCAGCCATGTCCCGTTTCTCTCGCATCCTGACGAGGTGGCTCACATCATCCTGCAAGCAGCCAACGAGGCTGTACCCGCCTGATTGAGAGCAGAACCTTCACCCGTAACAAGAAACGGTCCAGGCGGCGAATGAGAAAAGAACAAGATGGGGTTTCAACATGCGACACACGAGACCTATCACTATTGAGCACATTGTCGTTGAGTCGAACCAGCCCTATGAAAAGGTTGTTGGCGCGCTGGAGGCTCGGCTCGGCCCGGCGCAAGATTGGGCGGCAATTTGGCAACAAGCGGCTGCCGCTCACGCGTCCTGGGAGCAGTTCACCCAGGCGGTTGAAGCGCATATTGGAGCAAGCGGATTGACGCTCTTTTTTCAGGTGGAACACAGCTTGCTCCTCTCCCTGAGAGGAAAAACGAGCCGGGCAACCCAGTATACCATTGGCAATCCGCTCCTTGCTACTCAAATGACCAGGCACATGCCAGAAGCTGGTTTGTATGCTCCACTGAAGTTGGTCATCTACGAGGACGAAGAACGCAGGACCTTCGTGGCCTATGACGGCTTCGTCTCGCTGCTTGCCCAGTACCAGCGCGATGAGATTACCCAAGTTGCGAGGATGGTAGAGCAGAAACTGGAGGCTCTGATAGCAGAAGTGACAACAGGAGACAGAGCGTAATACAAGGCGAAGGAAAAAAGCAAAGAAGAACGTTTTCGAACATGAAAGAGGAAATGATCGCATGAGTACAGGCACCATCACCACACAAGATGGAACGACGATCTTCTACAAGGACTGGGGCACGGGCCAGCCCGTCGTCTTCAGCCACGGCTGGCCCCTCAATGCCGACGCCTGGGACGACCAGCTGTTCTACGTGGCCTCCCATGGCTATCGCGCCATTGCCCATGACCGGCGCGGCCATGGGCGGTCCAGTCAGCCCTGGGAGGGCAACGACATGGACCACTACGCCGACGATCTGGCGGCGCTACTCGACACGCTCGATCTGCACGACGCCGTCCTGGTCGGCCATTCCACTGGCGGCGGCGAGGTGGCCCACTACATCGGTCGCCACGGCACCGCCCGCCTCTCGAAGGCCGTGCTGGTGGGCGCGGTGCCCCCACTGATGCTCAAGACCGCCTCTAATCCGGGCGGGCTGCCCATCGAGCTCTTCGACCAGTTCCGTGCGAGCGTCACAGGGGACCGCTCGCAGTACTACAAGGATCTGAGCGTCCCGTTCTATGGGGCCAACCGGCCCGGCTCCAAGGTCTCGCAGGGCACTCTGGACATGTTCTGGCTCTGGTCGATGCAGGTCGGTCTCAAGGCAGCCTATGACTGTATCAAGGCCTTCTCTGAGACCGAGCAGACCGAAGACCTCAAGCGGTTCGACATCCCCACCCTGATCATCCATGGCGATGATGACCAGATCGTGCCCATTGCCGACTCGGCCCTGCTCTCCGCCAAGCTCGTCAAGGACGCGACCTTGAAGGTCTATCCGGGCGCGCCTCATGGCCTCATGAGCACGCACAAGGAGCAGTTCAACGAAGACCTGCTGGCCTTCTTCAGGTCTTAGAAGTGGATAGGTGACCATTCGTTGACGTGGTGGTTTCATCGATCGTTGCTGCCTGGGAGACTTCTCCTTCCGTGCATGTAAGCTCCCAGGCAGCAATGCCTTGTGGGTGCGCGGTCTGCGCTTGGTCGATCAGGACGAACCGGGCTTCTGGAAATAGTAAGATGCTGCTGGGTCCGCAAACCGGAGAACCTGGAGGGAGATCACTAGACAGGAGGAACAGATGAACGATCTGCTGGCACAGGTCATTGCCGCACATGGCGGCCTTGATCGCTGGAACACATTTAAGAAGGTGACCGCTACTGTCGTCGCCGGCGGGGGGTTGATTCCAATGAAAGGCCTCGATGATCCCCACACTCCTCGTGAGAGGACGGTCTCGCTGCATGAGGAGGTTTCCTACATCAGCCCGTTTGCTCGACCTGACTGGCACATGGTTTTTACACCCGACCGCGTTGTGATCGAAACCACTACGGGTGATGTCGTCAGCGAGCGCTCCAATCCAAGGGCTGCCTTCAGGGGCCACGTTCTGGAGACGGTGTGGGATTCGCTTCACCGTGCGTACTTCAACGGCTACGCGATATGGACCTATCTTACTACACCATTCTTTATGGCCATGCCTGGCTTCGAGGTGACCGAAATCTCGCCGTGGCAAGAAGATGGGGAGATCTGGCGCGGATTGCGCGCGCGTTTCCCCGACACGCTTGCTAGCCATAGCAAAGAACAGGACTTCTACTTCGGCGACGATTTCCTTCTGCGTCGGCACGATTACCACCTTGAAATAGCAGGTGGGGCTCCAGTGGCGCAGTATGTCTACGATATTGTGGAAGCCGATGGGATTCGCTTTCCGACGAAGCGTCGTGCCTACCTGCGTGGGCCGCACATGAGACCGATTCACGATCTGCTGTTGATCTCGCTCGATCTTAGCGATTTCAGGTTCACGACCGAATAACTAGCGGGTACGCGTAGTGAGGTGCTCAAGGTTCACCTCTTTCTTGACCGTTCAGTGGTCGAGGTGTTTGTGAACAACCTGAACCTCGAATGAAGTCAAACAACATGTATCTCTCCCATCCATGCCTGGTTAGATGGAGAGAGAGAAGGAAGAAGTATCCATGCAAGCAGCAATTTTTCGTGGAGCCTTTGATATACAGGTTGAGCAGATTCCTGATGCGGCCATTCTTGAGCCAACGGACGCCGTGGTTCAGATTACCCATGCCTGTATCTGTGGAACCGACCTGTGGCCTTATCGCGGTCAGGGGCCTTACCAACCTGGCTGGCAAATCGGGCATGAATGGATGGGCATGGTCATGGATGTCGGGAGAGAGGTCCGAACCATCAAGCGAGGAGATCGCGTGATCGCTTCCTATGACTTCTGTGATGGTACCTGTGAGTTCTGTCAGAAGGGTCTTGATAGCGCATGTGTGCAAGGAGGAGTATGGGGCTTTGGACACGAAGGCGGACAAGCTGAGGCGATTCGCGCACGCTTCGCAGACGCGACGCTGGTCGTGATTCCACCCTCCATTGAGGGGGATGAAGCGATGCTCAAGGCCATCCTTCCTCTTACTGATGTCATGGCGGCAGGCCACCACGCGGCAGTGACCGCAGGGGTGCGTCCAGGAGGAAGTGTGGTAGTGATCGGGGATGGCGCTGTTGGTCTATGCGCGACGCTCGCTGCGCGTCGACTGGGAGCTGAGCGGATTATTGCCCTCGGACATCAACCACACCGCCTCACCCTCGCGCGCCAGTTTGGAGCAACCGAGGTGATCACGAGCAGTGGCGAACAGGCAACTGGGCAGGTGCTCGAGATGACCTCGGTGAATATGAGCCGTCCTGGTGGCAATGTCGGGTTTGTCGGAGCGCCACATGGCAGCGGACAGCTTCCCCTTGGACGCATGTTTGCTTCCAATATCGGCTTACGCGGAGGACTGGCACCGGCTCGGGCGTATCTTCCCGAACTCCTTGAAGATGTTCTTGCTGGTCGACTCGACCCCTCGCCGATCCTGGATTGTACGGTCAAGCTTGCCGAGGTTGCTTCGGGGTATCGCGCGATGGATCAGCGACAGGCCATCAAAGCCCTGGTTCGACCGTAACAAGAAACGGTCCAGGCGGCCAATGAGACAAGTTCCCTGTTTACAAATTTCTTTTTGTCTGCCTCCCGCTCAAAATAAAAGGCGCGACCGGCTCACCGATACGTCCGGTGGCCGTTGCGCCTCAGCGTGAAAGAAAGGAGCAATAAGAATGGAGCAAACCATTCTTGTCACTGGCAGTACCAGTGGCTTTGGCCATCTGACAGTTGAAACCCTGGCGCGTCAGGGATATCGTGTTTTCGCGGGCATGCGTGCGGCAGCAGGAAAGAATGCCCCTGCGGCAGAAGAACTACGCGCGCTTGCACAACGAGAACAGCTGGCCTTGCAGGTCGTCGAGATCGATGTCACGCATGACGCGTCCGTGGAGCGTGCCATCGCCGAGATTATCGAGACGACCGATCGCCTTGATGTCGTGGTCAACAATGCCGGGATATCCTATATAGGTCCCCTGGAAGCCTTCACCCCTGAGCAAGTCCGCCAGCAATTCGAGACCAATGTCTTCGGCGTCTTGCGAGTGAACCGCGCGGTTCTGCCACAGATGCGTAAGCAAGGCAGTGGGTTGTTGCTGCAAATCGGCTCCATTGCTGGACGGCTGGCCATGCCATATCTCGGCCTCTATGCAGCGACGAAATTTGCCGTGGAAGGACTCACCGAGTCGTATCGCTATGAACTTGCCCCCTTTGGCATCGACGCCGCCATTATTGAGCCTGGGACCTATCCGACCACCATCTCTGCCAACCGCCAGGTCGCCGCGGACGCCGAGCGGTTGGCCCTCTATCAGGCTGGTCTAGAGGCGTTTATGGTGCGGTTTTACGCCGAGAACCGATCCGCGACCCCTCCCGATCCCCAGGAGGTGGCCGACGCCATCGCACGCGTTATTGCCCAACCAGCAGGAGAACGGCCATTACGCACGGTTGTCGCGACCGTTGCACAACGGCAGGCTCCCCAGGCGTTGAATGACGCTGCCGCACAGGCCATGCACTCCTTTCTCGAGGCACTCCATATTCCCGCCGCGGCTCTTGCGTTACAGGAAGAGAAACAGGAAGTGAGGAAACAACTATGAAAGCGATTGGCGTGACGACATAGGGAAAGAAAGTTATGAAAGGAAAGAAAGTTATGACTGACATCGAAACGCGAGACAGTGAGCTTCACTGGGACGTGTACGTCACGCCTGGCATCCCCGTTGAAACCCTCGACCTGCCCCCAGGCAGGCAACAGCGGTTGTGGTCGCCGATCTCGGCGACCCTCATCTCCGGGGAGAGGGACGCCGTGCTCGTCGACGCCTTTATCACCGTCGAGCAGGCGCGCGCCCTGGTGGAGTGGGTCGAAGCCCATGGCAAGCACCTGACCACGATCTACGCCACGCACGGCCACGGCGACCATTTCTTCGGCGCCAGTACTGTTCTGCAACGCTTTCCGCGCGCCCGCCTTGTGGCGACGCCGGAGGTGGTCAAGATGATGCGCCAGCAGGCATCGCCGCAGTACCTCGCCTCGTTTTGGACTCCGCGTTTTCCCGGTCAACTTGCTGATCAGCTTGTGCTGGCCGAAGAACTGAGCGGAAACGTGATTGACCTCGAGGGGCACGATTTGGTCGTTGTGCCGCTCGGACATACCGATACCGACAATACGACCTGCCTGCATGTCCCGTCCATTGACCTGGTCGTCGCCGGGGACGCCGCCTACAACGACGTTCATCTGCATCTGGGTGAGTCCAATCCACAAACGCGCCGCGAGTGGATCACGGCGCTCGATACCATTGAGGCGCTGCACCCACGCGCGGTGATCGCTGGCCATAAGAGACCTGGCACCGACGATGACCCCAGGATCATCGAAGAGACCCGACAGTATATCCGCGACTTCGATCGGGTAGCCCAGACGACGACGACGGCGCGCGAGCTGTACGACCAGGTGCTCTCGCTCTATCCGCAGCGGGTCAACCCCGGTGCCCTCTGGTCATCAGCGCGTGCACTCAAGCCGTAGGAAGGAAAGATGGCAGAAAGGTTGGTCGCAGAACAAGGAGGACCAGGGTGACGAGCATGGATGAAGAGCAGAGCAAAGCTGCCCCGGGGCCGCTGGCTTTGGTGCAAGCTCTCGTGAATACCCAGTATGGACAAGGACAACGTGCGCATATTGAACTAACGAGTCCTGAACAGCTTGGCGTCTGGCTGGTTGCGCGTCGGTTGCTGACCGATGGCACACCGGTCACGCCAGGAGATTTTCGGCGCGTCTTGCTGCTGCGCGAGGCGCTGCGCAGCCTCTTACGTGCCAACAACGAGACAGAGATGCCTGCGTCGCAGGTCGAAGTACTCAATCGTCTTGCCTGCAACGCCCGGCTCACAGTGTGCTTTCAGCATGATGGAGTGCCGACCCTCGAACCGTATATTGCCGGCGTGGATGGAGCGATTGCACGTCTCGTCGGGATAGTGTTCACCGCCATGGCAGACGGCGCCTGGGCCAGGCTCAAAGTCTGTCGCAATGAGCGGTGCCAGAAAGCGTACTACGATACATCGAAGAATCGGTCAGGGGCGTGCTGTTCGATGGCCGGGTGCGGGAGTCGTCACAAGGCGCGTGCGTATTGACATTCATTTTCAGACCCTTTGCTGGCCTTGGCCCACCCAGCTACCTGTACTGATTTCTCCCGCAGAATCCTGGGATTTACAGCCTATGAACCAGGGGCGCTCTTTTTTGTCAAGGGAAAGGGAAGCAGCAGATGTTACGGATCATGGCTGCGTGACGACCCCCATATTTTCTTTGTTGGGCTGAGATTGCTGATTGGTGTGCCATCAGTGGGAGCGTCGCGTTCTTCTTTTCCGTTGGTGACGTTTTTTCTTCAAGCATCCATTTTTTCTCCTCTTCTCTTTAAGCTCACCGCTCTGCCAGAAGCAGAGCGGTGAATGATGTACCTTCATGAACAAAGAAGCGCCTGAACTTTTGTCTTTCTTACTCTTCATATCCTACGGGAGAACCATCGTAGTTTCACACATGGTGCGCTGGTTTCATCCAGCCAGTCAGTCCATTGAATGCTGCAATGGCAGGAGGGATCAGGTGGCGCAGAGGAGTCCAGGGACCCAGCAGTTTCTTCAATAACTGCTCAAGGGCATCTGGCGCGTGAAACATCTCCTCCTGATCCATCGTCTTTTTCTGCGCCAGCGCCGTGCGTGTGAGCATCATCTGCTCGTAGTGTTCCAATGCCTGCTGGATCGTCGTGTATTGGCCATTGGTCAGACATTCTGCGAGTTCCAGCGCATCCTGCATCGCCATGTTCACGCCAACGCCTGCAAATGGGGGCATCACATGGGCCGCGTCACCAAGGAGCGTGAGATGGTGCTGCGTTTCCCAGTGCTGATCGATTGGGGTGCCATATAACGGCCTGGCCGCGAAATCCTGAGCCACCTCAAACAGGCGCAGGAAGACCGGATTCCAGTCGGCGAAAGCGCCTTTGAGATAGGCTTTGACTTCCTCTGGGGAGGTAAAGTCAATCCCTGAAGTCGCGACCCAATCTTCGGGATGCTCGGCGGTCGCATACACGACCAGATTGCCATCCCCTTTCTGCTGGCCAAGAATGCCCTTTTGATCGCCGAGGACAAACAGATTCCCTTTGTTGACCCACTGAAAGATCTGCGGGCACTGCACTTTCGGGTTGGCGACTTCCATCTGAATCAGTGTGACCCCCGAATAGACTGGCTTGATGGGCGTGACAGAGGGTCGCACTTTCGAGTGGACGCCATCCGCGCCGATGACGAGATCTGCCAGTGCGGGTTCTCTCCCCTCAAACGTCAGTTTATATCTGTCATCGGCGGTTGCAGCCAGCGCCAGGAAATGATGATCCCAAAGAATGGTTCCTGGCTGCAAGGAATTGACCAGGAGATCCCGCAGATCTCCGCGATCGATTTCCGGTTTGGAAGACAGGACTTTAATCTGCGGGATGCGCAGCTGGATGACTCCGTTTTTATCCAGGATGGTATGGGTTTCGCCTTCTGGTCGGGCCACGCGCCAGAAGGCTTCCTCCAGGCCAGCTACCTGGAGCGCTTTGCGCCCTGATTCGGGATGCAGATCCAGGCTACTGCCTTGAATGCGAACATGCGGAGACCGCTCACGTTCATACACCGTCACATCGGCCCTGCGCATTTAGAGGAGCCGCGCCAGCGTCAGTCCTCCTGGACCCGCTCCAATGATGGCAATGCGTTTCTCGGTCAAGAGCGGGGCCGGAGACAGGGAAGGTTGCTTGATGTGATTGGTTCGCTCGTGGTTTTTCATGCTTTTCTCTCTCGTTCCTTTCCTGATTTTTCTTCTTGGCCCTTGAGGAACAATGGAACGGGAAACAACGATAAGCTTGTAAAGCTGCTTCTCAAGCGAACCGACAACAAGAGCCTCACCAGAAGAAAAGGGTCAGAGATCTCTTGTTCAAGCGCTTCTTTTGTATCTCTTTCTCACAGTACCGTTCTTACTGGAGTGCTTAGCGGCTTATCGTTGTTTCCCGTTCCACTGTTCCTCAAACGCTTTCGTCAAGCCAGGCTGCTTTCCAGACGCCAAGCAGGCAAGTCGGCGAGATAGGCACCCGGTCGATCCAGCGGAAGCAGCGGTTTGAGCAATGCTGCCCCCGTGGTCGCAAGCCACGTTCGGAAATCCATCAGACCGGGATGGATCTTTCTGAGCGCAGCAAGATCGACCGGGTTCATTGCCCCCGCATTGATGTGTGCATAGCCTTGGGCAGAGTTCTCATTGAGCCTCAAGAGCGTTTCGCTGGAGATGTACAAACAGGGGATGGGGCGACCAAGCGCTTGGGAGAGCGCCGCAGCCATTTCCCCTGGCGTGAGTTCATCTCCCGCCAGCTCCAGAATGGTTGAGCCTGCTCTGGGAGGGTGGTCAAAGGCGATCGCGGCAAACTCGGCGATGTCGTCCACCGCGATCAGGGGCTGCCGGGTGGAGGGCAAGAGCGCCGTCGTAAAGACCTGTTGGTGCAGACCCCATTGTGGAAGTGCGAAATTCTCCATGAACGCGACTGGTCGCAAGAAGGTCGAACGCAGTCCTTTGTCCCGAGCGTACTGCTCCATCAGGAATTTGTTTGCCAGGTTCTGGTTGACCGCCCGGTTGTCGCTGTTGGCAGACAACAGCACTAAATGCTCGACGACCACCGAGAACACACCGTCCACTGCGGTCATGGCGGCATCCAGCGTGTCGCGGTCGTTGAGGTTGCCGCCGACAACGCTGGCTCCCAGAGCGGCCACGGCCTGCGCCCTTTCCGATGAAGGATTGCGCGTCAGGAACCGGACCTGCCACCCATGTCTGAACAGTGTCTTCACCGTTGCCATTCCTACCAATCCGGTCCCGCCCGTGAGCAGGATACGATGTTCCGTATGCATAAGAGCACCTTCTTTCTTTTACGACCGCTCAGCGGTCGTCGCCTTTCCCAGTGATGGTCTCGAGAGATCGCGGTGACGTAGGAGACATGGGAGGACGTGAGCAAGGCGCGCGGCAGGAGCGTTGCAGGATTGGACCTGACGGAAGCTCCGCACAAGACGGAGGCCGTATGCAATTCTGCTACCCTGGACCCATGCCTCAGCCCCGTTTAGGCAAGCGTTGCATCCGCTGTCTCATCAGGGTATGCCGCGACCATATGGGCCACCAACCGGCGGAATTGTTCCTGTTCTTCGACAGAGAGGCGAGCCACAAGGCGTGCGAGCTGGCTTGTGAATGCGTTATTGAGATTCTCGACCAGCGCGGTTCCACTTGCGGTCAACCCGAGTTGCTTTTGCCGTCGATCCGCAGGATTCTCCCTTCGACTGACATATCCATGGCGCACCAGCCGATCAACCGCTCGGCTGGCAGCGGACTGGGTGATCGAAAGAGCGTCGGCCACGTCCGCAATGGTGAACGATCGCTGATACAGTTGACGCAACACCTGGCTTTCAGACATGGTGAGATTAATCTGGAGCAAGTGTTGAAGCATCGGAACCATACCTGCTTGCCAGAGGATATTGCTCCAATAAGGAAACAGTTCGCTCAACGAGAGCGTTTCCAGTTCTTCCAGCGACTTTCGGCGCAGGTGCGGTGCCTGCTGATCGGGATCTGCCATAAGGTTTCCTCTCTGCAATGATTTCTACAAAGAATTATATGCCAACTTGCATATAATGTCAAAGTGCAGATGGTAATTTGGGTGAGACTTCGACCGATTTTGAGGGGCCATGTAAGAAATCGGCGTCAATCATAGGAATCGATCATTCCTAGGCAGGGAAAGCCGCTCCAGATCCCACGTGACTTCCATTGAGGGTTGTAAATAACCATCTTGGCGATGCGAAAAAGGCAGATGGAAACGTTGGAATGAAGTAGCTCTCCCGCCAATTTGATCATTCTGATAGTGCAGAGCTATTTTTCAAGCAATTGCAAACATTCGCTTTCCCCATACTTGCAACCTGGATAAAAGCATGGTACGCTTACTCGTAGCAAAAAGACAATAAAGAATTATTGCTGGGAGATCTCCGACACCATGACCAGGAACATCGAACTTGATCAGTACTACACCACGGTAGATGCCATACCGAATTTTGTGTAATGGCGTGAAGCGAGAGTATGTTAGAACCAGTCCAGATCAGGCTCCAGGCTTTTCTGCTCTGTACCGTTACACAAAATTCGGTATGGCGTCCCACGGTATGCTTCCCCCTCCTCTGGCAGGAACTCAGATTTCTGATCATGGTGCTTTGTGTGATTTGTCTCAATTCTCGGGTCGAGAGAGAAACTTTGACTTTGTAAGTACCCAAATTTCGCCCAAATTAGTGACATGGTGATTGAGACGCGGTGAAAAGCGGCTTCTCCAATACCAGCGAGAACCTCTTTCGAGGAGGTTGGCTCTACTCACTCAGGATCCTGCTCACAGGATTGAGCTTTCAAGCCATCCGAATAGCTTGCCGCTAATTTGGGCGAAATTTGGGTAAGTAAGGAAAGATAAGAATGCAGAGGCCTTCCGGTTGGGAGCCCAAAGATGCAAGTCCAGCACCTGGTTCCCTTGAGCTGGTGCAAGCATTTCTGAACACGAGTTTCGGACGAGGATGGCATGAAGAGTTGCGTACTCCTGAACAGCTCTATACCTGGCTAGTCAACCACGAGTTACTCTTGCAGAATGAACCTGTGACCGAGGGAGACCTGCGTCGGACACGGAGCATGCGTGATGCGCTACGCCTTCTCTTGTCTGTGCAATCAGGTGGCATGACAGGCCAAAACGCACTGAGAGAACTCAATCGTGTGTCGAAGGACGCACCCCTCACCATTGCTTTTGGCAATGATGGTCGTGCTCACTTCGCGCCCGATATTGGTGGTGTTGATGGTGCGCTTGCACGCCTGCTGGGAATCGTTATGACCGCTATGATCGACGGGACTTGGACACGGCTCAAAGTCTGCCAGAACCCAGGATGCGAACGCATCTTTTATGACTACTCGAAAAATCACTCAGGCAGGTGGTGTTCGATGGCAAAGTGTGGGAATCGTCTCAATGCACGTGCATATCGACGGCGTCAGCACATTGACCACTCTCTTCCCAGCAATGACGAGGAACGCGTTCAGGGCTGAAAGAAAGACTCGTGTCCGAGAACCAAGAATCAGGTTAAACAACAGAGACAGCACTGCTTGCGTCCCTCCCCTTTCGTTGCTCATAAGAACTTGTCCCTCAAGCACGTTCCTCGTTTCCACATGAGAAGAGTATGTCGAAATGCACGGTCAGGAAGTAGTGGCATTTTGGATCGCTTGCCACACCTTTTCTCGCTTGAGCGGCATGTCGAGATGCACAATACCCCATGGTGAGAGCGCATCGATGACCGCATTGACGATGGCCGCCGGTGCCACAATGGCACCCGCCTCGCCGATCCCTTTGGCTCCTAATGGATTAAAGAGTGCAGGCGTCACGGTATGGGCGGTTTCAATAGCTGGAACGTTCTTCGCCAGCGGCAGCGCATAATCCATGAGTGTACCTGTCAAGAGCTGGCCCGTGTTGTCGTACTCCGCGCCTTCGTAAAGTGCCTGCCCGATTCCTTGTGCGATGCCACCGTGAACCTGCCCTTCAGCTAACAACGGGCTGATGAGATTACCAGCGTCATCGACCGCTACATAGCGCTTGATCTCGATGTCCCCAGTTTCAGCATCGACCTCCACGATAGCGATATGCGTGCCAAACGGGGCGGTGTAGTCCTGCGGATTAAAGAAGGTTTGCGCCTCGAGGCCCGGCTCCAAGTCCGATGGGTAGTCGTGTGCTAAATACGCGGCCTTTGCTACCTCAGGAAAGCTCTTTGTGATTCTGGGCACTCCTTTGACAGAAAACTTCCCCTGGCGAAACTCGATGTCTTCTTCGGGGGCTTCCAGCAGATGGGCCGCGATCTTGATAGCTTTGGCAACGACTTTTTGCGCGGTCAGCTTGACTGAGGACCCACCGACCGGTATCGACCGCGAGTTAAATGTGCCGTACCCGAATTGGACCTGCGCCGTATCGCTCTCGACGACCTCAACATCTTCGATTGGCACTCCGAAGTCGTCGGCAACAATCTGGGCGAAACTGGTCGCATGTCCTTGCCCATGCGATGAGGAGCCGGAGTAGACGGTGACTTTGCCGGTCTGATGGACCCGTATCGTGGTACTCTCCCATCCGCCGCGGTTGAAGCCTCTGGCGCCCATCACGCGTGATGGCGCCTGGCCGCAGATTTCAGTGTACATGGCCATACCGATGCCCAGGTATCTCCCCTGTTTGCGCAGTTCACGTTGTCGCTCGCGCTCCTCGTAGTACGAGGTCAATGTCAGTGCCTTCTCGAGCGTAATCTCGTAGTTTCCAGAGTCATAGAGTACGCCAGTGATGACCCGATACGGGAACTCGTGGGGCTGGATGAAATTTTTGCGGTGCACCTCAACTGGATCCATCCCAAGCGCGCGTGCCAGCAGATCGACTATTCGCTCAATGAGATAGGTGGCTTCGGGACGTCCGGCCCCGCGATACGCATCGGTGGGTGTGGTGTTGGTCATCACGCAGTAAATTGTCTCATCGAGAACGGGAACTTTATAGTTGCCCGTCACGAGATTGCCAAAGTTGAAGGTCGGCACTCCTGCCCCCATAGTGGCTTGGTACGCACCGAGATTGGCATAGGATACCACTTTTAAGCCTGTGATTGTGCCATCACGCATGGCCGTCAACTCGACGTCCTGGATCTGATCGCGTCCATGGGTCGTGGCCACCTGGTTTTCGTTACGCGACTCGGTCCACTTGACGGGCCGATGCAGCTTCTGCGTGAGGAAGGCGCAAAGCAATTCCTCGGGGTAAAAATTCAGCTTCGCGCCGAAGCCACCGCCCACGTCTGGTGCGATGACCCGCAGCTTGTGCTCTGGAAAGTTGAGTGTCTCCGCCAGGAGTTGCTTGATCACATGAGGAATCTGTGTTGACGTGTAGAGCGTCAGTTTGTCTGTGAAGGGATCGTACTCTGCTAGTACCGCCCGTGGCTCTAGCGGGCTTGGAATCAGTCGCTGATTGATGAGCCGCTGTGTAATATGCACATCTGCGTCTGCTTTCGCCTGAGCGAAATCCCCGACGATCCGTCGGAAGTCAACTGCAAGGTTTCCGGGAATTTCGTCGTGGAGGATTGGTGCGCCGGGTTCGAGTGCCTGTTCCGCGTTCGTCACGACATCCAGCGGCTCATAATCGACCTCAATGAGGTCAAGTGCATCATACCCAATGGCAAGCTCCTCCGCCACCACGACGACAATCCCCTCACCGGCAAAGCGTACCTTGTCGTAAGCGAGGACGGGACGCCGTGCCACCTTCATACCTGGTACGATCCAGTTGGGCACAATACCTTTCACCTGCTCCTTCAAGTCAGCACCAGTGTAGATTGCCACCACACCGGGGAGCGCTCTGGCCTTCTCGACATCGATGCTTTTGACAAGGGCATGTGCATACGGAGAGCGGAGAATTGCTACGGAGAGCATGTGACGAGGACTGATATCATCAACGTATTGAGCATGGCCAGTAATGAACTTGAAGTCTTCCTGGCGTCTGACTAACTGACCAACATAGCGCGACAGTGTGTTTGTTTGCTCAATGTTTTTCATCCTTGGGAGACCCTCCTTTAGGGAAAGCATGTACGATGGTCCACACGATTTTCAGACCAATCCGTTGTTTTTGACGATGCGTCGCCTTTGACTGACAGTCAAAAACATCCGTTACCTGTCTGCTACTTCGGGAAAAACGAGCCGATAGTTCACTGTAAAAGCACCGAGAGCCTTTTCGACGCGCTCCCGGATGGCGGGACACTGTTCCGGCCTGACCCCAGTAATCGTAATGGTCGAGAGTATCTCGGATGCGTCGTTGCCCGTCACCGCGACTGCCACCATCGCCTGGTCGCGCAAAAACTGTAACGCCTCCTCATGCACGCGCTTCACGGCGTCGCGTCGCAGAACCGTTTTCACTATTTTTCCCACATCGGTGAGAGGCATCTGCTCCATGATGATGATGTCCTTCGGAATGGCAGCGCGCTCAGAGATCATCCCTGCAGCATATGTCTTCAACTCTTCGACACTCACGGTCACACCCTGCTTAAGCGTGACGTAGGCGATCGGCAGTTCCCCAGCATAGGCATCCGGCTTCCCAACGGCGGCAGCTAGTTCAACGGCAGGATGCGCGTATAATGCTTCTTCGATCATTTTCGGCTCGATGTTGTTGCCACCACGA
>VBHI01000302.1 GCA_005881495.1 Chloroflexota bacterium
GACTTCTTAATCAAAGCTGAGCAAATTGTTATAGAGATAAAAAAGACGCGGCCATCACTGAAAGTCAGAGAGCTTCGAGATCAGTTGATCGTCGATAAAGATATATATCGAACCCACCCCCACTGTCGAACCTTCATTGCTTTTATCTATGATCCTGATGGCTATATTGATAACTCGATAGGATTTGAAAGAGATTTAAGCAATGCCCCTGGTGATATACGGGTAAAAGTAATTGTTGCTCCTCGTTAAATGAGCCAATACTCCACAAAATAAATAAGCCACCGGCTTTTGAAAACAGTGGCTTACTTATCGAAATCTCCATTTTTGGAGATAGGCTTGCAGATGTCTTGCCGTCCTGGAATAGCCCGGCCTACCGATTTCCCTTCTTCTGCCGCTCCATCTCACGCAATTCCACGCGGCGGATTTTGCCTGAAATGGTCTTGGGTAGACTATCCACGAACTCAATCTCGCGGGGGTATTTATACGGCGCTGTCACCCGCTTCACATGCTCTTGCAGTTCGCTCGCCAGTTCAGGCGAGGCGGTGTAGCCAGGCGCAAGAATGATATAAGCTTTGACGATCTCGCCGCGCATCTCGTCGGGACTGGCGACGACTGCCGATTCCGCAATCGCAGGATGCTCCTTGAGGGCGCTCTCGACCTCGAAAGGGCCAATGCGGTAGCCCGCGCTGTTGATCACATCGTCGGCGCGGCCCACAAACCAGAAGTAGCCGTCCTCGTCTTTGTAGGCACGGTCGCCGGTGACATACCAGTCGCCGCGAATGCAGGCAGAGCTGGCATCGGGATCACGCCAATACTCCCTGAACATCCAGGTTGGGCGCTGCGGCTTCACACGCACTGCGATATCGCCCTCTTTGTTAGGAGGCAGCTCAATGCCTTCGTGATCGATCACTCTCACCTCGAAGCCTGGAGATGGCTTGCCCATCGAACCCGGCTTCACCTTTATCGATGGAAAATTACCGCAGAGCAGCACGGTCTCGGTCTGGCCATAGCCATCACGGATGGTCATGCCCGTTTCCTCTTCCCACACCTTGATCACTTCGGGGTTAAGCGGCTCACCGGCTCCGACGCAATAGCGCAATGCTTTGGGCGCGTGGGCTTTCATATAAGCCATTGGCTCGTCAAGCACGAGCATGCGGTAGACGGTGGGCGGGGCGCAGAGCGCGGTAATGGGATACTTGTTGAGCATGTCCAGGGTTTCAATGGGATTAAATTTGCCGCGAGCATCCTGGATGAACATAGCGGCTCCCATAATCCAGGGGCCGAAGAGATTGCTCCATGAGAATTTTGCCCATCCGGTCTCTGAAAGGTTCCAGAAGAGGTCACCTTCATGCAGGTCAAGCCAGTATTTGCCGGTGATGGTATGACCGATGGGGTAGCTGGCATGGGTATGCAGCACCATTTTGGGATAGCCGACCGTGCCGGAAGTGAAATAGACCAGGCAAGGATCATCGCTCTTCGTCTTCGGGCCTGTGAACTCCGGCGAGGCTTCCGCCGTAATCGTATGATACTCCGTCCAGTTTTCACGTCCGGCTGTGTCGGGGCCGCTCTCTGCAATCAGGATGGCCTGGGTAATCGTTGGGCACTGGCCGCGTACCTGATCGAATTTGTGAGCGCCTTCCTGATCGGTAATAAACGCCCGCGCTTCCGACACTTTGCAGCGAAATTGAATATCATTGGGCGTAAGAAGCGTGGTACAGGGGATGGGAATGGCACCCAGCAGCATTAACCCCAGGATCGTCTCCCACCACTCAGGAATGCGCGGCAGCATCACCAGGACAGGATCGCCCTTGGCAATGCCCTGCGCAGAGAAAGCATTGGCAGCGCGGCTGGAATACTCCGCAAAGTGGGCGAAGGTAAGCCCGCGCTCTTCACCGTACTGCCCGACCCACAACATGGCGGGCTTATGGGGATCGCTGGCCCATTTGCCAATCACATCGGTCGCGAAGTTGAAATATTCGGGCACATTAAGCTGAAAGCTCCTGCGCTCGGCTTCGTAGTCGGTCATATTAGGGGGCTGAGAGGCAACCATAAACTATACTCCTTCCGGTATCAGAACTGAGCGTCAGCATATCAATGTGCGTAGGCGAAAGTTGCCCCTATCATACCACGTTTACATGTATCTGGGGTGCTGCCCTGCAAAGGTTGCCAGGAGGTAGTATAATATCTTCTGGTAAGTGGGTAGCCGCAGGCTGCGTTACACTATACAGCCGCCAGCCATTCCCGCAAGTCGCGGATGAGCTTTTGGAGGACTTCCTGCGTTGGAATATTACTTTTGGTATTTGGGCTAGGCGAAGGTAGCATGGAGCAACCTCTTTGGACCCTGGATTATGGGAGCTGCTATGTTTATTCAGGACGCGCGCGGCAAGTTTAACCCCATCGAAACACTGGAAATGCTCAACAAATATCCCATCTCAACCCTCTGTGCTCCACCAACCGCTTATCGTATGCTCGTCCTCGACGAACCGATGGCCTATATGAAAACGCATCCGCCCAGGGCGCTGCGCCACTGCGTCGGCGCTGGGGAACCCCTCAACCCCGAAGTCATCAAAATCTGGCAAGAGAAAACAGGCATGACCATTCGCGATGGCTATGGCCAGACCGAGACCGTGCTGCTCTGTGCCAACTTCCCACCAATGGCTATCAAACCAGGCTCCATGGGCAAACCATCGCCTGGCTTCGATGTCAGCGTTGTTGATCACGATGGGAGTGAGCTGCCACCGAATAAAGAAGGCGATATAGCGGTACGTGTCAAGCCGCAAAGACCGACCTGGATGTTCAAAGAATACTGGGGCAATCCCGATGCCACCAACGCCTGCATCCGCGGCGACTGGTATATCACCGGGGACCGCGCCTACAAAGACGAAGATGGTTACTTCTGGTTCGTAGGCCGCGCCGACGATGTGATTATCAGCGCGGGCTACCGCATCGGCCCCTTCGAGGTAGAGAGCGCCTTAAAAGAGCATCCTGCCGTTGCGGAATCGGCGGTCATCGCCAGCCCCGACGAGATGCGCGGAGAAGTTGTCAAAGCCTATATCATTCTCGCTCCCAGCTACACAGCTTCTCCCGAGTTGGCGCACGAGATACAGGAGCACGTCAAAAGTGTGACGGCCCCATATAAGTATCCGCGTGAGATTGAGTTTGTGGAGTCTCTGCCCAAAACGATTTCCGGCAAGATCCGCAGAGTCGAGTTACGCGACATGGAGCGACAAAAGAAGTTGGAGAAATAGGGACAAATATTCTATAAAAGGAACGAAGGCATTACAGCAGGTTTCCGACTTTGCCTGAATCCTGTTGTAATGCCTTTGTTCCCCTTATGTAACGCTCCAATGCCCCGGTTAAATACGAAATATAAGGTTGAAAACGACAACGACGAGAGCCACAACGAGCAGAAAATGGATGAGCCTTCCCCCGATACGAAAGATCAAACCTAATAACCACAGGACTACGAGAGCAACGACTATCAGCCAAAGAAGATGAATCATGACAAACCCTCCTTACAGTTTAGGTAACTCATCATACCATTTCATATTACAAAAGACAAAAGCTTGCCTCATATATTGGCATACAGAGTATACGGGGGAAACATCTCCTGGCACATCACCCTAAAGAGTGATTTTGCGGCGCTCATCAAGAGTCAACTGCGTTTTCTTCTTCGTTCGCCAACGTACAAGCGTGCGCAGCTGCATCAGGGGCTGTTATAATGATAGAGTCGGTGTGAAAGCTTGACCTCAAAGATGCCAGGAACCCTTTGAATTAGCAAAAGGAAATAGAGAACATAACGTGCAACTTAACGTCTTTTTTACCCCAAGCGAAATCGTTGCGAGCAAGGTAAGCCAGGCGCAACAGAACGATATCTACATTGTCATAGATGTCATCCGGGCCACGACCACCCTCGCGGTAATGTTTGACCAGGGAGCAGCGCGCGTCCTCGTCGCGGGAACTGTTGCAGAGGCGCGAGAGGCCGCTCAAAAAGTGCCAGGGCGCTTATTGTGTGGTGAACGAAACGTCAAGCCTCTGCCGGGCTTTGACTATGGGAATTCACCAGTCCAATTCTCAGAGCTTGATCTCTCCGGTGGTGAGCTGATTCTCACCACCACCAATGGCACCCGCGCCTTCTACGCCTGCCCCGCACATACTATCCGCCTGGCGGGCTGTTTCTACAATGCTCAGGCGGTGACATCCCATGCGCTCAGGTTGGCGCGCGAACGCAAAAGCAACATTGCCCTCGTCTGTTCAGGCGAGTTGGAATATTTCGCGCTTGATGATGCTGTGTGCGCCGGCTATCTGGCGCTTGAATTGCAGCGTGCTTGCGAAGAGTCCCAACAAGAAGCGCCCCTGCATTTCCATGAGAGCGTCAACGCAGCCATTGCGCTCTATCACGCCTATGAACCGCCAAAGGTGCTGGATTACTGTGAATCCGCACAGAGTGTCTTCCGAGCGGGGTTGAACGATGATCCCTATTTTTGTATACGTACCAGCGAAAGTACAAATATACCCATGATTGTTGGAAACGAAGAAGAAACCGGGCTGCTCGTATTAGAAAAGGCCTCGCCCTCGTAGATGGCTTCCCATCCTTCCGGGAGAAAAACACCCGTACTCAAAATCTGAGCGAGACCGGGGCCATGTCCTGGTAGCAGCGAACGCCAGCTCCATCTGGCATTACGCCTTTGGAACAGTCGTATTGCGCACAGTCTGAAGCGTGATCAAGCCATTCTCAAAGATGAAGGTATCTACCCCATCGGAGACGCTTGCTTGTGCGGAGTCAGCGGTCCACTCAAGAAAGAGAACATTGCCCGCGTAAATAGTTGTAACTCCCCATTGTGCTTTAGGAAGAGACTGGAGAAGACCGGCAAAGAAACCACGTATTGCATCCTTGCCGCGGAGCACACCTGCAGGTACGCTCACACTCTGAATAATCCTAATCCACCCTCAACACCAACTTTCCAAAATTTAGATTCTCTCCCATCACCCTATGCGCCTCCCCAATCTGCTCTAGAGGATACACACGATCGATAATTGGTCTCACCTTCCCGCTTGCCAGCAAGGGCAGCACACTGGTGGCAAACCGCCTTGTGACTGCCAGCTTCTCCTCGAGGGTGCGCGTTCTCAGCGTGACGCCGCGCATCGAAATACGCCTGGACATTAACATGCCCAGGTTGACGTTTGCCTGAAAGCCGCCCATTGTGGCCAGGAAGACGATGCGGCCCCAGGTCGTTAAGGCCTCCAGGTTCTGCTCCAGGTAGGCTGCGCCGATGAAATCTAGCACGACATGGACACCGGCGCCTTCTGTCAGGCGGTTCACTTCGGCGGCAAAATTCTGATGAGAGATTCCCACGTCCAGTCCCAGGGACTTCGCCTGCTCTAACTTGGAGGGCGTGCGCGACGTTCCGAATGTTGTGACACCGGCGGCATGAGCGAGTTGGATAGCAGCAGTACCGACACCACTGCCAGCGGCATGAACGAGCAGGCGTTCACCCATCTGCAAACCCGCTTGCGTAAAGAGGGCATCGTGCGCCGTGATAAAGACTTCCGGGATACCGCCCGCCTGGACAAAATCCAGGTTCTCGGGAATCTCTACCAACAAGCCCTCGTGTGCCAGGATATATTCCGCCTGCGCTCCGCCGCCCGCCAGGCCCATGACTCGCTGCCCAGGTTTCCACGCTCGCACCAGTGACCCAACAGCATCGACTTCTCCAGCAAATTCAAGTCCAGGGATATTTGAGGGTGATCCCGCTGGCGCAGGATATCCTCCGGCACGCTGCAAGAGGTCGGCGCGATTGAGTCCCGCCGCCCGCACGCGTACGCGTATGTAATCACCGAGGGGTTCTGGCGTTTCGACGTTCTGTATCTCCAACACTTCAGGTCCACCTGGCCTGGTAATGACTACTGCTTTCATCAATTAAAGCTCCTTCAATCATGTCTGAGACTCCCCGCCATAAATGGACGGGGGTTCTGATCGGCTCCCTCGCAGTTGCTTTCGCCTTTGAGATCAGCGCTTCACAGTTCAAGGGCGGTCTCAGGCCGCCCGTCCACAGGCCGAGCCTCAGGCTCCTGTGGCACTTGCCCTCTTACCAGACAAGCCAGCCCTTCGGCTGATATTGATCGCTCCTACCCCGTCCCGATGTCCCCTCCATCCACACGCCGCACAGACATAGCTTCGGTCTTGCGCCTTGTTGCGTGCGCTACAGCCAGGGCATTGCTGAGAGGTGTAGGCAGGGTCGACCTGCTCCACTTTGATGCCCAGATGTGCAGCTTTGTAGCTGATGAACAGCCTCAGTTGAGAGAAGCTCCAACTATTTTTCATGCGGTTGTTTTTGCGGGCTTTCGCCCCACGACTGGTGCGTGTCGTGCTCTTGCGTATCCCGGCAAGAGACTCTACTTTGATGGTGCCAACGCCCTGCTCCTGGGCATGATTGACGATTTGACGGGAAAGCTGGTGGTTGATATCCTTCATCCAACGCGCTTCTTTGCCCTTGCCTTTCTTGACGGCACGGGTTTTCTTGGCTTTCTGTAGCTTCTTGCGACGGCTGTAGAAGCGACGGCGCATGTGGCGTTGATATCGGCCATTGCCAAAGAAGCGCGTTCCCTGGCCCCTGATATGGGCGACCGCAGGAACTTTGATGCCCAGGTCAATGCCCATGACAGCTTGCCCATCGGAGCTGTGCGCATCTGCCACGGTCAGGGAGATATCCGCTATCCACTTGCCGCGCTTTTTCTTGATCCGGAGTATCCCGGGTTTCCCTTCCAAGGGAACATTCGCGCAAGGAATACGCACCTGCTGTGTTTTCCCCGCAAGAGACACCGGAAGGATCAGCAGTCCAGCCTCCATGCGCCAGTTCTGCTGGTTCCATTGACAGATGGGCTTTTTCAGGACAGGCAAGCAGTCCAGCTGAAGAGAGCGTTTGAACACCGCTCGTGCATCTCGCAAGGTTTGATTTTTGACAGCGCTGGGGAGGACGGCTCTGAAATCCTTTGTGCTGACTTTTGCAGGCAACAGATCAGCATCGAAGGCAGCAGCCAGGACGTTGACCGTGCTGATGTATTCCTGGCAGTGAGCCATGAGCAGGTGGGATTGTTCAGCCGTTGGATACAGTCGTAGCTGTCGTGTGGCTTTGCTCAAATTTGATCCCCTTCTTCTCGGCCATCTCTCTCACGGCTATCTCTACAACAGCCGTTTCACTCACCCCCAACAGGCGTGCAAGCAACTGTATGCACTGCTTCCCTTCCTCGCTTATGCGGTAGCTCGTATGTTTCTTTCCCATAGGACTCCTTTCTGCATATCCATTGTACATCCAACCGACACACAAGCCAAGAGCCAACATATCCCCCTCCCTTGCCCCAAATAAGGAACGCTTTTCATCTCCTGCTTAAAAGACAGGGGCTTTCAAGCGATCTAAGGTGTAATGGGGTGCAGCCAACCAGCCGTAGGGGCCGATTTATCGCGCCCATCGCCGATTCATCGGCCCTTATACGCATCAACCGAAGCTGCCTCACCGTGTCACCCCATTCACTTCGTTCAGGGCAAGCTCTGAGCCACAGCGAAGGGTCTGTCTGGATGGGCCTCGAGATGCTTCGCGGAGTTGACACTGAGCGGAGCGAATGTGCTCAGCATGACAGGGCCGTCCTCCTGCCGCGCCATACCAGCCACTACTCACCACCCTCGCCCCTACAGCATTTGATGGGTTTTTCCTAGGTTGATGCATATCACCGCTGATTCATCGGCCCCCTCATCGCCGTCACCACTCCCTTTTAGCTGATACCCCACAAACATTTCATACACTCTGTATAGTGCACCAGTATATCACGCTACCCAACTATGATATAATCAGCACAACTAAAACAAAGAGCAACAAGAGGACACCGATGTTCACCCTCAACGATATACTACATAGCGATGACGGAACGCTCCGTTTCCACAATGGCATAGCCGCCAATCCAGAACAGCTCTTTCCCTCTGCACATCACGACAGCCGCCAGGTTGGGCGGGGAGATCTTTTTGTCGCTATAAAGGGAGAGCGCGTCGACGGACATAGTTTCATTCCAAACGTGGCACAGGTAGGCGCCGGCGCTGTGCTTTGCACCGAGCCTTCAAGCGATGTTCCCGCTGATTTTCTACAGATCGTTGTGCCAGATGTTGTAAAAACCCTGCACGCGACCGCTCGCGCCCGCGCTCAACGCCAGAAAAACACAACTTTCATTGGTATTACAGGCAGCAACGGCAAGACCAGTACCAAAGAAGCCGTCGCTGCTGTGCTCAGTCAGCACGGCTCCACGCTCAAGACATACGCATCCTATAATAATGAACTAGGCTATCCGCTGACTCTCCTGCGCCTGGAACCCCAGCACCGCTACGCCGTTTTAGAGATGGGCGCCCAGTGGGTAGGTGAGCTAACGTGGCTCTGCGAGACGATTGCTACGCCAAACTGGTCCATTATCACGAACGTGGGCGCGGCCCACCTGGGCTATTTTGGCTCGCAGGAGCGGGTTATTCTCGCTAAGAGCGAGCTGGCGGCAGCACTGCCAGATGATGGCATTGCTATCCTCAACTATGACGATAGCAATGTACGGGCGATGAGCGAGAAAACGCAAGCCCAGGTCTTATATTATGGTCTTGGCGAGGGCGCTGAGGTGCGCGGCAGTGATATCGGCGGTGATACGTTGCGAGGACGCCACTTTACCCTCAGTTACCAGGGCGAACAGGTACATATACAGTTGCGAATCCCGGGAGAGCACGGCGTCACCATTGCGCTCGCCGCCGCTGCCGCCGGCTGCGCCGCGAATATGTCGCTGCAAGACATACGGGAAGCACTGGAGGCTCTGGCTCCCGCGAAGGGACGCGGAGAGATCAAAGCTGGCCCTCATGGGAGTATGCTTATTGATGACACATATAATGCAAATCGCCAATCGATTATCGCCATTACCACTGCTATGCGCGACGCCTCCATTGCCTCTGGGGGAAAACGCTGGGTCGTCCTGGGAGACATTTTCGAGTTAGGTCCATACTCACGAGCGGAGCACTGCTCGAGCGGAGAGGCTCTAGTAGACGTTGTCGATTACCTCGTTGCCATCGGCGATGAGGCGCGCTACTACATCGAGGGAGCCATTCGAGCCGGAATGCCAGCAGAGCATATCTATTACTTCGACGCCGATGTTGAAAATAGCATAGAACTGGAGGCGACCAAACGCGCTGCCGCCGAACTCCTCAAACTGGAAGTGAAAAGCTGCGACATGCTTCTACTCAAGGGGTCACGAGGTATGCGCATAGAAACCATGCTCGATATGCTGTAGGGACCCGATTTATCGCGTCCCACGAGGGGCCGGGCTTTCAACAGTAGGTTTTTTGGGGCAGATCGTCACATCCGTAGGGGCTTCACAGTCGTAGGGGCGGGAGAGGGGCGCGGTGGAGTGGGGACGCTTGCGTCGCCCATGGGGGGCAGAGGCGAAGCGACAGGGAAACAGGACGCCGGGCGACCCAAGGGTCCCCACCCTTCTTCCCTGCCACCCCCGCCCCTACGAGACGAACCCGCTTCCCTGCTCGTTTCACAAACTACCTACCCTTGAAAGGCGGGGCTGGCTGCGGCATACAAGAATTTTGGAGTGACAATAGTGAACGGATAGATACATGGCCCAGAAAAAGCTACGCATCGGCCTCATTTTTGGGGGGCGCTCAGGCGAACACGAAGTATCACTGGCCTCGGCAACCTCCGTGATGGCGAATCTCGATAAAAAGAAATACGAGGTCGTACCTATTGGTATCACCAAAGAAGGTGGTTGGCTACTCGGTACTGAACCTGCGCGCTTAATGGCGGCTGAGCAACACATCAACCATACGGAGAATACAGAGACGGAGACGACGACTGCTGTGACGCTTACAGGCGATCCTCGTATGCGCCGCCTCATTCCCCTTGAGAGCGGCGAACAACTCCAGGACAACGGTGCGTTAGATGTCATCTTTCCCGTGCTGCATGGCCCCTATGGCGAAGATGGCACGCTGCAAGGGCTACTTGATATGGCGGATGTCCCTTATGTCGGCTGCGGCGTGCTTGGTTCCGCGCTGGGCATGGACAAAGAAAAGATGAAGATGGTCTTTCAAGCCGTTGGCCTACCGAGCGTTGACTACCTGGTCTACCGGCGCAACGAGTGGGAGCGCTCACCCAAAACGATTATGAATGCGATCGAGCAGCGCCTGGGCTATCCCTGCTTCGTCAAACCGGTGAATCTTGGCTCAAGCGTTGGCATTAACAAGGCGCATGATCGCGCTGAACTGGAACACGCCATCAACGTAGCGGCGGAGTATGATCGCAAGATAATTATTGACCGTGGCATCAATTGTCGTGAGCTTGAATGCGCGGTCCTGGGCAACGATGAGCCGCTCGCCTCGGTCGTCGGCGAGGTTATCGCCAGCAACGAATTTTACGACTATCACGCCAAGTACCTTGATAACAAATCCCAGGTGATTATCCCTGCCGATATTTCCCAGGCCACGGCGGAAGAGGTGCGCCGCCAGGCAGTGACAGCCTTCCTGGCCCTTGACCTCAGCGGACTCGCCCGCGTAGACTTCTTCTTAGAGAAAGAGAGCGGGCAAGTCTATATCAACGAAGTCAATACCATGCCAGGATTTACCCAGATCAGCATGTATCCCAAGCTGTGGGAGGCGAGCGGCCTGACCTATGCGCAATTGCTCGATCGTCTCGTCGAGTTAGCGATAGAACGGCACCAGGATAAGCAACGCAATCGAACAAGTCGTTAACCTGGTAGAATACCGTTATTCTCACCAGAAAACTGTATGAAAGCATTTGCAAGTGACCAGAGAGGTAAAGGGATGCCGCTAGACGGGCTGCACATCGGCCGTTATCACCTGCTACGCCTGATTGGCAGTGGCGGCATGGGTGAGGTCTACCTTGCCGAAGATACGCGCATTAACCGGCAGGTGGCTATCAAGGTCATCCGTGGCGAAGCTATCCCCTATCTCGATACCAATCCTTCCCAGGATGCCGCCCGCCTCTTCGAGCGTGAAGCCAAAGCTATCGCCAGGCTCAATCATTCGCATATTCTTCCCCTCTTTGACTATGGTGAGGACATCGTCAACGAGACTCTGCTCACGTACATGGTGATGCCCTATTGCCAGGGAGGCTCCCTTGATGCCTGGCTACGGCCAAAGAGTGAGCGGCGGTCTTTGCCACCGCAAGAGGCTGCCTACCTGCTCAACCAGGCCTCCGACGCCCTACAGTACGCTCATGACCAGCAGATCATTCACCAGGACGTCAAACCCTCGAACTTCCTCATCCGCGCGATAAGAGAGACAGGGCTGCCAGACCTGCTTTTAACCGATTTCGGCGTGGCCAAATTTATCGCGGCCAACTCCAGTAATAGCCAATCCATCCGCGGCACTCCATCTTATATGGCTCCCGAGCAGTGGGAGGGGAATCCTGTTACCGAGACCGATCAATATGCGCTTGCCATAATGGCCTATCAACTTGTCACCGGGCGCCTGCCCTTTCAAGGGGGGCCGGGGCAGATGATGTACCAGCACCTTACCAACGAGCCGCAGCCCCCCAGCACACATATGCCCTCTTTACCTGCGGACGTTGACACCGTCATTTTACATGCCCTGGCGAAAAAACCCGAGGATCGTTTCGCCTCTATTTCTGCCTTCGCGCGCGCTTTCCAGCAGGCAACAAAGGATAGCAATTCCACTGTCTTCCAGTTCACGCTACAAAGCACCAATGTTCCATCGACCGTGCAAGCGCAAGACAGGCCTGCCGGCAAAGATCTCTATGCAACCGCTGCTGGCCTGCCTCAAGAAGATCGCCGCCCTTCGCTCCCCACAAGCGATAATAATAAAGTGATTGTCGGTGACAAAGCGGTGATCACTGATGATGGATCACAGCCGGGGGGGGAAAGCTTAACTGTCAATGATAAGATCCCTGCGACCCGCGGAGACGACAGGGGAAACAGGACCAGCGGTAAGCAGGGCCGCCGCTCATCTCTGAGCATGGGAAGAGTAATCCTTCTCGTACTGCTGGCTCTCATCCTGATCGCAGCCAGCTTTGCATCCTTCTATTTCATTATAGGGCCGAAGTTACTCTACCCAACCGGCCCAAACACAACCGCTACTGCACAGGCACAGGCCAGTGCCAATGCACTCGCAACCTCCAGGGCACTCTCCGCCAGCGCAACAGCACAGGGTAGAGCTACGGCAACAGCGGAAGCCAATCCCTATCCTCCCAACAGCGGCACACTCGCCATCAACGACCCATTGAGCAACAATAGCAAAGGCTATGGGTGGGAGGAAGGAGAGAGAGACGGAGGGTTCTGCACCTTTACCGGAGGAACCTACCACTCCATCATACCGCAAAGTGGGGTTTTTCACTCCTGCCTTGCCCTGGCAACGCATTTTACTGATTTTGCCTTTGAAGTGCAGGCAGCTGTCATTTCAGGCACTTCGAGCGGTATAGTCTTTCGCGCAGACCGAGCGACCACGCACTTGTATTACTTCATTCTTGACGAGCGTGGAAACTTCTATCTGAAAGTCTACTTCGATAAATTCGGTACCTCCAGCGTCATAGCAAGCGGCTCCAATCCTGCTATCAACGCCGATGGTCACAATCTGATCGCGGTTGTGGCGCGCGGCAGCCAGGTCGATTTGTATGTCAACAGGCACCTTATTAAAACGCTGAGTGATACTACTTTCAGCTCAGGCCAAATTGGTGTCGTTGTACTCGCGGGCGAAGTCGCCTTTAGTAACGCAAGAGTATGGAAACTCTCATAATGCCTCATCACGGTGAAAGGACCAGCTATGTCACGCACCACTATCCGTTCCGTTAGCGTCGAACCCTTGAATATTCCTCTGCTGGAGCCATTCACTATCGCCACCGGCACAACCAGCGAGGCGAACAATGTGCTCATTACCATCACACTTGCGGATGGCAGCATTGGGTATGGTGAATGCGCTCCCTTTTCGCCCAGTACAGGTGAAACGCAGGAAACCGCGCTCTCCGCCGCCCAGGGCTGCGCGGAACTGATCAAAGGGAAGGACGCCGCCCACTGGCGCGCGCTCTCGAAGTTGATACGCAGTGTCTACTTCAGCCAGGGAACGGCTATCGCGGGCATAGAGATGGCGCTGCTGGACGCGCTTACACACTCTTACGGCATCCCACTGTATGTTTTCTTCGGCGGTGCGAGCACTTTTGTGGAAACCGATATGAGCATCCCCATGGTAAGCCCTGAACGGGGCTATGACCTGGCAAAAGAAACGGTTGTGCGCGGCATCACCAGCATTAAGATCAAGGTCGGCGGCGATCTACGCGATGATGTGGCACGCGTCGAGGCTATTCGTGAAGGCGCACCAAATGTTGGCCTGATACTTGATGCCAACCAGGGTTACACAGCGAACGAGGCGCTGCTCTGTTTAGAAGCCCTGGATAACCGCGATATTCGCCCCATGCTCATGGAACAACCCGTGCACAAGGACGATCACGAGGGGTTGCGTTACGTGACACAGCACACCACTGTGCCCATTGCCGCCGACGAAAGCGCCTACAGCGCCGCCAATGTCGCGCATTTAATCGCTATGGGGGCAGTCAACGTGGTGAATATCAAGCTCATGAAATCTGGTTTTGTGGAAGCGCTGGATATCGCCGCCGTTTGCCGTGCCACGCATACCCAGTTAATGATAGGCGCGATGATTGAGTCACGTCTTGCCATTGCCGCTGCCGCCCACTTTGTTGCCGGCCTGGGAGGCTTCCGCTTCGTCGACCTCGACACTCCTATGTTACTGGCGGAGGACCCCTTTACTGGCGGATACGAGCAGCGAGGCGGCATGTATGATGTATCGGGTGTAATAAGCGGGCTGGGGATAGAAAAAAGAGCTGGCACTTAGAGAAACTAATCATAGAAAACGTAGAGGACAGTGGAGGATTTTCTCACCACGATCTCACTATGAACTGGTTGATACAGCCAGTTCATAGTGGTTAATGTCGCCACCATTCCTATGCTTCAAATTTAACCAAAGGCCTCTCGTCCTGTCTCAACTGGCAAAGCCTCTTCCTCGTCGTAATCGGTGGGAGCGGTCAAATCGGGTCCGCGTTTCAGGCCAGTTACATTGAAGATTGGAGTGAGCACTATAGCCAGGACAAGATTCACAATGATTGCTGCAAAAGCAGCATACATGGGAGGAATGCTTAGCGATCCGATTGATATCGCATACACCGCCTTGTATCCGGCTGCAACAAACATAAGAGTGCCTAAAACCATTGACACGATCCAACCAATAAGTAATGCCCAGCGATTGAACCAGTTCGTGTAGAGGCCCAGGAAGACAGAGGGAAGCGTCTGGAGTATCCAGATACCCCCAAGCAGTTGAAAGTTAATGATCTGCTGAGTAGGAATATAGATAATAAAGAGCAGTGCTCCAAATTTCACCACAAATGAGGCCCACTTGGCAACTTGCGATTCCTCGCGGCCACTCGCGTCCTTCCTGATATACTGCTTGTAGATATTCCTGGTGAACAGGTTGGCTGCTGCAATGGACATCACAGCGGCGGGAACCAGCGCGCCAATCGAGATGGCAGCGAAGGCAAATCCTGCAAACCAGGACGGGAAAAAAGCATTGAACAGCGCGGGTACAGCACCATTGCTTCCGAATCCAGCCAGGGGTTTTACATTTGCGGCAATTGCCATATAGCCGGTCAATGCAAGCAAGCCAAGCATCAATGAATAGATGGGCAAGAGGGCTGTGTTGCGCTTAACTACCTTCTGGCTGTTGCTACTCAAAACGCCTGTGAGTGCATGTGGGTACAGGAACAACGCCAGGGCAGAGCCTAGCGCCAGTGTCGTATACGCCAGGTACTGTTTTTGGTTAAGGATCTCGAAGAACGTCTTCGGATTGGCGACGGCTTTTGTATGGACTGCCGCAAAGATGTTTCCAAAACCACCGAGCCTGATCGGAATATAAATGATTGTGACGAACAATACGATGAAAATCATCAAGTCTTTCACCAGCGCAATCATTGCCGGAGCCCGCAGTCCACTTGTGTAGGTGTAGGCTGCGAGGATAATAAACGCGATAATCAGCGGAATATCAACATTCACGCCAAATATCGGGAGTGTGAGAGGAATACCAAGCGCAGCTAAGGAGACCTGTATACCATACATCTGCAAGGCGATGTAGGGCAAGGTCGCCAGGATGCCTGTAAAAGCCATAGCCAGAGCGAGTCCATTGCTGCCAAAGCGATCTTTGACAAAGTCGGCAGCGGTCATATAGCCGCGTTGCTTGCATACCGACCAGAATTTGGGCATCAAGACAAAGATCAAAGGGTAAACCAGAATGGTGTAGGGCACAGCGAACCAGCCATTCAAAGCGCCCAATCCGTACATTGCAGCAGGCACAGCAATGAAGGTATAAGCTGTATAAAGGTCACCGCCCAGCAGGAACCATGTAACTACTGTGCCGAAGCGCCGTCCGGCTAACCCCCACTCGTTAAGCAGGTTAAGATCGCCTCGACGCCAGCGAGAAGCTACAAAACCCAGGACTGTAACAAGAAGAAAGAAGAAAATGAAGACACTCAGTGCAACCCAGTTAATCATCGATGATTCCTCCCTTACTCGATACTTTGATCTTCAATGCAAATGTAAGGCATCACGCGACATTGGCATAATACACCTGTCCTAACTTGCTTGCTCAGGCTTCAGCAAAGTAGACCACAGCTGTAATAGTGGCCGTGATGATAACCCATAGGAGTTGGAACCAGTAGAAAAAGGGAATGCCTATGAACGTTGGCTGCAGGAAATTGTAAAAGGGAGGCCAGAGCATGGCAATGAAGGGGATGAGCAACAATACAAGCAGCCAGGAGCGCCTCTTTTTCCTCGTTTGGGTAACCACAGCTTTTCTCCTTTCGCACCAAATGTGTAACAACAGTTAGAAGAACCGGGAATGAGAACAACCAGTATATTACTATGCGCATTACATGAATATGCACACAACGAGGTTTCGGCTCGACAAGAGTGGTGTAGGTATTTTGAATTGCAGTGCTAATAAAATAAGCACAGCATTTACAAATTAGCTCATCTATAAATAGTAGCCACTTATAAATATTAGTACACTATAGTGTGGGGAAAGTCAATACTATTGGGCACTTACGCCAATGTTCCGATAAGCTTTCCTTGTCTGACGCCGTGACACTGTTAGCTCAACTGCACGCAGGCGTTGACACACACGGAATGTTCACCTTCCTTATCTGCTGCGGAAAAACACAACTGCAACACTGTCAAATTTCCTTTTGGTATCCCTCCCCCTTGAAATTTTATCAAAAGTAATACATAATATCTAATAGTTACTTAAAGTTCTCATAGTTATGCATAGTCTTCTTAGCACGAAGGAGAAGAGGTTATCATGGAACATTTCATGACTTCCGAGGAAATAGCGGAGTTGCTCCACGTGGATCCAGTCACGATCCGCCGCCTGGTCAACAAAGGCGAACTTTCCGCCTATCGCATCGGTGCCGATTACCGCTTTGCACCATCCGATCTTCAGGTTTACCTCCAGCGGCAGCGCATTGCTGCCCATGCACCTAACGAATCAGGTACCAGTTCAAGCAATCCATTTGATCAGCTCGCCCAGTTGCTCCGGAAAACCATCCAGGGGAAACACACGACTCCCTCGGATCTTGTTGGTAGCTTCGAGCTGTTCACCAAACGGGCACGTCACGTTATGACGTTAGCGCAGGAAGAAGCGCAGCACTTCCAGCACAACTACATCGGCACGGAGCATCTTCTTCTGGGACTGCTACGCGAAGGGGAGGGCGTTGCCTCACAGGTGCTCAGCAACCTGGGCATCGAAGTCGAGCAGGCCCGCCACGCCGTTGAAGCCATCATTGGACGTGGCAAGCGTATCGTTCTCGGTGAGCTTGGACTTACCCCACGCGCCAAAAAGGTGATTGCGCTCGCTCTGGATGAAGCACGTCGCCTCAATCATCGCTTTATTGGGACAGAACACCTCCTCTTAGGCCTCATACGCGAAGGCGACGGAATCGCGGCCGGTGTCTTAGAGAACTTCGGCCTCCACCTGGAGCAGGTACGAACAGAGACGCTCCGGGTGCTTCGTCAGCATCAACAAGGACAAGAAGAGGCACCTGCACCGGTCATTCCACCAGTGCCGTCAGAAGCGACAGCGCTGCTTGCTGAAGAAGAGTCAGGGCTCCCCTGCACCTTTTGTGGGGCACGTTGCCCGAGCTACTTCCGCTACTGCTTCAACTGTGGTCAACCCTTGATCCATGAAGAGTCAAGCCACAGTGAGAAAGAATAAAAATGAAGCTTTTTCAAACATAGGCTGAGCGAAGCAAGCACACTTGGACTGCCGACCTTGGTGCATACGCACATCTTGTGCTACCCACAACAGAGGACAGTGTTCTCAAGGGACATGAAAGGGGCAAACTCTTCCATGAGATATTAGTACTGTTTTCTTTAGCATGCCTCAAGAACAGCGTACAATGCATGAGAAGAAACTGATCTGTACAAAACTTCTGGATTGTAGGTATTCATGTTAAGCCATGTAGCGCTACGTACTGGATTAGAAGCAGGATTTGGACAATCGCCCTCTCCTCATGCAGATCTCTGGCATGGAGCAGGAGAAGAAGTCTATCTCATCGATCAAATGACCGGCACAAAGGTTGGGGTGCTCGATGTCTATGAAGATGGAGATGTTGTGTATCAAACAGAGTGCATCGCTTTGGAAGTTCACGGCACACAAGCTATTTCCCCACTCCCAGAAGGAGGAGTCATTTTTTCGCTTCCAGGCACACAACCACACCATGTAACCCTGTTTAAGGTGCCTCGTTCTGGATTTCCTACCCTCACGCAAGCCGAAGAAGAACTATAGCGTACACCCTAACATACAAATCCTCCAATTACTTGACATGCAAAGATGATACAGTCTATATGATTTGCTGTGCTTAAGTGGAGCTTGTGAGCCGCACGAGGCCATCCCCTAAACTCCTACTTATCTTGTACAGCAACCTTTGTGTGATACACTACAGCCAGAAAACATTCTTCACCAAACAGAGGAACACACCAGGGGACAGTACAACATGATCGAACGATATTCTTTACCGGAAATGGCGACCATCTGGTCAGACTCTCACAAGACGGACCTGTGGTTACAGGTGGAACTACTCGTCTGCGAAGGGTGGGCGCGCGAGGGCGCCATCCCCCAGGAAGCGCTCGCAAAGATACGCCAGGCCCACTATGACTCCGAACGCATGAGAGAGATTGAGCAGGAAACTCACCACGATGTTATCTCTTTTCTGCGTTCAATCCAGGAGCAGTTGGGGCCAGAAGGACGCTTCATCCATCTCGGTCTGACTTCTTCAGATGTTCTCGATACAGCGCTGGCAGCTCAACTGAAAGAGGCAGGCGTCCTGCTTAGCACCTCACTGACCGCACTGATCAAGGAAGTTGCGCAGGCAGCGGTACATTATAAATACACGCTTATGGTTGGCCGAACGCATGGCATCCACGCGGAACCAATGACCTTTGGTTTGAAGCTGGCCCTCTGGGTGGATGAACTGCGCCGGGGGCAGCAGCGACTCGCGGCCGCCCTTGAGCAGGTCACCGTGGGTAAAATATCTGGCGCGGTTGGCACCCATGCCACGATTCCACCGCAGATCGAAGAGTTCGTTTGTGAAGAATTGGGCATTGGCGTTGCCCCCGTCTCCAGCCAGATCGTGCAGCGCGACCGTCATGCCCACTTTCTCACGACCCTGGCGCTGCTCGGCAGTTCGTTGGAGAAGATGGCACAGGAGATTCGTCACTTGCAACGGACCGAGCTAAGCGAAGCATTTGAGCCATTTGCCGCAGGCCAACAAGGCTCCTCTGCCATGCCACATAAACGCAACCCTGAACTCTGTGAGCGCATTTGTGGCCTTGCTCGCGTCCTGCGTGGTTACGCGGTGACGGCCATGGAGAATATTGCTCTCTGGCATGAACGCGATATCAGTCACTCTTCCGCCGAACGCATCATTCTGCCCGACGCCTGTATGTTGATACACTATATGCTACATAACTTCACGACTGTCATAAGCGACCTGCAGGTTGATGAAGAGAGGATGAAATCCAACCTGAACATGACCGGTGGACTCATCTTTTCACAAAGGATTCTCCTGGCGCTCATCGACAAAGGTGTGGAACGCCAGGAAGCCTATAAGATGGTACAGCGTAACGCAAAAAAAGTGTGGGAGATGTCCAGCAGAGGTCCCGTTGCTGGGCCAGCTTTGCTGGAAGCGCTCAGCAGTGATATTGAAGTCACCGAATATCTTACGCGCAGTGAACTGGCACAACTTACCAATGCAGATTATTATGTCAAATATATCGATGTAGCATTCAAGAGATTGGGATTGTAGTGAATTGAGGAGCAGCACCTGGACAAAACAACTATTCAACGAGCAGATACGAATACTAGAGATGAACCAACCAGACTTTCCTCACGTTGGAAAGAATTCCACGCCTGGTTGCCTGCTCTGGTTCCTTTGCTGCTCCTTGCCTGCCTCATGGAACTCCTGTACCTGGCGATAGTAGCTCTTGCTCCGCTGCCAGGGCTGCATTTAAGTAGTACGCCACTTGCCACAGCATGGCCCTGGACGCTGGCCCTTTCACAGGTTTTTTTCCGCGGCGCAACGGCCTCAAATAACGGCTTGATCACTTTGGCGTGGTTTCACCAGGCGCTTTTGACGCTCGTCTTGCTTGCTCTCCTTGCATCCTACGCCCTGGTTATCTGGAACACTTATCGCCATCGCAATGCGTTGAACTTTGTGCCACGCCCCTGGCTGCTGCTGCTTTTCGCCTGTACTGCGCTTTTTTGTCTCACCCTGCTCTTTCAACCCGCCCTCTTCTCTGACGACGTTTTTACCTACATCTTTTCTGGCCGCCTGCTCGCTATCTACCATGCCGATCCATTGAACAATGCGCCGATACAATTTCCCTTCGATCCCTATCTGCAGTGGGTCGTCTCCGGCAAGTTCACGTTCAATTTTTATGGCCCTCTCTGGCTCTACATCTCCTCCGGGTTGGTGAGTATCGGTGCCGGGCCTGTCGCAACACTGTTTCTCTTCAAAGGATTGGCCATATTCGCCCACCTCATCAATTGCGTACTTGTATGGGCTATCCTGACAAAGCTAGCGCCTGCGCGCCGCCTGATTGGCACACTGATCTACGCCTGGAATCCCCTTATCATCATTGAATTGGCAGGCAGCGGTCATAGTGAGGGCCTTTTGCTCTGCATCCTCTTCCTGGCGATCCTGCTGTATGTGTATCGAAAAGGTCTCTGGCAAGAAATTGCTGTACTGATCCTGCTCGGCATTGCCGTCAGCATAAACCTGGTCGTACTACTCATCGCCCCGCTGTTCACCTGGTTTCTCGTGCGTACCGAGAAAAATACATCCCATGCTTTTTGGGGGTTCTGCTGGCGCACTTTGATAGGGCAGGGACCGGTCATACCGCTCTTTCTGCCCTTATGGCGGGGTCCTTGGAGCTTCTTTGCTATTACCTCAGCCATTGATTTAGCACACTTTTCCCATTCGCTCGTCGGATTGTTAGGGGAGCCATTGGAGTGGTTTTTTGGGCTTGTCGCACAATGGTCACAATTTCCGCCTTTCATGCAACCAATAACTGCTGCTGATGGAGCTTTACGCGCCTCTACTATCTTCATCTTTGCTCTGATCTATTTCCGCCTCTTTGGCAAAGTACGTCACGCCCTCACTTCAGATACCGCTATGCGCAATAGTCCCTTTGCCGACCACGAGATGCTTCTTCCTGGCTTTGATGTGCTGCTCGACTGCTGGGCTACCGCTGTTTTCTGGTACCTGGTGCTTGTTTTAGGATGGTTCTGGCCATGGTATGCATTGTGGGTAATATGGATTGCGGCCCTCAGGCGCGTGGATACGCACACAATTGCCCTCTTGCTCTTCTCCGCAACAGCCCTTCTGCTTTACCCATTACAGATTATTACTGGCCCAGAAAACGTCATCTATCAGCCAGTACTCGTTTTCGGCATTCCTCTCGTCTATATGTTTTTGCGTTGGATAGGAAGTAGTAGAAAGGCATCCCTGAAACATGTCGGATGAAGTGAAAAAGCGCAAGATTGAGCACGTGAGCATTGCGCTAGGGCAGGATATTACCGCCCCCCAACGTGCCAACTGGAATGATATACAGTTCGTACATCAAGCACTACCGGAAGTAGACCTGGACGAGATCGATACCTCGGTCACCTTTCTGGGACACAGGCTGCGCTTCCCAATCTTCATGTCTTCGCTTACCGGAGGACATCCAGAGGTTACGTCGATCAATCGCAACCTCGCGCGGGCAGCGGAAGAGTATGGCCTGGCCCTCGGCGTCGGCAGCCAGCGGGCCGCGATCGTCAATCCCGACGTGACCCCAAGCTACGCGGTGACCCGCCAATATGCCCCCAATGCATTTCTCATCGCCAACATTGGTGCGCCACAACTCATTGCCCAGTCGCGCCATCCTGCTTTTCGCGTTGAACAAGTGCAGCAGGCCATTGACATGATTGGAGCTAACGCCCTGGCGGTGCATATGAATAGCTTGCAAGAAGCCGCCCAGCCCGAAGGTGATCGCCGCTCAGTTGGCGAGGCCGCGGCGCTCAAAGCTCTTACCGGTGTTCTTCCCATTCCGGTGATCGCGAAAGAGACGGGCGCAGGCGTCTGCCGTGAGCAGGCTCTCCTCCTGCGTGACTGTGGTGTTGGCGCCATCGATGTCGGCGGCGCGGGCGGCAGCAGCATGTCGGCGATGGAGGCAGCTCGACCAGGGTCACGAGCAGATGGAGGCACCGCGAATATCGGTGTCCTCTACCGCGATTGGGGCATCGCCACGCCTATCTGCGTTGTCGAGGCCGGTGTTGCGCGCCTCCCCCTCATCTCTACCGGGGGTGTGCGCAGTGGTCTCGACATTGCCCGCGCACTCTCCCTGGGCGCTACGCTAGTAGGGATGGGCTTTCCCTTCCTCAAGGCCGCCAGCGAGAGCTACGAGCAGGTTTGCGCACTGCTCGAAACGGTGGTGGCGGAAATGAAAGTGGCAATGCAGTTGAGTGGGGCTAGCAGTATCGCGGAACTACAGCAAACCGATATCGTTGTGACCGGCGAAACGCGCGCCTGGCTGACCATGCGCGGTTTCGAGGAACAGTTGAGGGACATGGCACAACGACGCTGGCACAAATATATGGCTACTGAAATGTAGAGCTGCGTTGAAATTCTTCCGGCGTATTCACATTCACAAACGAGCGCAGTTGTGGGTCCACCGCCCGCAGTTGCGCCTCCTCAAGATAGTGAACAGTGCAAACTGCCAACAAACTACGCAGGTCGCGCCGTCCCTCTTGAAGACATGCTTCCACACTTGGTAGCGC
>VBHI01000468.1 GCA_005881495.1 Chloroflexota bacterium
TGGAAGAGTGGGATATCGCGGCCCTTCCTGGCTCGGTGTTCGATGAGGAGCCTCTCGCACTCCGTCTCCGATTCTCAACGAGTCTGCTTTGTGAGCCGGAGCGTGCAACCTCATTAGAGGAACGTGAAGCCACACTCTGGAGCGTGCTTGATCAGGCAGAAGCGTTGCGACTAACGGGCGAGAAACGACGACTCACGCTCTCGCTCCCTGCACTGGAACGTGCTACGACACGATTGACGGAAATGATTCGTGGGTTAGAAACGCACGGGACGTATCACCAGATGCAGAGCTGAAAAAATGAAGAGGAGATCTATACTAGAAAGCTTTACCTTTGGTTTAGACTGCTTGCTCGGCGGTATTGCTGCTTCTATCGCCAAGCATCATCCGTAAAGACAGGTTCTCCTCTTGAACCAGAATGAGTACTATGAGCCAGGCGAACAGGTCGCCGATCGTCGCATAGATTGTATGTATGCCCTGCACGGGGACGTAGGCCACCATCACCTGGGGATCGGTGGTAAAGTAGTCCGTTGCCGCCAGCACATGGCCTTCGTAATCCACCGCGATCGAAAGCCCCTCTTTCGCCTGATCGACCAGGGAGAAGCCATTCTCAATCGCGCGGAACGTCACCATCTGGGCATGCAGGGGGTCAATCGCTCTCCAATCTCCAGTTGGCCTGAGTAGGATGTCAACGTTCGCCTGTCCCGCCTGGAGGATGGTGCTCGGAAAGTCCGCATCGTAACAGATGGCAGTCGCCAGACGTCCATAGGGAGTAGCAACGACAGGAAGTCGGCCATCTCCTGGCACCTGCCACGAGGTTTCCATCACGGGAATGATACGTGTTTTCAGGTAGGTCGCGACGATGTTGCCGTTCGGGTCAATGATTACCGCTGCGTCTTGAGCAAAGGGAGGCTTCTCGCTCGGCCGCAAAATCACGGCCAGGCCCATATCCAGGTAGATGCCGGACTCCCGAGCGACGCTGCGTGCTTGTTGCAAAAAAGCGGTCTCGTCTTCTTGCAGCACCAGCGCACCCAATTCCGGCCAGACGACCACTTTGGCTCCCGCACGGGCCTCGGAACGGCTGCGCGTGAGCAAATCGTTATCGATCTGTGCAAAAAGCGGGCGGATGGCCTGTCTCTGCGCCTCCGTCGCCTTCCCGTTAAAGAAGACCACCGCCTGTGCCTCGTCGTCAAATGAGCGCGGTGGAAGCGGCCGCGCTCGTGATGCCGTGATACCGGCAACGCGCACGGTCGCTCCTTAGGGAGCGAAGAAGGCCAGGCGCGCTCCTCCGCCCATCAACACAAGTGCCAGCAGACCACTATAGAGCAGCAGACCCGGACGCACCTTCGACCAGGCAAAGCCTTGCTCCCAGGCCCAGTTGACCAGCGAGGCGAGCCAGCTC
>VBHI01000469.1 GCA_005881495.1 Chloroflexota bacterium
GAGCAAGAAAACGGGGTACAGCCAGGCGGCCAGGGGGATCGTCCACTTGACCGTGGCGAAGGCGAAGAGCAGGATGCCAAGTGCAAGCCAGAGGTAGGAAAGCCGATCCCGGAGGCTCGTGACCGATGTCGGTTGTTTCTTCTTTTGCATAAGAACCTCCCTTTGTAGACTTTGTTGGCGAATGAAAGTGCGAGTTGAATCGGCCCCGTCACCGGGCGAGCACAAGGCATCGCCCCTACTATGCGACGGCTTCGCATGCCCGTGCATGCATCGTGGCAATGCCCCGTCGCAGGGCGACCACCAGGGTCGCCCCTACTATGCGACGGCTTCGCATGCCGGGGCGTGCATAGGTTCCGCCACAAGGCGAGCACAAGGCATCGAAGGGCGACTATGCGACGGCTTCGCATGCCCGTGCATGCATCGTGGCAAAGGAACGTTTCTTTCCGTTCACCCGGACATTTCACTTTATGTGTCATTCGCCAACAAAGTCTTTGTATGCAAGAAGCAGATGGCCTGCTGCATACAAGAAGTGTAGCGTTTAGAGCGTTTCTCAAGCGTTTCCTAGAGAGCGCGCTTCACCAGAACGGGATGGCCTCTTTCATCCGTCTTCCTGTTCACATGAAGTTTGACAGTCCACTCCCTCCTAATCTGGAGATCGTGAGGAGAAAGCGAAGATACGAAGGGTCGACATAAAAACGACGAGATGGGCAGACAGCGGGGTATCCATCAGGAAGTATACACGTGAAACACAACAAGCGCAAGCAACGAACAGCCTTTGGGTGATCGTCATATTTTTGCATGA
>VBHI01000303.1 GCA_005881495.1 Chloroflexota bacterium
AATATCGATCGAGAGGAGTATGAACATGTATGACGCAATCGACGCAAATTCCTGAAGAACAGGTGCTTTCCTTACCTGATTTTAGCGCTATTGCCCCCGATGAGCAGGAAAGCACATTCCCCCCGAGCCCGAGGCCCCCATGGCGGCGGCGTAGGAGGATTATTACCATCATTCTCGTAGTGCTGCTGATCCTCGCAGGTATCCTGGCCTATTTTCTGATACGAGGCCGCCAACGCCCTATTACCTATCAATTTCAGCAAGCTATCCAGGGGAATTTCTCTCTTACTGTCAGCGCCACCGGTCCTTTACAGAGTGCTGTCTATAACCTTGTCTTTACTGGCACAGGCACCATTAGTGAGATTGACGTCTCCGTTGGGCAGACCGTCACCAAGGGCCAGGTGCTCGCCAAACTCAATAAGACCTCCCTTCAGGATGCGGTCAACACGGCTCAGGCAGGCGTCTTATCAGCGCAAACCGGGATGAACACGGCCCAGGCCAATTTGAGCAAGGCCCAGGCACAATCAAACGCGAATGTGCAATCCGCGCAGGTCGCCCTGAACAATGCGCAGGCGAGTTTGAGCACGACACAGACCCAATCGCAAGCCAGCATCTCCGCCGCACAGACGACGCTGAGTAATGATCAAACGAACCTGAGTCATACCCAAACGCAATCGGCGGCCAGCATCAGTCTCGCACAGACGACGCTGAGTAACGCTCAAACCAGCCTGAGTCATACCCAGGCAACGGCGTCGGCACAAATAGCAGCGGCTCAATTGGCAAAGGAACAGGCTTGTACTGCTACTCCTCCTGCTCCAGACTGTGCTACAGCGACGGCTGCGTATAACCAGACTGTGGCTGCTGCAAATGCGAACGTTGCAGCAGCGCAGGCTAATGTCACCAGCGCCCAGAAGCAACTCACGCTGACTGAGGCACAAGCCAACGCCAACAATGCGACCGCGCAGGCCAGGGTCACCAGCGACCAGAAGCAGGTGGCTTCGTCGGTGGCCCAGGCCAGCTCAAATAATACGACCGCGCAGAACACAGTCAACGCAGCAACGAGCGCGTTAGCTACGGCGCAGGCCAATGCTGCCGCCAGTGTCACCAGCCAGCAAGGGATGGTCAACACGGCCCAGAGACAGTTGCAGACCGCCTTGGTAACGCTTCACACCGCGCAACACAACCTGGCCAACGCCACACTCCTGGCGCCACACGAGGGCATCGTTACCACCATCAATGGCACGGTGGGTGGGACCCCTGGTGCTCCTGCGAGCGCTTCGACGACATCGACAAGCGGGGGCACCTTTATTCAGATTGCGGATATCTCAACCTTGCAAGTGCTGGCCGCCGTGAATGAGTCCGATACCGCCAATCTGAAGGTCGGAGATCCCGCACAGTTCACGGTCAGCGCTTATGGCAACCGGCTCTTTACGGGGACCGTCAGTGCCATCTCGCCTATTGGGCAGACGGTCTCCAATGTCGTGAGCTATCCGGTGACCATTGATGTGAAGAAGGATGACTTGCAGAACGCGAACCTGTTACCTGGGATGACCGCCAGTGTCACCATCGTGGTGGTCCAACGCCCCAATGTGGTGCTCATTCCAGTCAACGCGATAAACTTTGCGCGCACCGCCACCGGCACCGTCAATGGCATTCCCCCGCTCATCACCACGCAACTGGCCAGCGCGGCGTTGGCTCAGGCCCGTCAGATGCGCACGGAACTGCTTAACCAAAATCCCGCGGTCGCACAAGACAATCCCATTCCGGCCTATGTCCTTGAACAACCAGCTGGTCGAACCGCTTTCATAACTGTTCCAGTTGTGTTAGGATTAACTGATGATACATACTATGAGGTACTGAAGGGCCTCTCGCCAGGCGACATTATCGTCGTCGGCGCGCAGCGCGGCTAATGCGTAGGGGCGACCCTTGGGTCGCCCTGGCGACCCACCAGGCAATGTGGAACCCTTGGGTCGCCCTGGCTAACTTTGATCTGCAATAGAAAGAATATACTTTGGCAAACAACAACTACAGGCCGTCAGAAGATGGGGCACAATCGACACCATCTCAGGATGGCTCACCGGGTACAAACCCATTTGGCATCTATCAACAGCCAAATATGCCGGATCAGTCCGTTGTCAAACGAGGCACACCAGTTATCCAGGACCTGG
>VBHI01000304.1:0-56110 GCA_005881495.1 Chloroflexota bacterium
ACATGGCATCTCGCTGACAGTAAATCAGGGAGAGTTCGTCGCTGTTATGGGGCCCTCCGGTTCGGGCAAATCCACCTTCATGAATCTCGTCGGCTGTCTGGATCGTCCAACTCAGGGGGAATACTGGCTGGCTGGCAAGCTTGTCAGCAGCTTGTCGAATGATGAGCTCGCCGACATCCGCAGCCGCCAGATCGGTTTCGTCTTTCAGGGCTTTCATCTGCTCAGCCGCTCGAGTGCGCTCGGCAATGTGCTCCTCCCGATGGTCTATGCAGGGGTTTCCAGGGAAGAGCGAGAGCGTCGGGGTCATAATGTACTCCGTCTCGTCGGGCTTGGAGATCGCATGGACCACAAGCCATCGGAACTCTCAGGTGGACAGCAACAACGGGTGGCGATTGCGCGGGCCCTGGTCAATGGGCCAGCCTTGTTGTTAGCCGACGAACCGACGGGCAACCTGGACAGTCGCACCAGTCTGGAGATCATGGCTGTGCTGCAAGCATTGAATGCGCAGGGTTTGACGATTCTGATGGTCACCCATGAACCCGATATCGCAAGATTTGCAAAGCGCCAGGTTGCCTTCCGCGATGGACTTATTGTGCGCGATGAGCCGGTTCTTACACCTGGCTCAGCCAAAGAAGAATGGACGAAGCTGCTGAAAAAAGCCGCTGCTGAGCACAAGGTACAGGTAAAGGAGGAAACCCGGTGAGCAGTTCGTTAAAGCCAAAGCAGGCAACTCCGGCAAAGTCACAACCCCAACCATACTTTGCGGCAAACACACTCCAAAATTTTCATGGACGCCGTATCAGGCGGGGCAGCATGATCGGGGCCAATTTTGTCATCGCACTAGAGGCTCTCTGGTCGAACAAACTGCGTTCGCTCTTGACCGCACTTGGCATCTTCATCGGTGTGGCTGCAGTAATTGCGGCACTCACCTTGACACAGGGAGCAGGCGCATTTATTACTGGGAACATTACGAGTTTAGGCACCAACGTGATTACGGTCATACCTGGCTCTGCAACGAATAGAGGGGCTTTCGGCGGCGCCGGCACGACTCAATCACTCACACCAGCAGATGCTGTAGCTCTCAAGCACATACGTCATGTCACAGGAGTAAGCCCCGTCATCTTGTTGAATGCACAGGTAGTGTATGGCAACCAGAACTGGAATACTCGTGTCCAGGGGGTTAACACTGCATTCCAGAATATCCAGGGATGGCAGATGGCGGAAGGAAACTGGTTTAGTGAAGCTGCCGATAGCGGAGGACTTCCTGTTGCGCTCCTGGGCCAGACAGTGGCGCATAGTCTCTTTGATGCATCGGGAACTGACCCCGTCGGTCAGAAGATCCGTATTCGCAATCAACTCTACCGTGTCGAGGGGGTATTACAGGCAAAGGGAGGGGGCTTCAACCAGGACGACGTTGTCTTCGTTCCTTTCAACACCGCGCTCATCCGCTTGAAGAATTCGACCTTTGTCGATCAAATTCAGGTGCAGGTGGATGACTCGAACAACGTGAACCAGGTGCAGCAGGATATCACGACGATCCTTGAACGGCTGCATCATATCCCAAGTGGGAGCCTTGACGACTTCCGCGCAATCAGTTCCGCACAACTCTTGCAGACAGCACAGCAGTTCACACAAATTCTGACAGATCTCCTGGTAGGCATTTCCGGCATCTCTCTCACAGTGGGCGGTATCGGCATCATGAATATCATGATCGTCTCAGTCACAGAACGAACCCGTGAGATCGGTATCCGCATGTCTATAGGCGCGCGACGTAGTGACATCCGCAACCAATTTCTCATTGAAGCGCTCGCGTTGAGCCTTATCGGCGGAGTGATCGGCATGCTTATTGGCTTCGCCTTCGGCTTCCTGATCACGAGCGCCACCGGGCTCCCATTCGTCATAACAATAGTCTCAATCTTACTGCCATTCGTGATTTCCTCGATCATCGGAATAGTTTTTGGCCTTTACCCTGCTGTACGCGCTTCAAAACTCGATCCAATTGTAGCACTGCGCACAGAGTAAAAGGGAGTGCAGAGAGGAGAGGGTCTCCCCAAACCCTCTCTCTTTCCAAACCCTTCCCTTACTCTCTTACCGTCTCAAACCCCACCCTGTTCCACGTATCCATCCCACCCAACACGTTCAACAACTGTGTATAGCCATGCTTTTGCAGCAGGGAACAGGCAATGGTGCTGCGCTGCCCACCGGCGCAAATGACCACCAGCGGCCGAGAGCCATCCAGTTCCTGGTAGCGCCCCTCTAGATTGATGCGATGGTCACCTCGGATTTTATCATGGAACACTGCCATTGCATAGTTTCCCACCCATCTCCAATGTTACAAACTACCTTCCTCCTTCGTTTTAATAAATGTGGAGGCACAAAACTTCTACACAACTTTACTTTCAGGTTCATACACGGAGTTTTGACTTGTAATGCGGCATGTAGTGCTTCTTGTAAGGTCGTAAACTGTAGTGTGGTTTTCGTAATACCTGTATCATTTTCAGGGAGTCAACTTGACTCCCTAATTTTATGACGCCAGAGCGCGCAACAGGACGACTTGCCGCCCAGTTGCGCGCTCTCATTATCCACTATGCAACTGCCGATCAGGGTTTCGTTGGCGCCTTCACCTCTGATTTAAATCCCGTCCTGATATGGCTGTCATCGCAAAAAGGCTTATTTCGAGACTGCCCGCAGCGACACAGTGTAATCTCGTCGTCCGTAATCTCAAAAGGGTTGCCATCACTTTCCAACAAGATCAATCCCTTCGCGTTCTGAATATAAAGAGGGCCATCTTTTTCCGCCATAATGGTGGGTTTGGTATCATCAGCCATTGCTCATACGTACTCCTTCCAATAATCGTTGAGAAATAAGCGGGCTTTTTGCTTCACACCTTCTGCCCTTCTTAAAAAACGCAGTATAGCAGACATATCTCCGCTTCACAACCAGCGTTGATTTCAGCCAAATTGGACATACCCGCCATCCTGTGATATACTGTAATCAATTCAATGTGAGCACTACGATGTCCTCCATTGCCAGGTACACAAAAACAAAGCAGGAAGATAGGCGAAAGGGGTCTAGAATCAATGCCTAAAAAGGGCGAACTTTCAAAAACGGCGCGCGCCTCGCTCGCAAACCGTGAAGAGGCCAACCATCTTACCAACCGCATCTGCTTGAAGTGCGGCGAAGCAATCATGCTCAAAGAACTTCAGCCTGTGAAGGTCCTTGGTAAAGGTATGGTCTTCTACCATAAATCTCACTACAATCTGCAGTAGGTTTTCGGTAGTCTCCTCATCTCAAAACAAAACTACAAGCCTTGGTTTTCAAGGCTTGTTTTATTTCTACCTGTAGATTTGGGAAAGTACCTTCGGGTGCGTCACACCCGCTGACAACTCAACCTTGTTAGCGCCACCGTCAAGAACTGCCAGCCCATATACCGTCTACCGTTCACTGCGCAAGCGCGCTATAATATACCCAGAGCAATCAGTACCACTATGAAGCAAAAAGGAGCAACCAATGGACGACAACGCAATCCTGCACAATATCACCAAACTGGTTGACGAAGAACACGAACTCATGAATCAGGCAGAACAAGGCACCCTTGACGAAGCCAAACAAGCTCGCATCCGCGATCTGGAAATCCAATTAGACCAATGCTGGGATCTCTTACGCCAACGCCGCGCCCGCAGAGAATTCGGCCTCAATCCCGAAGAAGCCAAACTGCGCGACCCCAACATCGTCGAGCACTACCAGCAATAACTATATCTACTGTCAGCCACCACAGTCCACATAAACGGGCAGCCTTTGCGGTTGCCCTCATTCATACCTGTCCCACAATACCTACACCGCAAAATAGAGATAAACAGCCATTATAGCCCCGATCAGACATATCAGAATCGTCATGAAGATAGCAAAGCCGCGACGAGGATGAAAAACTCCCTTATCGATGGCTTTTCGGGCCTGCAAGAAATTGAGCAGCGCTACCGCCATCACCACAACGCCAAGTACCGTCAATGTAATACCCACCAGAGCCGAGTAGTGATTAGGGATGGGCACATTCGTTATTTTCGTGCCAATCTCACGCAGCAGCAGCCCAAAACGCTCCACAACAAAGCCGAAGCCCATAATTGCCAGGCTAGTACGTATCCAGGCCAGAAACGTACGCTCGTTGGCAAGATGATCCGTAACCTTCCCGCTTATAAGATACTGCGAGGGGCGTGTAGATGGCGCTTCTTGTAATGGTGTCGAGCCGCTAACGCTCTCGGTATTGTCACTGCTTATCTCTTCTTGTTGAGCCATAGGTTACTCGTCCAGTATATCCTTTCACTCATCAGTAAGAGCATAACATATGGCTTAAGGTGTCTACAAGCCCTCAAACCCCATAAAAGCACTCGATTCTCAGGGACAACTCGTTTACGCCAGAAGTAGACAACCCCATATGCTATAATCTCCCCAGATACAAAGAAAGACTATCACACTCAATGACACAAACCAATAACAAACAAACGCGCGCCGCCGAAAAAATACTCAGAAGAGTCAAACATCTTCGTGACTTCATGTTGCCCGACGAAATACCACTTCTCGACGTTCCCGCCATCTGGGATAGTGGCAAAGAGCAACGTAGTACCCCCTGTGATGTTATCGTCACAAACCAGCGTCTACTGGGCTACTACGCTGTAGATTTTCCCAGAAAACGCCACTTTCTCGAAGAACTCCCCCTCTCCACCATCACCACCGTCACCTTGCGCCACAAAACGTACGAACCGCTTTTTCGTGAGCTGATGGTTAGCAATGCTCAGCGCAAAATCTACATTCGCACCTCACGTAGCCGTATCGAAACTTTATACGCCGCACTACATTCAGCTACAGAAGAGTACGCTTCAGCAGCACCAACAACATTTGAAGAGACACTCCCCGCACAAAAAACTCCAGGTACTACCTCCACAACCTCCGTCTTCGGTCGCCAGGATATCCGTACCTCCTTTTCACAGTCTCCGCTGGCAATCGTCATACTTTTTGTTGGAGGCCTCGTCCTGGAGGTCATTGCCTCCAGCCTCTGGCTGGCAACGCAAAGTATACAGGTTGGGCTGCCGCTTCTTATTGCTGGACTTGTAGCGGTGCTCACTGCAATATTTCTCAGTCGCCAAAAACAATAATGATTCTGTACCACTTACCACTGTCTGTTGCCTGCGGGACACGATAAAGCGGGAAAAATACTCTTTTAGCAGGGCCATTTACAAGTCGAGGCAAGTGAGGTTAAGAGACAGGTAATATCACAACATAATCACACTCGTTCTCTCGACTTGTAAATGGCCCTGCTCTGTTACCAGTAACGTTGACACAGTCTTTTCCAGACAGGTACAATAAGATTACCCAGGAAACTGCGGAAGCTCTACAAATTCTCCTACGGTCCACATATACAAAGACGAGGCAGTTATAATGAAGATCTATGTCTGTGTAAAACAAATCCCAGACCCTAACACCGTCGTTAGCAAGCTTGATCCGGACACCAAACGGCTCGTGCGCAGCGGCGTCTCACTTGTTCTTGATCCCGGTGACGAAAGCACCATCTCAGCAGCTATCAAACTTCGCGATACCCTTGGCAAAAGTGAAGTTATCGCTGTGAGTATGGGTCCCAGCAGCGCTCAAGAAGCCATGCGTCGCGCCTTAGCCATGGGCGTGGACAGCGCCATCCTTGTTACCGACCCTGCTCTCGCTGGCTCTGATGCACTAAGCACGGCCCGCGTCCTTGCGGCTGTCCTCAAAAAAGAAAGCCCCGACCTGGTTTTCTGCTCAACCGAGAGTACAGATGGGTATACAGGTATGGTCCCCGGCGCTATCGCGGAATATCTTGGCCTGCCACAATTGACCTTTGCCCGCGAGATAACCGTCGAGAGCACAAAAGCTATCATCAAACGTGTCACCATGACAGGGTATCAAACCGTCGAGTGCCCCCTCCCTGCCGTCGTGACTATCGCTAGCGGTTCGTTCGAGGCTATTTACCCCACTATGAAGGGCATCATGGGTGCGAAGAAGAAACCCTTCACCCAGTTGGCTCTCGCAGACCTCGGCATCGATCCGTCTCTGGTCGGTGCGGCAGGCGCGCGCGAACGTGTTCTGGCTATAGGAACAGCCGAGGCGCGTGCTGCAGGTCAGGTCATCAAAGACGATGGTACCTCTGCCCAGGCTATCGCCGACTTTTTGCAGCGCTACCAGTTGCTCTAGGAGATTACATACATGTCAAAAACTATATGGGCTCTCATCGAAATTGAAGATGGCAGAGCCGCACGCTCATCGCTCGAAGTGCTCAGCAAAGCCGCACACTTAGGCCGCGCCGAGGCGATTGTCCTTGGCTCCGCTGCCGCGGAGGTTGCTGCAACCCTCGGTGAATTTGGCGCGGCAAAGGTCTATGTTCACGCCGATCCCGTCTACGACAATTATTTGACCCTCCCTGCTGTAGATACCGTCAGCGCGCTGCTCACTCAGCACCAACCAGATTTGTTGTTGCTCGCTACCACCTTCGATCTGCGCGATATCGCTGCTCGCCTGAATGCGCGCAACAATATGGGCCTGATCACCGACGCCACCGATTTGCATTTCGACGGCAATACCCTCCTGGTCACTGTCCCCTGGGGTGATGAAAATGTCGTGACCGCTACCCATCCACAGCAAGGCACCGGCATCGTGCTCACCCGCCCAAAGGCCTTCTCAGTAGAGCACTTTGCTGGCGGAACCGCTGAGATTGAAACGCTTAACGTCTCTCTCAACGCCGCCTCACAGCAGATCAAGATCCTCGAACGCGTCGAGCTTCCAAGTGAAGGGCCTGCGCTAGAAGATGCCAATGTAATCGTCAGCGGCGGTCGCGGTCTGGGTAAAGCCGAGAACTTCCGCCTGGTGGAAGAACTGGCCACTGCACTTGGCGGTGCTGCTGGCGCCACCCGCGCCATTGTCGACGCCGGTTGGTTGCCCTACAGCTACCAGATCGGGCAGACCGGGAAGACGGTGAAACCGGCGCTCTATATCGCCTGTGGTATCAGTGGAGCTATTCAACACCTCTCGGGGATGAAGGGATCTAATTACATCGTTGCTATCAACAAAGATGAGCACGCCCCTATCTTCTCTGTTGCGGACCTCGGTGTCATCGGAGATGCACTCACCATTCTCCCACAACTTACGCAAGAAGTGAAGCACCGCAAGGCTCAATAATCAAACCGCTGGTGATGGGTGCGGTGGACTACTTCCATTGCCACACGGCCAGATAATCACGGGCGCGATAGGTTTGCGCCCTTACCTACAAGGAGGTATTTATATGACACCCCCTGTGATCTCACCTACTGGTGGATGGATAGGCACCACAATCTTCGTGTTGCTCTTCCTGGCAGCAATCGCTCTCTTCGGTCTCCGCGTAGGCGAACTGATTACCCTACTCGTAAAAGCCCGGCGTGAGGACCGTACCGACCACATTGATGACCGTATCGGCGAATTCTTCCTGGTTGTTCTCGGTCAGAGTGGAGTGCTCCGTGATCCAATCCCTGGCATCGCCCATTTCTTTACCTTCTGGGGTTTCATCGTCATCCAGTTCGGCCTGCTCAACCTGATTCTCGGAGCATTTAACCTCACATTACCGCTCATCGGCGATAATCATACCTTTGCCATTGTGCTGGATGCGTTCATTGTATTAGTTTTCTTTGCTCTACTCCTGTTTGCCTTCCGCCGCGCCGTCATCCACCCCAAACAGTTATTTAGCATCCTGCATGGCCCCTGGGACGGCTATATCATCCTGGGCCTGATTTTCGCGGTCATTTTAACACTGGCACTGGTCGAGGGTTTTGAATACGCCGCCTACGCCACAGCCCACGGCGTGGCTGCCGCCAACAATAGCGGCGCCTGGACGCCCATTGGCACCTGGCTCTACCCATTGTTCAGCGGTCTGGATGCCAGTGCCGATACCATCCTGTACCGCGTCTTCTGGTGGCTTCACATCGGCACAATCCTCTTTTTCCTCGTATACCTGCCCCGCTCCAAGCACCTGCACTTGATGGCGACTCCGTTCAATGTCTTCCTCCGCAGCTACGCCCCCAAGGGGGCGCTGCCTCTGCTGGAAAATATCGAGGAGCGCGAAGATTACGGTGTCTCCAAACCCGAGCAGTTTACCTGGAAACAGTTACTGGACGGCTACGCCTGCACCGAGTGCGGTCGCTGCAATACGGTCTGTCCTGCCAACCTTACCGGCAAACCACTCCTCCCCAAGGATATTATTCTTGGCGCCAAGGAAGCGCTCTTTGTCCAAAGCAGAGAAATTCTAGGTGTCAATTCGCTCTATAACAGGTTGGGTGTTGCGGGCGTCAGAGCCGATGAGACCAGGGCAGAGAAAGAGGCCCATCACGAGCCAATGGTTGGCGGCATCATTTCCAACGACGCCTTGTGGGCCTGTACAACCTGTATGGCCTGTATGGAAATCTGCCCTGTCGCCATTGAGCATGTGCCGAAGATCGTCGATATGCGCCGCCACCTCGTCATGGAGGAGAGCGATTTCCCCACGGAGGTGACCTCGCTCTTCAATAACATCGAACGCAATGCTAATCCTTGGGAAATTAGCAACGATAAGCGTGCTGACTGGGCCGCTGATCTCGGCGTGCCCCTGATGTCAGAAAACCCTGACGCCGATGTGCTCTATTGGGTTGGCTGTATGGGGTCCTTTGATAAGCGTAATCAGCTCGTGGCAACTGCGGTCGCTAAAGTGCTTAAGGCAGCCGGGGTCAACTTCGCTATTCTCGGGCCTGAAGAGTCCTGCACCGGTGATCCCGCCCGTCGTATCGGCAACGAATACCTCTGGCAGATGATGGCCCAGCAGAATATCGAGGTGCTCAATGGCTACGGTTTCAATACATCCGCCGACCATAGCAATGGGCACCATCCTCAAAGTAACGGGGCGGCCGCGGTGGTTACGAAACACCGCACCATCATCACTGCCTGTCCGCACTGCTTCAATACCATTCAACACGAATACCCGCAGCTTGGCGGCAACTACGAGGTACTTCATCACACGGTCTTCATCGACAAACTCCGGGTCGACAAGAAGATCAATCTTCCTGAAAACTTTGATCAGCGCAAGCTCACGTATCACGACCCCTGCTACATCGGACGCTATAACGACATCTACGATGAGCCGCGCAACGTCCTCAACGTCCTCAACAGCAACAGCATCACCGAGATGAAGCGTCATCGCAACAAGAGTTTCTGTTGTGGCGGCGGCGGTGGTCGCGCCTGGATGGAGGAGAAAATCGGCAAACGTGTCAATCAAGCCCGCGTGACCGAGGCATTAGAGACGGGCGCGGAAGTGCTCGCCGCCGCCTGCCCCTTCTGCATCACCATGTTTGACGACGGCATCAAGGGCGTGGAAGCTGAGGAAAAGATGAAAATAGAAGATATCGCCGAAATCGTCGCCCAGGCAATCGAGCAGCGCTAACTTCACCAAACTTCGGCAAGAAAAATGCCTCCTTACGTATGCAAGGAGGCATTTTTCTTGCCGAGAATACCTACATCTTAACTTGATAGAAGAAATCGTACTCCAACGGCGAATTGCTGTGGACATGCAGTCTCATCTGCCCACGAGCCTCCTGGTAGACGCCAGTGCCGCCAGTAATCGCCAGCATCGTATCCGTACCATTGTCATTGTACGGTCCCTCGACCGTAATCTGTCCTGCCGGAAGAATAACTGTCCAGAAACACTCCCACACGCCATCATTCGATGTACTGGTCGTACTGGTAATCGTGCGCGTGCATTGACCATTGTCAACACCGACTACCTTCTTGTCAGCAGCATCAAAAACCTGGTTGTGGAAGGCCAGTACATTCCCTAAGCCATCGGGGCTGGGCGTGCCATTGTCAACGTCCCCAACAGTATCCGTCACCGCGTGTTCGACGACATGAATATTGACGTTGGCTTTCGCTTGAGCGGAAAACACCCCCGTGTTTATCACAAACATAGCAACCGCGAACCCCAGAACAACCAGGGAAATAACACCTGTGAAAATACGAGACTTCTTCATCTGTGACATCTCCTTTGAAGAAAAATAAGAGGATAGGTGAGCAGTACCCCTAAATAACCTGCCCATATTTCGGAGTATAAGCTTACCCCGTTAGCTTGTCAATGTATTGCTCAGGCTATAGCATAATTTGGTGTAGACTGGGTTCTCCGTGGCGGCGCTACGGAGAACCCAGCCTACAATCCTCCTTCTGGCCCGATTTCAAACTCTACGATATCGCCTGGGAAGACAAAGTACACAATACCTGAAATTCGCACAGCCCCCTAGCCAAATGGACAACTACGTGATATAATTACGAGCAGAATAGAGGAAAACTTTGAGAAAAGTGGGCATCCCGTCCACTTTTCTGCTTGCCAGGGACTTTTTTCTTTGCACTCGAAAAAATGATGAAAGTGTCTACCGGGCGCCAGCGGGAGGAACATGGCTTATGAGAAGCGAATTTCAAGCGGCAATTGCGCAATTAATTGCCGAAAAAGGACTACCCCGCGAAGTGGTAATGGAAACTGTTGCCACCTCCCTACTCGCGGCTTACCGTAAAAGTTTTGGTGGTGGAGAAAACATCCGCATTGAGGTAGACAAAAACGGCGAGGTGCACGTCTGGGCTATGAAACGTGTAGTAGCACAAGTCAGCGACCCCAACGAGGAAATCTCGTTGGCAGAAGCACAGCGTCTCGTCCCAAGAGCTGCTCTTGGGCAGTCTATCGACGTTGATTCATCATACATCTTCAATCGCATCCCAACGCAGACCGCCAAACAGGTCATCTTGCAGCGCATTCGCGAAGCAGAACACGAGCATCTCTACGACCAGATCAAAAACTGGATGGGCGAAATCCGTCTTGGCACACTGACACGCAAAGATCCTGTCCGTGGCTGGCTCGTTGACTTCGACCTGGACAAGGTGGACAAAATCGAGGGCGTCATGCCTCCCAGCGAAGAGGTACCTACCGAACGCTATCGCGTCGGGCAGCGTATTCGCCTCTACGTCTACGATGTACGGCGCAGCCAGGGCCGCATGTTGCAGATCATGGTCTCACGCACCCATCGCGACCTCGTACGCCGCCTCTTTGAATCCGAGGTGCCTGAAATCTATGAGGGGACTGTCGAAATCAAAGCCATCGCACGCGAACCCGGCAGCCGCTCCAAGGTAGCCGTCGTCGCCCACCAGGAAGGCCTCGACCCCATCGGTTCATGCGTCGGTGTACGTGGTTCGCGTATCAATAACATCGTACACGAGCTAAACGACGAGAAGATAGACATCATTCAGTGGAGCGCGGACCCGGCCACCTTTGTATCCAACGCGCTCAGCCCGGTCAAACCTCTCAAGGTAGAGCTGCGCGAAGCCGACCATACTGCTGTCGTCACCGTTCACGAGCGACAACTTTCGCTCGCCATCGGCAAAGACGGTCAGAATGCCCGCCTCGCCGCCAAAATCACCGGCTGGCGCGTTGATGTCACCAAACCCGCCGAAGGTGAAGTCTACGATGAGCAGGTAGATCAGTTCCAGGAATCTGCTGTCTCCCATAATTCACGGCGCGACCGCGGGGACCGTTCCCAGGGTCGGCATGATCGCAATGACCGCGGAGGTGACGGCGGAAAGCGTTCAGGCCACCAGCGAGACCGTGGCGGCCACAGGTACAATTCATCATATGATTACGATAGTAGTAGGGAATAGCAAGATGGCAAATACAGGGAAAAAACAGCCGAAACGGCAAAAGCACATTCCGTTGCGCACCTGCATCGTCTGCCATGAAACCAGGCCAAAACGTGAATTGTTGCGCGTCGTACGCACACCTGATGGACATGTTATCCTGGATGCAACCGGCAAGAAATCCGGGCGGGGAGCTTATCTCTGCGCACGCCTCTCTTGCTGGGAAACAGCCATCAAGAAAAAGCGTCTCGAACAAGAATTTGAACTGACCATTTCGGAGGAAGATCGAGCTGGCCTCGATGCTTTCATTGCCACGCTGCCCAAAGACGAACCTGCTGCTCCACCCGTTGCAGCCCAATCTTCAAGGCAGCCTGGCAAAGCCAAATAGTCAAACAATGTTGCAAGAACGCGTATAGTACGCTATACTGTGATATCATCATACATTGTCACAGTAGGGACGCAATTTATCACGTCCCAGTCTTAACTATTGTTACCCAACCTTCCGGTTGGACAAAAAACTGAAATAAATGAACGAACTAAGCGAAAAATGATGCGTCATTTTATCTCGACTCTTGAAAGAGACACAGCCCCTCGTCAACAGGGCCGTTGTGCTAAGCGAATGTTTGCGGAGCGATAGCTATGATAAACGTACCATAGCAACCGCGCCATATAGGGCGCAGACAACAAAATTGCCTGGCACTGCATCAACGAGGGACTGTCTCCTTTTCCTTTAGCGGAGAAGGCGACAGTACTTTTTTGTCGCTGTGAAGAGAGATTTCCGACGCCGCTTGAGGCGCACCATCCGAAAGAAGGGAGTCTTCTTCATGAGAAATACATCTGAGTCTCCAGATGCCAATGCCAATACCAATACTGATGAGCAGGTAAAACCAGCTACAACTAGAAGCCGATCCAGTACCCGCTCCAAAACAGATAGTACCTTACCGGGCAACCCAGACAACTCGGAACGGGAAGTTAAACCCGCTGCCAGGCGCCGTACAACATCCACATCCGCCACTGCGACCTCGGCCAACGGAGCAACTGTTGCTCCCGCCCAGGACGTAGCGGATACTGCCAGTACCGCTTCTGCTGCCGCTTCTGCTGCACCATCTGATACAGCACCACGTACACGTTCAGCACCACGTACCAGTAGCACGACCACCGCCGCCAGGAAGTCTGCCGCGCAGCCTCCAACACAGCCAGGCGACTCTACGCCCGCTGAAACCACGCCGCGCACTACACCTGCGCAACGTACCAGCGCAACGAGATCACAGCAGGCCAGCACACCCGCTACACCCGCTCCGGCAAGTGGAGTTGATACAGCCACACCAACCGTTCAGCGTAGCAGCGCGACGAGCACAACTGTACAACGTCCTGCCACCGGCACTCCCGTACAGCGCAGTAGTACAACACCGGTTCAACGTCCCGCTGGACCACGCACTCCTATGCAGCGTCCTGCCACTACAGGCGCTTCCACGCAGCGTCCTGCTGGACCAGGTGCTCCTACGCAGCGACAACCTTACGGAACTCCACAACAACGCCCCTATGCTCCTGGTAGTGCACCAGCACAGCAAGCGGGATATCCTGCCACGCAGCCTCGACCCGCCAATAGACCTGGGACGACACAAACAGGGCCAATGCGCCCTGGTACACCCCCTCGTCCCGGCGCCCCTCGTCTCGGTGGAAATGTGCATCCTGGCACTCGTCCCGGCGGTCGTCCCGCTACTCCAGCACAGCGCCCTCAAGAACGACGGGCAGCCGCTGTAAAAGAAAAAGTGACAGGGCCAGTCTCGATTCCCCCACAGATTGTGGTAAAAGATCTGGCAGAACTGCTGCATACGACACCAAACGAAATCATCCGCAGTCTCATCAAACATAGCATTTTTGCGAACATCAACCAGATGGTTGAATATGAGAAAGCAGCGCTGATCGCCCAGGAACTCGGCTTTGAGCCTGGCCTGAGCACACTTACGACCACCCCCGCGGTGCAAAGTGAGAAGGGCCTATCCGCCAATGAAGCCATGATGGCCACGCGCAATGAAGACAACATGGTCGTCATTCCCCCGGTCGTCACCATTATGGGCCACGTCGACCACGGCAAGACATCCCTACTCGATAAGATTCGCAAAACAAAAGTTGCGGCGGGCGAAGCAGGTGGTATCACTCAGTATATTGGCGCCTACCAGGTCGAGATAGGCGGCAAGAAAATTACCTTCCTGGATACTCCAGGTCACGAGGCGTTTACCGCCATGCGTGCCCGTGGCGCCCAGGTCACACACATCGCTGTCATCGTCGTCGCAGCTGATGATGGTGTCATGCCACAAACACGCGAGGCCATTGACCATGCTCGGGCAGCAAAAGTTCCTATCATCATCGCGCTAAACAAGATCGACAAAGCTAACGCCAATCCCGATCACGTCAAACAGCAGCTTGCTGAAATAGGTGTGGTCATTGAAGAGTATGGCGGCGATGTCGTCTGCGTACCAGTATCCGCTCGCAAAGGCACCGGCATCGACGAATTACTAGAAATGATTTTGTTGGTAGCCGAGGTACAGGACATCAAGGCCAACCCAAATCGTCCGGCCACCGGCGTTATCATCGAGGCCAAGTTAGAGAAGAGCACCGGCCCGACCGCCACCGTATTGATCCAGCAGGGAACGCTCAAAATGGGCGATAACATTGTCGTCGGCCCTATGTCTGGCAAAGTTCGTGCCATGTTCAACGACCGCGGCAAACGCATCCAGAAGGCGCCCCCCAGCACGCCAGTCAGCATCCTCGGCCTGCCCGAAGTGCCCAACGCAGGCGATCGCCTCGAGGTCGTCGTCAACGAACGCACCGCGAAGCAACTGGCGACTAAGGTCGCTGAACAGCGACGCAGTGAGAGCATGCCGCTTGGTCAGGTCAGCCTCGACACCCTCTACATGCAAATGCAGGAGGGCAAGGTCAAAGAACTGGATGTTGTGCTCAAGTGCGACGTTCAAGGCTCCGCGGAGGCCATCAAAAACGCTCTGACAAAAGTCGGTGAAGAAAATATTAAAGTACGCCTCATCCACGAAGGCATTGGCAACATCAACGAAACCGATGTCCACCTTGCCTCTGCCTCTGGCGCTGTCATCATTGGCTTCAACGTCAAAGCCGACGGAGCAGCACAACGCCAGGCGCAAAAAGAAGGCGTCGATATTCGCTACTACAATGTCATTTACAAGCTCATTGATGATATTCAAGCCGCCCTCACCGGCATGTTGGAACCGACCTACCACGAGGTAATCGAAGGCCACGCCGAAGTAATGCAGACCTTCAAGGCCGGGAAAAATCTGTTCATTGCTGGCTGTCGTATCACCGACGGCAAAATCACACGCTCTGCCCAGGCACGCGTCCTGCGTCAAAATGCAAAAGTCTTCGATGGCAAGATCAGTTCCTTGCGCCGTGGCAAAGACGATGTACGCGAGGTTGCCACTGGCTACGAATGCGGTATCGTCCTCGAAGATTTCAACGAATTTGAAGTCGGTGACATCATCGAAGCATACGCACAAGAGCGCGTCAAACCGTAGGGGCGACCCTTGGGTCGCCCTGGTTACCCTCTGGCTCCCCGCCCGGCCACGTGGAACCCTTGGGTCACCCTGGCTACCCCAGTACTATATTGCTATTCCTCCTAACATAAAAGGAAACCTATATGGCAAATCCACACCGGCAAGAAAAACTTGGCGAATTGATCGCAATGGAATTGAGTGACCTCATACGCACACGCCTGAAAGACCCACGTGTCGGTTTCGCCAGCATCACCCACGTAGAGGTCAGCGGCGACCTGCGCCATGCCAAGGTCTTCATCAGCGTCATGGGCAGCGAAGAGGAACAGGCAGCAAGTATCAAGGGCCTGAAACACGCCTCCGGTTACCTGCGCCACGAACTCGCCGAACGCATTGTCCTTCGCTACATGCCCGAGCTCGTCTTTAAACTCGATACATCGATAGCAGAAGGCGCGCGAGTCCTCGAGCTCATTCGCCAAAATGAGCAAGAACGGCAGTAGAGGTGATGAAATAGCTACGAGCGATACTACCAACGCACTGAACCGCCAACTGAACCCGGTGCTTGTTCAACAGGCAATGGCTCTCATACAGCCGGCCCGACGCATAGCCCTCATTGCCCATGAGCATCCCGATGGCGATTGCATCGGCTCCACTCTCGGGTTTGCTCATATATTGTCCCACATCGGCAAAACCTGTGTTACCGCCTGCGCCGATCCCGCGCCGCGCACGCTGTCCTTTCTTCCAGGAATCGACACCCTGCAACTTACACTGGATAACGAGGATTTTGACCTGGTCATCGCCCTGGATTCCGGTGAACTGCCACGTTTTGGCTCGCTCTACCAGCGTCACCAATCTTTTTTGGATCGCGTGCCCATCCTCAACATCGATCATCATATCAGCAGCAGCGGCTGCGGCATAGTCAACATTGTCGATCCTACTGCCGCAGCCACCGCCGAACTCCTGGTCCTGTTCCAACAGCAAGCCGGACTGCCCATGAACGAGGATGCTGCACTCTGCCTGCTCACTGGCATCATCACCGATACCAGTTCATTTCAATTCACTAACACGACTGCGCGCACAATGGAGGTCAGCGCTTTGCTCTTACGTGCCGGCGCCATCCCCGAAACGATCGTCCGACCTGTCTATCGTACGCGCCCTCTCGCCCAGGTGCGCTTCCAGGCCCTCGTTGTCACCAACGCGCAAACCTCCTGCGCTGGGCGCCTCATCTGGTCATATGCGACCGCTGCCACCCTTGCCGCGGCTGGAGCTACCGAAGAGATGGATGACAATTTCTCCGGCCTCCTGCGCGATATAGAAGGCGTAGAAGTCGCCGTCTTCTTCAAAAGCTACGACGATTCCAACATCACCCGCCTCAGTATGCGCAGCGCCGCCCCATACAACGCTGCCGAAATCTGCCAGCGCATCGCCAATGGCGGCGGTCATGCGCGAGCCGCCGGCGGCACCCTCCACATGCCCATCGCGGAAGCCACCAGACTGGTCATCACCGAATTAGAACGCATCATGAGTACGAAATAATATGGACGGCATACTCAACATCAACAAGCCCACCGGCATGACCTCCCACGACACCGTGGCAAAAATACGCAAAATACTCAAGCAGAAACGCGTTGGCCATGCAGGCACCCTCGACCCCGCGGCCAGTGGCGTTCTGCCTATCTGCATTGGCCAGGGCACACGCGTGGCCGAATATCTCAGCGAAAGTGGCAAAGCCTACCAGGCAGATATCGTCTTTGGTATCGTCACCGACACCTATGACAGCGAAGGCAGTGTCATACGCACCGCCAACACCTCCGACCTCACTCTCTCCCGCATCGAGGAAATCTTACCACAATTCCTCGGTACGCAAATGCAGCAACCGCCGCGCTTTTCAGCTATCAAAATCCAGGGGCAGCCCGCCTATAAACGAGCTCGCGCGGGCGAGGAACTCTCCCTGGCCGCGCGTCCCATCACCATCACTTCCCTTGAAATACTCGCCTGGGACAATCCTCGCCTCACCCTCGCCGTCATCTGTAGCAAAGGTACCTACATCCGCTCCCTCGCCTACGATCTTGGCGAGCGGCTCGGCTGCGGTGCCCACCTCACCTCGTTGATCCGCACGCGCAGCGGCCCATTCGCCCTCTCCGACAGCATCACTCTTGAACAACTTACAGCAGCGGCCTCAGCGGGAACCGTCGCAGATCACCTCTACCCGCCCGACACCGCCCTACAACTTTATCCCGCCCTCCTGCTCGACGCCGAAACTACCGCACGTGTCCTCCACGGCAACCCCTTTCCCTACAACCTTCCTCTTTCCACAACATCACCCCCTACCCTCGCTCGCGTCTACGACCCCAACAACAACTTCCTGGCTATCGCAGAATGGCGCCCCGAACAGCACCTCTGGCAACCCAAAAAAGTCTTCACTGGATGAAAACGAATTGCACCCTCTAGATAGCTGTGGTAATATATGCCAAAGAAAGTTAAAGACCGGTGCCCACAAAGGCGGCAAAGGAAGCACCTCAACATAAACTATGGAATACACTACAACAATAGCGGCAAACCAGCCCATAGCAATTACCATTGGCAACTTCGATGGCGTCCATAAAGGGCACCAGCGACTTATGCACCAACTGCTCGAAACAGCGCAAAAACTCAATAGTAAGCCGGTATTAATCACCTTCTCCCCACATACACTCATGGTAGTGCGGCCAGACATCGACATACGCTATTTGACGACACTGGAAGAAAAACTGACACTGACCAAAGACTACGGCCAAATCGCAGACTATATCGTCATCAAATTTACGCCGGCAGTCGCAGCTATGAGCGCCAGTGACTTCATGCAATACCTGACAACTCATTTCTCTGTTAAAGGAATGGTAATTGGCACAAATTTTAGCCTTGGGCATAACAGAATGGGTGACATTACATTTCTTCAGCATTACTGCCAGGAACACAACATTTTCGTTCGCCCCATTCCATTGGAAGAGGCAGAACGAACGCGCATCAGCAGCACTCGTATCCGTGCACTGGTCAGCGAAGGACAAATAAGCGAAGCAAATGAACTTTTGGGACATCCTGTTACGTTATCTGATATTGTAAGACACGGCACACAACGGGGCAGGCTTCTAGGCTTCCCCACCGCCAACCTCGTGCCTGAATTACATAAGCTCTTACCAGCCGATGGCGTCTATGCCGTTCGGGTCAGTATCATTGACCCTATAAGTGACGCTGCCAGTTCCTCTCCCGTCTATAACGGTGTAGTCAATATCGGCATACGCCCAACCTTCGATGGAAAGGAACGCATCGTAGAAGTACATTTGCTCGACGTTCAACCTGATCTCTATGACAAACGTATTACTATCGATTTCATCGCACGATTGCGCAGTGAGCAACGTTTTGCTAATATAGAGGCACTGAAATCGCAGATTGCCACTGATGTGCAGCAGGCGCGTCAGATATTAAATAGGGGGTGAGCATGGTGAAGGCTCCCCAGCGGCCACTTTCACGATTGAATTCCTGGATAGAGGGAAGAGTGGAAAGATTTATCGCTTTCTTTATTCGCACGCCAGTTCAACCGGCCTATATCGCCAGTAAGCTAGTAAGTGCCATGGAAAACGGCACGTTCTTGCAAAAGGCAGGCCAGCGCCTGGCTCCCAACGTCTATGACATCAATTTGAGCGTCAAAGACCACCAGCGCCTGTCTCCAAGCCAATTCACCCTCATCAAAGATTGGCAGGAATCCCTCATTGCCTACGCGAGAAAGAAACATTACACCCTGAGAACTGACCCTATCTTACGCTTGCACGGAGACCCCAATGTGCCGGTTGGCCTGGTGCGTATCGAGGCAAAACAAGAAGACGCAAAAAGTTTGAGCAAAGATGCCGGAGATGGTAGTGGTATTATGTCGACGCAGGCGCTCAGTCCCGAACAATTGGCCCTCTTGCGCGCGCAACTCACGCCAGGGCAACAACTCCCTGGCATAGATCGTCCTCTGGCTGCTAACCAGGTAATGCCGCCGGTCAGGGGTGGCCAGTTCAATAGCCCTGTCTCACCACCATTCATGCCAGGAGCACCAGTAATTGCCATGCCACCCCTTCCATGGGCGCGCCTCTCTATTCGTTTACCACAGACGGGTCAACAATTCTACCAGATCGAAAAACCAGTCATTAATATTGGCCGTCAACTCAGCAATGATATCATCGTTGAGGACAAACGTGTCTCGCGCAATCATGCACAGATCAAATACCTACCCGATGGTCAGTTTGCCATCTTTGACCTTGGTAGTACCAACGGCATCACCATCAACAATAGTCCTAACATGCGCCAGCATACCCTACGCAATGGTGACCGTTTCACCATCGGCAGTTACGATTTCTACTTTGAACGAAGGTGAGAGCTTTTAACCATGCCCCTTCAACTAGATGTCTTTTTATTGATTTTGCGGCTCTTATTCATTATCTTGCTCTATCTCTTCCTGATGCAGGTAGTCATCACCATCAGAAGTGATTTGAAGAAAACGGCAGCCGTCAGCGCCGACGAATTTAAAGCAGCACCCGTCCTCGGTCACCTGGTCGTCGTCGATAGCGGCCCCAGCAGCCTTCTACCAGGCACTCGTTTCGATCTCGAACCCAAAACAACCATCGGGCGCGCCCCTACAAGCACCATCCGTTTGACCGACAACTTCATTTCAAGCGCGCACACCTCTATCGAAAATCGTCATGGCACCTGGTATGTACGCGATATCGGCAGCATGTATGGCACCTACGTCAATAATCTACCAGCTCGTGAAGCCCTTCCCGCCCGACCCGGCGACATCGTCAAAATCGGCTTCATCAGCTTCAAACTGGCCCAATAAAAGGAATACATATGGCGAAGCGAACACCACTGAGCACAATAAAAAAATATCGCTGGCAAGAACTAGGACTCTTCATCATCCCCTTTATCATCCTCCTTATAGCCATGACCCAACTCCTACTTGCCAGGTCTGTACGAGCAGGACTCGTACCAACATCCTCGCTCAGCACCAAAAACCTCCCCACCATAGAGGGTCTCATCCCAGTGCTCGGCATCATCACCATCTTTTTCTGCATCAATGTTCTCCTGAGTTTCACCTTCCCCAGAGCCGATCAAATACTTCTGCCTCTTGTAGGCCTTCTCAGCGGCATCGGCGTCTTAATGGCACTGCGCATCGGCCCAAACCTCGTGCCCGCAAGCCCTTCCCTGGGCACCCGCCAGCTCATCTGGGTCGTCGTTGGTCTCGTCACCTTCCTCATTACGCTCTTCGCACTGCGCAGAATAGAGTGGCTAAAAAACACCTATTATCTCTGGGCTATTCTCGGCATCTTTATGGTTGGCATCACCCTCGCCCACTCATTGCGTGCGAACCTGAATAGCCCCACACATGACCAATTGAATATCGGGCCGCTCAACCTGCAGCCTTCGGAACTTCTCAAAATATTCCTTGTCGTCTTCTTTGCCGCCTATCTGAGCAAAAATATTGATGAATTTGCCGGAGACGACTTCCGTATCGGCTCGTTGCGCCTCCCCTTCTTGCCCCCGGCAAAAATCCTGGTGACCCTTTTAATCATGCTCGGCCTCGCCCTGGTCCTCTTCCTGGGCATCCGCGAACTGGGACTTGCCCTGCTCGTCTACGGCATCTTCCTCTGCATGATGTACCTCGGCAGCGGCAGCATCCGCTATGCTGTCAGCGGTCTGGTATTCTTCATTATCCTCGGCTTTATCGGATATGCGCTCTTTGGCTACGTCCGGGCGCGCTTCGATGTCCTTGGTTTCGATATCGTAAACTGGCAGAACTGGTCTGCTGCCGACCAATATTTCGCAGAAAACGGTGGCGTGCAAATCGTCCAGGGCCTGATTGCCCTCTCCAGTGGCGGCATCATCGGTGCTGGCATTGGACTTGGGCACCCAACTTTTGTTCCCGTCGTCCAATCCGATATGATCTTCACTGCCCTCGGCGAAGAATTAGGCCTCGCAGGTCTTTTCGCCATCCTTGGCATCTATTTGTTCATCATTTACCGTGGCTATCGTATCGCTATGGAAACCACCGACACCTTTAGTAAATTATTAGCCTCCGGTCTTACCTCTATCTTCGCTATTCAGACAATCATCATTATCGCGGGCAATATGAAGATTCTCCCTCTGACAGGCATACCATTGCCCTTCCTGAGCTACGGTGGTAGTTCCATTATTGCCAACTACATCATCATTGGTATACTGCTGCGTATCTCTCATAACACAGCAATGGAACGCGCAGGACTAGCCTGAATGGTGTATCTTTTTGTGTCGACTTGTCTCTTGACGTAACACATGCTATACTCTACACGCAGTAGAACAGCATAATTCGTCACTTTCAGCACCAATCTGGAACAGACTACATGGGTCAATATCAACAATGGTTGCACTATCGCGCAGTTGAACAGCAGCTCCAGGCTCAGCTAGGGCTGCTTGAGAGCGAACTGTCGCAACTTCAAGAACGGGCTCAACCTGTAGAACAGTGTGAGCCACCGCCTCAAGACGCTGTTTCCTCTTCAGCCCAATTCCCGCAGGACACAACGTTCGAGAGTTCATTCCTTGCCACCAACAAGATTATTCTCGCTTTGGCAGCCAGCTTAGCTGAGCAAGCCTCGTCACCGCTGGATGAATACACCTCTACACCAGGACCCACCAGTCAGCAAGTTCCGGCGCCAGACCATTCGGCAGAAACCATCTCACCCGCGCTCTTTGCTTGGAGTAACTTACCAAATTTCGAAACTCCAATAATGCCCATTGAACCACCTGTAATCTCTACGTCAACTTTCAACCCTAACCTCGACCACCTGTTCCCACATATCCCTCATCAAGAGCCGGTGCTGTTGCCCAAAGATATGTCTTCCTTTATTGACGAGAATTCGCTGACCGATCCGCAAGTAGAGCTACCATGGTGGTTGCAAAATATCGCAGTCGCTTCCGGAGACAACACTTCCAGCGAACCTATCGACCGGGAGAGTATGCGTACCAATCGCCTTATACAACGCTGGCTAGAACGTTGGGGCCACCAGCCTTCGTCACAAAACACACGTGGGGAGAACCATCATGAGTAATACACCAGGACAGCTCTCACCCAACGAAATCAGCCTCCTGTTTGAGAAGCTTTCATCCCAGGATGTCGCAGAGTGCACCAGCAAATCGCTGAAAATAACCGGCAAATACAACTCGTGCACCCTTCATCTATTGCTCTAGCTTCACTTGCCCGTCTTCAATCTAACGGCGTCACCAATCTGGATCTCCTGGATCGCCTGTTGGATCGAGGCGAAACCTGGCTTGACAATACCATGCTGCACCTTGAATACTGTGAAAAGTTTGATTTCATCCGCGGTAATTACACGGAGTGGTGTGAACATGCTCTGGAAGGCGCATACGATTGGATAGACTCGATGCGCAAAGTATCCATCGAAGCCACCAAATCTTCGCCACAATCCACTGAATCCACCGATCAGCCTCCCTCGCAATCGCCCAGCCCGGCCTCTGCTAACATCGAGACAGCAGAGACATTGAAAGAAGCCACCGAGGAAATACTCCTCCAGAAACTCATGAGTGAAGAAGATATTTCCCTCTTAGACACAAAGCTAGATATCGCCACCGTTCTAGTCGACGAGATACCAGCACAACCATCAGCATCCGAGGCTACTACTGCTGCTGCTCCCATTCCCGTTGATGAGACTTCAGCCATGGCAATGGAAGTTATTGCGGCTCCAACGCTCACCCCTTCCCAGGAAGCATCGAACTTAACACCAGAGGAAACAGCTGATTCAACGCAAGTTCCTGTTTACGAAACTTCAACTCCACTTGCTGAACATATTCCCGAAGCACCTGAAGCAATAGAACAAACCGCCCCCTCTGAGCAAATAAACTTCGAAGACATAGCCACAATCGTTCCAATGCCCTCAATAGAACTGCACACTATGGCGGCAAGCAATACTTCGGACACCCCTCTACCAGCATCCAATGAAAGCAATACGACACCCATCGATACTCCTCCCGACGAGATCGCCGCGGCACCTGACAAGCCTGCATTAGAAGGCACCACAGAAGCCGCGACACACCCATCATCAGCCGCGCAACCACCAAATAAACGCAATTTCTTCCAGCGCCTCTTCAGCATCTTCTCCCGCAGCTAGCCACTTTTGTTAAAGTGCCATGAGATAATGTGATGGCTTTGTGAAGTCAAGCTGCTATACCTCAATCACGACAGGGAGGATCAAAGGCTGGCTGTGGAGTTTTTTGAAGATATGGCTTTCGGCAACGTCACCAATTACCCTCCTGATGTGTACCCAGTTTGTGACATGGCCTTTTTGATTGGAAAGCACTTTCGCTATTTCTTTCTGTAAGAGTTTCTCCAGGTCTTCTTTTGATGATTCAGACAATGACGTACCCCGCATGATTACTTCGGGTTTACGCGCTAATTGACTGTTGGAAGCGTTGATTTCTACCAGTAGAATCAATGCTCCCTCCTGTGCTAACCGTTCGCGGTCGCGGACAACGTAACTTTCCAGTTCTTCCCCTGATACTTCATCGATGTATACATTTTTAACCTCAATTTTCTTTCCGATTTTGGCTTGTTGGGCGGTAAATACTACTTCCTGCCCATTTTCAATCAGAAAAATTTGATTTCTTTTGTAATTCATTTTTTCACAGAGGTCACGGTATGCAATCATATGCCGATACGTTCCACTGATAGGCAGGAGGAATTTGGGTTGGGTCAAGGAAATTAAAAGCATATGATCGCCGGAAGAGCCATGACCGGAGACATGGAATGAACCACTGGCAATATCCGAATATATTACTGTTGCGCCTTTTTTTGCTATCGAATCTACCAACGAACTTACCGCAAGTTCGTTGCCCGGTATCGGATCAGCGGAGAAGATAACCATATCATTGGGTTGCAGTCCTATTGCTTTGTGTTCTCCCTCCGCTATGCGGTTCATGGCAGAGTTTTCCTGGCCCTGGCTTCCCGCAACCAAAAGCATGACTTGATTGCTCTTGTAACGGGGTAGGGCCTCTATTTGGATTTCAGTTCCCCGTTTGATATGCAGATATCCGAGTTTTTGTGCGATTTGTTTGGCTTTGATGATGGATCTTCCGACAAAACAGACTTTGCGGTTGAGCTTTTCCGCCGCCTCAATCGCCTGGTTCAAACGGGAAACATTGGAAGAATTGGTAGTAATAAAAACCTTTCCTTGACATTCACGCATAGTTTTTTCAAAATTCTGCGTGAGCATCTCTTCCGAAGGAGTAAATCCGGGTCTTTCAGCCCCAAGGCAATCAGAAAGAAGTGCCGTAATGCCTTTTTGTGCTGCCTGTGCTATTTTGAGAAATTCCGCCCTTTTCCGGTCAGCAGGAGTCAAATCAAATTTGTAGTCCGCTCCATGGTAGAAATTGCCTACCGGTGTTTCAATGAAAAGGTGTGTCGTATCCGGTATGGAGTGCGTGACATGGATAAAGGTAATTTTGAAATCACCGATTTGAATGTTGCCATTAGTAAATCTAACTGTCTGGACAACAGGCTGAGTATTGAATTCGGTTAACTTTTCATTGGCAAGAGCGGCTGTGAGCGGTGATCCGTAAATAGGAAAAGACGGCAATTGCGGTAAGATAAACGGCAAGCCGCCGATATGATCTTCGTGTCCGTGGGTCAACAGCATGCCGACAATTTTCTTCTTGGCTTTGCCTTCCGGCATACAGGTATGAAGGAGATAGGTTATATCAGGCAGGAGTAAGTCTACTCCCAACATGGTTTCATCGGGGAACCCTATGCCACAATCGACAATAAGTATTTGGTCTTTAAACTCATATAAATACATATTGCGTGTGACATCTTCTACTCCTCCAAGAGACAAGAATTTGACCGTTCCCGGCTGCATTATTTCAGCTTTTTGAGTTTGTTCTTTTATCATGTACTACCCCAGTAAATTGGACACAAATAAAGACTAATGCAGCGTCGTCATATCCGAAATATCAGGTTTGGAACCAGGTATCCCCATCCCTGGCATAGAAACATTCGGAGAGCCAGTAGACGACTGAACAGGTGAAATATTCGCAACCTTCCCCTCCAGTTCCTTCACCTTCCCGCGCAACCTTTTCAACTCACGCCTTTCATCCATCGCCGCAGCAACCGCAACAAGAAAAAGCATCGCATCACCTAACAAAAACGACAAAAAAAGTATCCAGCCCAAAGGTAAAGGAGGCGTACTCCAGAAAATAAGTGTCAGCGAAACATCACTGAGAAAATTCTCAAACGCCAGCACAGCCAATCCCGCCGTAACCAGAACAAATACAATGATAGCTATATACCGCATCGCAACTTCCTCCGAATATTCAACCCACTTACTAAAAATACACACAACACTCAGGCATTTGGAGCATCAACTTGACATTATCCCCCCTCCGTCATACCATGAGCTACAACAATAGTACAACCCTGGTTATGGAGTTCTGGATGATAGACATGGTAAAAGGTAATCGTGGAGATCGCAACCGCTCAATCGTCCTTTCCACACAAGAAAAATCCCTATACCTTTCCCGCCTCCTACGACTGGACAAGCCTGTATCCATTGAAACGATCGCCAACACCACTATCAACCAGGATATTTTTCACGCGATCCCGCTACTACCTGACCAATGTATTGATTTACTCTTTATTGATCCACCTTACAATATCACAAAATCATTCAATAGTACCGTTTTTAGGAAAAGAGGTTTAGAAGATTATGCTTCCTGGTTCGCTTCATTCATCGTTCAATTCACCAGGCTTCTCAAACCTACTGCTTCTATCTATGTCTGTAGTGACTGGCGTTCCTCCTCTGCGATCCACTCCACCCTGGAACAGTACTTCATTGTTCGCAACCGCATCACCTGGGAACGCGAAAAAGGCCGTGGCGCCATGACCAACTGGAAAAACTGCTCAGAAGATATCTGGTTCTGTACCATGTCGGATAATTATACATTTAATGTCAATGCGGTCAAACTCAAACGCAAGGTCCTGGCCCCCTATAAAGATACCAATGGCAATCCGAAGGACTGGGAAGAAAGCGAAGCCGGGGATTTTCGTTTCACCTATCCATCGAACATTTGGACAGACATGACCGTTCCATTCTGGTCAATGCCCGAAAACACTGACCACCCGACGCAAAAACCTGAAAAACTCCTGGCGAAAATTATCCTCGCCAGTTCACTTCCTGATCAACTCATCTTTGATCCATTTCTCGGCTCAGGCACCACATCGGTCGTGGCAAAAAAATTGGCACGCACCTACATCGGCATCGAAATCGATGAGATGTACTGTTGCCTGGCAGAAAAAAGACTTGACCTGGCAACAAAAGACAGCGCAATTCAAGGCTACTCACAAGGCGTCTTCTGGGAACGAAACACTCTTATTGAACAACGAACTGGTGGAGCTTGAAACGTGTTATTCAAAGACTATGAGCAAGAACATCCTGTTCACAGCCCAGTACGCACACAATACCTGCGTATCAAAGAACAAAATCCTGATGCTATCCTCTTCTTTCGCATGGGCGACTTCTATGAGATGTTCGATGACGACGCCGAAATAGTCGCCCGCGAACTCGAAATAGCTCTCACCAGGCGCGACTTTGGCCGTGGTGAAAAATCACCAATGGCTGGCATTCCTCATCATGCCGCCGATGGTTATATCGCGCGCCTGGTCAGCAAGGGCTACCGCGTTGCCGTCTGCGAGCAAACCAGCGACCCGGCACTCTCAAAGGGACTGGTTGACCGCGAGGTGATCCGTATCGTTACCCCCGGTACCGTCATCGATCCGGCTATGCTGGCCGCCAAACGCAACAACTTCCTCGCCGCTGTCGTCACAGGTCGCGACGCCGTCGGCATCGCCTACGTCGATATTACTACTGGCGAATTCGCGGTGACACAATTCTCTACTCCCGAGCCTGAACTGTCCCTCCAACAGGAGTTGGCCCGCGTCAGCCCTGCCGAGGTGATTATCGAAGCGCATTATAGCCGCCTTGGCAGTCGCAAGCGGCGCTGGCTGGCCGCGGTAATGAGCGAAAAACGGGTCACGAAAATCGGCAGCAACGGCATTGCCAATGCTGAAGTCCCTGAACTCGATGACGACGACGATGACGATATCACTCCTTTAACGAAATTGCTCACTGGTGTCGCGGGACACGTCACTCCCTACGATGCTCGTTATTTCAGCGAGGATGATGCCCGTCACCGCTTGCTTACTCACTTTGAGGTCTCCTCGTTAGAAGGCTTTGGCTGTTCCCACCTCCCCCTCGCCATCCGTGCCGCCGGCGCAGTTCTCGCCTACGTGCAGGAGACACAAAAGGGTATCTTGCGCCACCTCACCGCTCTGGAAACCTACTATACCAATGGCTATATGACACTCGATATGTATACGCGCCGCAACCTTGAACTCTTTGAGACTGGGCGCAGTGGTTCCATCAAAGGCTCGCTCCTCTGGGTCCTGGATAAGACGCGCACTCCCATGGGAGGCCGCCTCATACGTCGTTGGATCAGCCAGCCACTCCTCGATATTACTATCCTCCGGCAGCGCCAGCAGGTCATCAGCGAGCTCCTCGGCGACACACTCTTACAAGCTCGCCTGGTAGAAGCCCTGAAAAAGGCCGGCGATATCGAACGCATCATCAATCGCGTTCGCCAACGCATCGCCTCTCCCCGTGACCTCGTAGCGCTGGCTGCCGGCCTGCTTGCGGCAGACGAGTTGCGTACCTCCCTTTCCGACGACGCGGCAACACAGATGCCGTCATTCATGCATATCGTGCGCAGGTTCTCCAACAACGAAGATATCATCACGCTCATCAAGAGTGCCATTGTCGATGAACCGCCCCTCAGCGCCTCAGAAGGTGGCGTCATTCGCCCTGGTTACAGCGACGAACTCGACCAGGTCAAACACGCGTCAAAGGACGGACAAAAGTGGCTTGCCGAGCTTGAGCAACGCGAACGGCGCCGCACCGGTATCACTAACCTCAAGGTTGGTTACAACAAAGGCCCAGGCTATTATATCGAGGTCACCAACACGAACGTCAGCCGCGTTCCCGCTGATTATATTCGCAAACAAACTCTCACCAACTGCGAGCGCTATATCACGCCCGACCTGAAAGAATACGAGACCCTCATCCTCAACGCTCAGGAGAGGATCGGCAAGCTCGAGACCGAGCTATTCGCCCAGCTCCGCGCTGATATCGCCATTCACGCAGCAGAACACATCCTCGATACTGCCCATGCTCTTGCCGAAATAGATGTCTACCTCAGCCTTGCGCAGGTTGCCGCCCAGCATAACTACTGTCGCCCTCAACTCAACGAGAGTGACACCATCCACATCGTTGCTGGTCGCCATCCCGTCGTTGAGCAGGCACAGGCTGACACACCCTTTATTCCCAACGATACCAATCTCTCCTGTTCCGCTGCGCAAATCTGCATCATCACGGGACCCAACATGGCGGGTAAATCAACCTACCTGCGCCAGGTTGCGCTGATCACCCTCATGGCCCAGATTGGCAGTTATGTTCCCGCGGAAACCGCGACCATTGGCATGGTAGATCGCATCTTTACACGCATTGGCGCGCAGGACGACCTGGCAACCGGCCAGAGTACCTTTATGGTGGAGATGGTCGAAACGGCCAACATCCTCCACCACGCGACGCCGCGCAGCCTTGTCATCCTTGACGAGATTGGCCGCGGCACCAGTACCTACGATGGCCTCGCTATTGCTCGCGCTGTCGTTGAATACCTGCACAATAATAAACGGTGTGGCGCGCGTACGCTCTTCGCCACCCATTATCACGAGCTTGTCGAAGTAGCGCAATTACTACCACGCATCCAATGTTTGAATGTAGCAGTCACTGAGGAGGGAGGAAAAATCGTCTTCCTACGCAAGATCGTACCTGGAGGTGCCGATAGAAGCTACGGCGTGCATGTCGCACAGCTTGCCGGTATCCCACGTCCAGTCGTACACCGCGCCGAAGAGATCCTTGAAGAACTCGAGCGCAAAGGAGACGTCAAAGCACGCCGCAAAGCTATGAAAGACATGGCCATGCCCGTCGCCTGGCAAATGACCCTCCTCGCCTCCGACCAGCATCCCCTCGTTGAGGAGCTCAAATCAATTGCGATTGATGAGTTATCACCCATCGAGGCCATCAATAAACTATATGAATTACAAAGAAAGGCCAAAAGAGGCACATGACAACGGGCAGGTAGACTTATAAAAGCGGGTATGTTAAACTCTCCTGGTGAACAGGTAGAAGGGCATCAAAGCATGGGGCACTATCTATAATAAACTTGGAACTGATCACAAGTATGATGTACAACACGCAACAACAACAGATATTGCTTCCAAAGGGAGTTTCCATACGAGGCCCCGCTGGAGACCACTATACGGTAGAAGGTCTCCTTGGTAGGGGTAGGATCGGGGTCGTCTACCTGGTTCGAGATCGGCGCATCAAGAACAACCTGTTTGCCCTCAAAGAGGTGATCGACCCGAACAAGCGAGACCGCGAACGCTTCGTCTTTGAAGGGGATATCCTCAAGCGGCTCAATCACCGGGCCTTGCCCCGCGTCTACCGGGTCTTCGAGCATAACAAGCTCAAACGGGTGTATATGCTCATGGATTACGTCGAGGGAAAGAACCTGGAAACCTTGCGGCAAGAGCAGCCAGAGCAGCGTTTTTCGTTGCCCCTGGTGCTGACTCTTATGGCTCCTATCGTCGATGCGCTGATCTATCTGCATCGTCAAGACCCGCCGATTGTACATCGCGATATTAAACCCGCCAATATTATCGTACCAATAGGAGCTGCGGAAGCTATGCTGGTTGATTTTGGCTCCGCCAAGGAGTACGTGGCAGACGAAACAACCACTATCAACCACCGCGAGCCTGGTTATGCGGCACCTGAACAATATGGGAGAGGGGCTACTTCTCGCACAGACATCTATGGACTGGGCGCGACGTTCTATACGCTGTTAACCGGAACTGTTCCCGTCGATGCTATCTCCCGAGCCACAAGGAGAAAAGACAAAGGAGTCGATCCTCTCAAGTCGGCAAATCTGCTCGAACCGACAATTCCTACAGTAGTGGATCAGGCTCTTCAGCGCGCTATGTCTATGAGCAGTGCCGATCGTTTTGAGTCGATCGAAGAATTTTGGCAGGTGTTGAATGCCTACACCACGGAGCAGCAGGTACTGATACCCCGTGTAACCTCAGCAGATACGCCACAACCTCTTCCTGATGCTCCTCGTTCCAGGAAACGTGACCTACTCATCTCTATTTACCTTACACTACTTTTAACTATAGCGCTTGGAATGGGCTTCTTGCCTCATACCTGGTGGTTTACCGTTCTCCTCCTACTGTGCGTAGGGGCACTTCTTCTGTCGCTACGTCGCTGGTAAATTCTTGTAGAAGTCCAGTCCTCATTACCCTAAAACATCCTCCGCCCACCACTCGCAGAAATCATCTGCCCAGAAACCCAGCGCCCCTGTTCCGAAGCAAGAAAAACGATCACATCAGCCACATCCTCTGGTCGCCCCACGCGCCCCAGTGGCGTCTCCACAATGATTTGCTGCTCCAACTCTGGCCGTATCCACCCCGTCTGTATCGGTCCCGGCGATACAATATTCGCCGTAATACCATATCTCCCCAATTCAACCGCCGCCGCGCGCGTATAGGACTCCGCAGCGTATTTGCTGGCCCCATATGATATCTCCCCCGCGAAACCAGGAGCGCCATCCGTGCTGATATTGATGATGCGCCCCCCATGTTTGCCCTGCTCAATGCGCCTGCGCGCATACTCCGCCATCATCAATGCCACCGCCCGGCTGTTCACGGCAAAATGGCGATCATTCGTCTCTGCCGTAATACTCAGCGTAGGATAGCCATCCGGTGCTACATCCGTCGGCCCAAGCCTGTTTGTAGGAATAAAGGTATCTTGCTCGCAGTAATCTGCATTATTGACCAGAATATCCACCGTACCGAAGAGCGCTTCCGCGCGATCAAACAACATCGGAATCGTCGCCACGTCTGACAGATCAGCCTCTACCGCCTCGGCCCTACCCCCAGAATCACGAATTGCCTGCACGACGTCATCAGCAGACTTCGCCCTCATGCTATCATAGATATCCAGCTTCTCTTCATCCCGCTCATACCTGCGCATCGGCGCAAGCCGTAGATAGTTCATCAGTACCGCCGCCCCCTCTGCCGCAAACGCCTTTGCCGTTGCCGCTCCAATACCGTGATTAGCTCCTGTAATCAGCACGACTTTGTTTTGTAGTCCAGTTTGTATCATCTCGTTCTCCCTTTCATACTCGTTTGTACCTTTCCTTGCGGTCAACCTGGAAACTATTTCTCCCATATTTGTACTCTCTCCCACAAGATGTTATCATAAAAGCAGAATGTGAACGCACTGCGTCAGGAATACGTACCAATTCGTAGTAATTAGAAGAACCAGTAGTAACGGAACGTAACAAATAACACCCGCATTGAGACAATACTTTAAAGGGAACGCCGCGCATCGCGCTCCCACAAGGAGAACAACTATGACAAATCCATTGCTACAACTCAAATCACACGGCCAGAGCGTCTGGTACGATAACATCGACCGCTCACAACTCGTCTCTGGCCAGTTCAAACGCCTTCTGGATGAAGACGGCGTCGTCGGCGTCACCGCCAACCCCACCATATTCGAGAAATCGATTAGCGCGGGCCAGGCCTACGATGAGCAGATGAACCAGCTCATCAAAGAGGGCAAGAACACCAACGACATCTACGAAGCCATGGTCATTCATGATATTCGCACCGTCGCCGACTTCCTGCGTCCTATCTATGACCAGACGAATGGGCAGGATGGCTTCGTCAGCCTCGAAGTCTCGCCCGATCTGGCGCACGACACCCAGGGCACGATTTCAGAGGCCAGCCGTTTCTGGCATTTAGTAGATCGCCCCAACCTGATGATCAAAATACCCGCGACCCCGGCAGGCATTCCTGCCATTCTCCAGTCTCTGACCAACGGACTGAATATCAACATTACACTCATCTTCTCGTTAAATGACTACCGCGCAGTTACTGAAGCCTATATTAGCGCCCTGGAAGCTCGCCATGCCGCCGGTAAAGACATCAGTCACATCGCCTCAGTTGCCAGTTTCTTTGTCAGCCGCGTGGATACCCTCGTTGACAAACTGCTCGAGGACAAAGTCAAAGCTACCAACGATCCCGCTCAGCAACAGCATTTCAAGTCACTTGAAGGCAAAGCCGCTATCGCCAACGCGCGCCTCGTGTACCAGGAGTTCAAGCGTATCTTCGAATCTCCTCGCTTTGCAGCGCTCCAACAGGCCGGAGCACACGTGCAGCGCCCACTCTGGGCCAGCACCAGCACGAAGAATCCCGCCTATCGCGACGTCCTCTACGCGGAAGAACTCATCGGCCCTCATACCGTGGATACCATGCCGCTCGAAACCATCCAAAACTTCCGCGATCACGGCCGGGTGCGCTACAGCATCGAGGACAACATCCCAGAAGCCCACGCCCTTCTCGCTGCCCTTGAGGAAATCGACATCCATTACGACCAGGTAACACAGCAACTCCAGGACGAAGGTGTGCAGAAATTCGCCGATTCCTTCCACCAACTCTTTGCAGGAATCGCCAGCAAACAAAAAACCATCGAAACCCAACAAATCAAAAGCTAATCTATATGTACAGGCAACCTCACCCGTGGTATAGTAGGGGCGACCCTTGGGTCGCCCATAAAAACTAGGAGTTCACCAATGCCTCACAGAAGCGTAGTCGAGGCTCCAAATCCCCTTCGCGAGGGGCTACGTATTAAACAAAGTACTGAGCCATGCGTCATGGTCATCTTTGGCGCAACAGGCGACTTAACGCATAGAAAATTGCTTCCAGCGCTCTATAATTTAGCGCTGGAACATCCGCTACCCGCGGGCTTCTCTGTCGTGGGTTTCGCCCGTCGCCCCTATAGCGATGACGATTTTCGCCAGCAGGCCCTTGAATCAATTAATGCGTATTCCCGCCAGAAGCCTGTCAATCCTCAGGTTTGGGACAGCTTCGCCTCTGGTATCCGCTATTTACAATCGGCTTTTCACGACCCCAAAGGCTACGAGAAGCTAAACACCCTGCTCAATACCCTGGACCAGGAACGCGGAACCTCCGGTAACCGCATTTTTTACCTTTCAACACCACCCAGCCAGTACGCCGAAATCATCCAACGGATTGGAGCCGCGGGCCTGAATAAAAACCGCAAGGGCTGGACACGCATCATCATCGAAAAACCCTTTGGGCACGACCTCGCATCGGCGCACGAGCTGAACCGCCAGGTCTCCAGGGTCTTTCGCGAGGAACAGGTCTACCGCATCGACCACTATCTCGGCAAAGAAACCGTCCAGAACATCCTTGTTTTTCGCCTGGCAAATGGCATTTTTGAACCCGTCTGGAACCGTCGCTACATTGACCATGTACAGATCACCGTGGCGGAAAACCTGGGACTCGAGGGCCGCAGCTTCTACTATGAAGAGTCCGGCGCCATCCGCGATATAGTCCAGAACCACGTGTTGCAACTACTGACGCTTGTCGCGATGGAACCTCCCATCGCCTTTGACGCCGACGCTGTTCGCGACGAAAAGGTCAAGGTCTTGCACGCGCTGCAGCCATTTGTTGGTCGAGACGTGAGCATCAACTCCATCCGCGCCCAATATGGCCCCGGCTGGGTTGGCGGCAAACAGGTGCCTGGCTACCTGGAAGAGAATGGGGTCTCACCAACCTCGACCACAGAGACCTATGTCTCTATGAAGATCTATATCGACAATTGGCGCTGGGCAGGCATTCCTTTCTACCTGCGCACGGGTAAATACTTGCCCAAGCGTGTCACTGAAATCGCTATTCAGTTCAAACAGGCACCCCTTATACTCTTCAAACGCAGCGAGGCGCACGGCCAAATAGAGCCAAACGTCCTCATCCTGCGCATTCAACCTGATGAGGGCATTTCGCTCAAGTTTGGAGCCAAAGTCCCAGGTACTGAAATGCAAATTCGCGCAGTCAACATGGATTTCTTCTATGGCTCCTCATTTGTGCGTGAGCAACCCGAAGCATATGAGCGCTTAATCCTTGACTGTATGGTGGGAGACTCCACCCTGTTTACACGCCGCGATGAAGTGGAGGCAGCATGGACCTTTATACAGGGCATCCTTGACGAATGGAAAGACGAACCACGTGAGACCATCCAGACCTATGAAGCTGGCACCTGGGGTCCACAAGCCGCGGATGAGTACATCTGGAAAGACGGTCGTCGCTGGCGACGTCCCTAACTCCTACCACTTTTTTTTCATCTTTGTCAATCTCGTAATTGAGCTTATTCCGTAGAACATAGCCGTTCTCGTCGATGAAGGGATACGTATGACTCAGGAGGCCACCAACAGTCTAGGACCACGCTTACCATGGGCGGGCAAATTGGTACACCTCGAGCAAGTCGAGGAAGAACTTTCCCTTCTGTGGAAAATTTCTGCCGACAATTTGCGCACCGGTCAGAATACTAACGTACGTACCAGCGTGCTCAACCTCGTCATCTGCGCGCCTGATCTCGAGTCAGCGCAAAGTGCCAGCAGGTTGCTCCGCGACCTGGCCAGTACGCATCTTGCCCGCGTCACCATTGTCATTCTTGATCGCAGTAACTCTACCTCCACGGCTATCTCCACCTGGGTTACTTTGCGCTGCTTTTCTGCAATTTCAGACATCATGCGCCATTGCTTTGAACAAACCACCATCCTGTCAACAGGCAGCACCAACAGGGCTATAGCCAACATCCTACAACCTCTACTCAAACCTGATCTGCCGGTCTACTTGTGGTGGATTGGTGACCCGCCGGACGACGATCCTGCTTTCCACAAACTTGTGGAACTGAGCAACAGGGTCATTGTCGATTCAACCAGCTTCTTCAATCTAGAGCAAGATATCCAAACGCTCTCTTTACTTCGTCAAGCCGCGCCCGACTCTGCTTTGAGCGATCTGAATTGGGGCCGGCTCACACCCTGGCGAGAATTAGTCGTACAGTTCTTTGATGTAATGGAATACAGGCCCTACCTGTCGGGTATTACCTCCATTGAGATCGAACATGCCGCCGCCCCGCTTGCCACCCCGACACGCACCGAGTTAGGAGATGTTTCTCCCAACCCGGCCTGTGCCCTTCTGCTCGCTGGCTGGCTCAAGGCCCGCCTGGGCTGGTCTCTCACGCACGATCCCATACACAACATCCGCGACACCGCCAGTGGCACCTATCGCTGGCAAATGGAACGCTCCTCCATCCCGAGTGCCACCCGTACACTCGGTTCCCCACGTGCTAAAACAGCCAAACTGGATACGGTTCAGAGAGCAAGCATAGATATTCGCCCGCAAGTGCAATCCAATATGCGTCCAGGCTCTATCTGCCTCGTTCGCTTGATCAGTAGTGTAGAGGGAAAGAAAGCAACATTTACCATCAACCGTGAAGGCGACCCGGACCTTGTTCTCACATCTGTCGAACTCTCGCATGAGACACGCCCACAACGCACCGTGAGCCTGGCAGCCGAGCACAAGGAAAGCGAGCTATTACACGATGAACTGGAAATATTGGGCCACGACTACCCCTTCGAGCAAACGCTCGAAGAGATGGCCGAATTACTAGCCTAGCAACAGCTTCTTAATAAGGTTGCGGGTCGGGCTGACGCAGTCTCATCCGCCGTAGGTGCCATACAGCTTCTTATGAGGTTGTGGGTTTGACAGACGCAGTCTCATCCGCCGCAGGCGCCATACAGCTTCTTGTGAGGTTGTGGGTTTGGCAGACGCAGTCTGTCAAACCCACAACCTCACAAGAAAAAATCCTTGCGAAGAGCGCAGCGATGAGGCCCCAGAAAAACAGGCACATCGAGGTAATGACCATATTTCAAATAGGAGAAACACATGCAGATCGCAATATATCCTGATACGAATACGCTCAGCCACCAGGCCGCACAACATATCATACGCATCGCCAATGAATCTATCGTCACTCGCGGTCGCTTCAGCATCGCCCTATCCGGCGGCTCAACCCCGAAAGTACTCTACGGCCTCCTCGCGACCGAACCATACCGTAGCCAGCTCGATTGGCCATCCATAGAGATATTCTGGTCAGACGAGCGCTGCGTCCCTCCCGAAAGCCCTGACAGCAACTACGCCACGGCTCAAGAAGTGCTCCTCAGCAAAATACCCATCCCGGCAAATCATATCCACCGCATGCCCGCCGACAAAGCGGATCGCGATGCAGCCTCTCAGGAATATGCCCTCGAAATGCAACGTGTCTTCGGTACCAACGGCATCCCCAGCTTTGACCTGATCCAGCTCGGCATGGGACCAGAAGGACATACTGCCTCGCTCTTCCCGCACCAGTCATCACTGCACGAACAGCAGCGCCTTGTCATACCCGTCACCGTCCCCAAACCACCACCTCCACGCCTCACCTTCACCCCACCCATCCTGAATGCAGCCAGGCACATCCTCTTCCTCGTCACCGGCTCAGACAAAGCCGACGCCGTCCACGCCGTCCTTGAAGGCGACTACCAACCAGACGAATACCCAGCCCAGCTCGTCCGCCCCACCAATGGAGAGATCACTTGGATGCTAGACACCTATGCAGCGGAAAAGCTAACTTACCAATAAAAACAACATAAACATCCTTGAGCATATTCGCCAATATATCGCCACCAACCCTGCCGGTTGGTCCAACAACTCTCTAAACATGAAGGAAGGTATCGCATCATGATCGGGCTCGTCCCTTCAATATTATCCGCCGACTTCACCCGTCTGGGCGAACAGGTACGCGAAGCCGATGCCGCAGGCGCACAACGCATCCAAATCGATGTGATGGACGGCCACTTCGTCCCCAACATAACCATGGGGCCCATGGTCGTCGAAGCCGTACGCCGCAGCACTGCGCTCACCCTCGAAACACATCTGATGATTACCAACCCGGAACAATATATCGAGGACTTCGCTAAAGCAGGCGCAGACGTCATCATCGTACACCAGGAGGTCTGCCCTCACCTCCATCGCGTCATCCAGCAAATCAAATCCGCTGGCAAACAGGCCGCCGTGGCGCTCAACCCATCAACACCCGTCTTCATGCTCGAAGACGTCCTCTCCCTTCTCGACCTGGTCCTCATCATGACTGTCAATCCAGGCTTTGGGGGTCAGGAATTCATTCCCGAGACCCTTCCTAAAATCGCCCGCATTCGCCAGATGATCACCCACCGGAACTTGCAATGCGATGTCGAAGTCGATGGTGGCATTCACGAGACCACAGCCCCACAAGTAGTTCAGGCCGGCGCCAACCTGCTCGTCGCTGGCTCAGCTGTCTTTAACCAGCACGAAAGCGTAGCCCAGGCAATGGAGAGACTACGTCGAGCCATTTGACGAGCCATTTGTAATGTAGAAAGTGCATACACATGAACACAATCAGCTATCCACCGCCTGTCGATAAACTCCTCACCTATAATACTTGTGAGGACATAGTATATGCATGACGACATCACTGACATTCCCAACATCCGCGTTGGCCACGACACCAACCTCGAAGCCGGCACTGGTTGCACTGTCATCATCTGCGACACACCTGCGGTCGGCGGCATCGATGTCCGTGGCGGCGCGCCAGCCACCCGTGAAACAGACTTGCTACGCCCACTAAACATGGTAGAAGGGGTTCACGCCATCTTACTCACCGGCGGCAGCGCCTTCGGACTCGACGCCGCCAGCGGCGTGATGCGCTATCTTGCAGAACGCAATATCGGCTTTGATGTCGGCGTTGCAAAAGTACCTATCGTTCCGGCAGCAGCCATTTTCGATCTCGGCTTCGGTTCAGCAAGCGTTCGACCCGATGCAGACGCTGGCTACCGCGCTTGTGTACAGGCCACGTCCGATCCCGTCGCACAGGGCAATATAGGAGCCGGCACCGGGGCAACAGTCGGCAAGCTCCTGGGTCCCGGTTTTATGATGAAAGGCGGCCTGGGCTCTGCCAGTATGCGCATGGACGACGGCACTCTGGTCGGAGCGATAGTCGCAGTGAACGCTCTCGGCGATATCATTGACCCACAAACTCAACAAGTAATTGCAGGCACACGCAGCCCTATGGGCGGCTTCATCGCCTCCAACCCCTTTGGCAATACAACTATTGCGGTCGTCGCAACTTCGGCTTCGCTTTCCAAAGATTCTGCTAATAAGGTCGCTCAAATGGCACACGATGGCCTGGCGCAGGCCATTCGTCCTGCACATACCATGTTTGATGGCGATACCGTTTTCGCACTTGCATTGGGTACAGCATCACAGGTAGGTACCACTCAAGCAACCGCAGCACTGCAGGTGAGTATTATTGGTGCGGCGGCAGCTACCACGTTAGCCAGGGCTATCATCAGAGCTGTGCGCAATGCCACTGAATTACACGGCGTGCCAGCAGCACATTTTTAGAACTGCTTTTCGGGAGAGCGGGTGAACTCCATCATCAAATTAGGGCTGCAACATTACAAACAATACGACGCCTCCACTAATGAGCATGAGGACAAGACATACCATAATGATCAGCAAAAAAGCGTAGCTGCGAGGAACACCCGTTGGGTCGGCGAACAGGTCCCAGGAGTGCGTCGCAAAATCAATAGTTCGATCATAATCCATATCGTTCGAGAGTCTTGCATTAGACGTAAATGGGGGCGGCGTTTGAGGCGTAGAAAGAGGGAGAGCAGGAGCCATCGAGTGGGTAGGGACAGGCTCTGGTTGATGGTTTAATGGGAACCTCGAAGACTGGGCATCAGATGTTGGCAGCGTCACAGCTTTTCTCCGCTAGGGGATCTCATGGACCAACCGCATCTCAAAAAAACAGTATACAATGCACGCGCTACAGACTATCAACGTTACTACTCTCTATTGTAGTCAACGAACAGAATGAATCAAGGTAACGAGGACTTACGAACCCCGTTCTAACAACTCCAAAAACGTCCTCAGCATCCGCGCAGTCGCCCCCCAGATACGATACGGCCCATAATCATAAAAATGGATGGTTCGCGTCAGCCCACCACGAGTCCATTCCTCGCTATGATAGATAGACGGGTCCGCAAGAACCCGCAGCGGCACAACGATAACCTCAGTTACCTCGCTCGATTGCAATTCTACCCGTCCTAAACCATCAGGCAAAAATGCAACCACTGGAAGCGCCAGGTAATTGCTCACCACCGTATAAACCGGTTCAAGTACCCCCAATACCTCCACTCTCGACGGGTCCAGCCCTATTTCTTCCTGCGCTTCACGCAATGCCGTCATGATCAAGGAACTATCAGTCCGCTCAACACCTCCTCCAGGAAAAGCGATTTCCCCACCGTGCGAACGTAACCTGGAGGATCGACGAATAAAAACAACGCATGTTTCGCCCTGCCGGTCAAAAAGCCCTATCAATACCGCCGCTTTACGAGCATGAGGGCGCTGTCCCTCAAGGGTATCTGATAAGAGATCGGCACGCTCGACTGGCTCTAAGCGCTTCCGTAACACGGAAATAGCATCCATAATATCCTGTATATACATACTACTATTGTAGCACAAGGAGAAGCTTGCATTGTTACGGTACAGTGTGACACATAAAACCTGCGGAGAATTTTACAAAGTGCTTGTTATGTCTTGCAATCGAGACCACCTTTTGGTATAATTAGACTATCGAGTAGGGGTATGCTAATTTTCAGGCTCTCATTGTGTTCGTATCTAGGTAACACTGTCTGCGAGCATCGTTTCGTATGATCGTCCCGTAGAGCAAAAAAGTTACTCAGAAATACCATTCTTATCTGAGACACAAGTAAACCAAAACGATCACCGCCTGACCTGAGCATCCTCTCCCGATAAGCCAATGTCCATTGTTATACTCCCCAGGGTCACGGCGTGAAGCCCTTTCGTCGTAATCTTCCTACAAGCAAGATTTCGGTCTGAAACAAAGCATAATTTAGGCACACGCCCACAAAGACCAGGGGGAGCAGACCAGGACAGGCAATAACCGTGGATCGAAGGGGGTATTTTACCCATGCAAGCACAACAGCACGGCGACCTTTCGACTATGCCAGCGACAAATCACAAAAGCGGGCGGGTACAGATGATGTTCGATGAAAACGACCAAGAAGGTCAAAACAACAACAACCCTGAAGAGATGGACGATTACAATGAAATGGCTGCATTACTCGAAAAATCAGCCAGTCCCATCAATATCAAACGCGGCGATGTGGTCGAGGGCGTGATCGTGCGCATTGACCAGGACGAAATTCTGGTTGATATTGGCCTCAAATCTGAAGGCGTACTCTCAACAAAAGAACTCCCAGCTACTGGCTATGGTTCTTTTAGCGAGCTGCACAAGGATGACAAAGTTCTGGTCTACGTCATTCAACCAGAAACTCAGGATGGACATGCCCTGCTCTCACTCAAACGCGCCAATGCCGAACGCCAGTGGCGCATTGCGGAAGAACAGTATAAGAATGGCGAACTCCTGAAAGCCAAAGTGATCGACTTTAACAAAGGCGGCCTGATCGTCGACGTGGCCGGCATTCGTGGCTTTGTGCCCATCTCCCAGATTCTCAACCTCAAACGCGAAGAAGTCGCTTCAGGGGGAGAAAACCAGGAAACTGCAGCCAAACTGCAGAGCATGAAAGACAAAGAACTGCAGCTCAAAATTATCGAGATCAACCGGGCGCGCAATCGCCTGATCCTCTCCGAGCGACTCGCTGTCCAGGAATGGCGCCAGCGTCGCCGCGAAGAACTGCTCGATGAACTCAAACCCGGCGAGGTGCGCAAAGGTGTCGTCAGTAACCTGGCGAATTTCGGCGCCTTCGTTGACCTGGGAGGGGCAGACGGATTGGTCCATATCAGCCAGCTCGCCTGGAGTCGCGTCAATCATCCCAGCGAAGTCCTGCACGTCGGCCAGGAGGTCGAAGTCCAGGTTCTCAGCGTTGACAAAGAGAAAAAGAAAATCGCTCTCTCGATCAAACGTGCAGAGGTTGATCCCTGGACGACGGTCGAGCAGCGCTACACCCCCGGTCAGGTCGTCACCGGTGTCATCACCAAGATTGCCCCCTTTGGCGCCTTCGCACGCATCGAGGATGGCATTGAAGGGCTGATCCATCTCTCTGAACTGACACCCGGCATGGACCCGAAACAGGTGCTCCACGAAGGGGTTCCTCTCCAATTGCGTATTCTGCGCATCGATGCAGAACGGCGCCGTCTCGGCCTCAGCCTCCGTCAGGCGGATGCACCAGATACCGAGGTTCCCGCCGAATTAACACCAGTAGGACCTGATTCAGAGACCCAGGGTGCTGCAGCCTCTGCGCCACCAGCACCCTCACTTGACGAACTTGCCGCGCACCCCGAATCTGCCTCCCCATCTTTGGAAGCGACAGGTACGGCTACTACAAAACGTATCGAAGGCAAGGGCGAGCGACGTGAAAAAGCGAATGACAATCCGCTCCTCAGCGGTCTGCCCGCTGGCGAAACAACCGCCATGGCTGAGGCCTTCCGCGCAGCCGCTCGTCAACGTACGAAAGAGGAAACAGAGGCAACGACTGAAGAACAGTAGCGTTCAATTGCCATCTCAAGAGGAAGATGTGAGAGGAGTTGCAGAACTTTCTGCGGCTCCTCTCACATCTTCCTCTCTTGAGATAAAGCGGTTTTTTTCCTTGACGTATTCTAACGTGTAAGGTATGATGTTTGTAAGCAATAAATACTCGGTTCAAAACAGAAACTTTTTCGCTTCGCTGTTACGAAGTTTGAAGCAGCGAACAGCATATACGGAGGAATTCTGAAGAAGAAACGTTCATAGATTAGCTTACCAGATATAGTGCACTTGAAAAAATGATCGCCTGACCTCCTTGCTGCGTATGCACTTGTGCAGAGTAGTTTGGGGGTCGATTGTTTCTCGGTAAGGAGTTGTTCTTGAGCGCATTTCGACGGACGGGAGGCTACGGTTGTATTCCTTGACGCTAAAATTTGTGTGTTGTATGATAAATTACGCGGTTTACCTGAGCGACACAGAGGGCCCGGTTCCACCCTCTGCCACTGAAAGGGGGGTGACAAACAGGTGAATGATAGAGATAGGTTTGATAAGTTTACAGAGCGAGCACGCAAGGTTTTGAGTCTCGCCCAGGAGGAAGCCCAGCGCTTCCAACATAACTATATCGGCACAGAACATCTCCTTCTCGGCCTTGTACGTGAAGGCGAAGGCGTCGCCGCTAAAGTATTAAGTAATCTCGGCGTCGAACTGAATAAGGTTCGCAGCGCTGTAGAGTTTATTATTGGCCGTGGAGACCGCATCGTTCTCGGCGAGATTGGTCTGACTCCGCGCGCTAAAAAAGTGATCGAGCTTGCTGTCGATGAAGCCCGCCGCTTGAATCACCATTATATCGGTACAGAACATCTCTTGTTGGGTTTAGTACGCGAGGGCGAGGGAATCGCTGCAGGCGTGCTCGAAAGCCTGGGTGTCAACCTGGAGAAGGTCCGCACACAAACCATTCAGGTACTCAGTCAATCTGGCGCTCCACATGAGCGCGACGCCAAGCATTCGAAAACTCCTACCATCGATCAGATGGGCATTGATCTGACTGCCTCCGCTCGCGCCGGCACACTAGACCCGGTCATTGGCCGCCATCAAGAGATCGAGCGTGTCATCCAGATTCTTTCTCGACGCAATAAAAACAATCCCGCCCTCATCGGTGAACCCGGCGTTGGTAAAACTGCCATCGTCGAAGGATTGGCACAACGCCTTATCGCGGGTGAAGTTCCTGAGACACTGGCAGGCAAACGCTTGCTCACCCTCGATGTCGGTTCATTGGTAGCTGGCACCAAGTATCGTGGTGAGTTTGAAGAGCGCCTGAAAAAAATCATCGAAGAGATCCGCAGTAGCCGCGACTGTATCATCTTTATTGACGAGGTACATACGCTTGTCGGCGCTGGTGCGGCAGAGGGTGCAGTTGATGCTGCCAATATTCTCAAGCCAGCCCTCTCTCGCGGTGAATTGCAATGTATTGGCGCAACCACACTCGATGAATATCGCAAGTATATCGAGCGCGACGCAGCCCTCCAACGTCGCTTCCAGGAAGTCATCGTCCGCGAACCAACCGTCGAGGAAACTATTGAAATCCTCAAAGGCATCCGTGAACGCTACGAGGCGCACCACCGTCTGACCATCACAGACGAGGCTCTTAAGGCCGCTACCGATATGGCCAGCCGCTACATTACCGACCGCTTCATGCCTGACAAAGCGATTGACCTGATCGATGAAGCCGCAAGCCGCGTTCGCATGCAGAACTCCCTTGCCCCACTGAACCTCAAAGAGGCTATGAAGGGGCTCGAATCAGTCCTTCGTGAAAAAGAAGCTGCGATTCAGCAACAAGAGTATGAGTTAGCAGCAGAACTACGCGACCGTGAAGTCAAACTACGCGACCGCATCGCCAAGCTGGAATCCGGCTGGCATCGTGAGCGTGGCACCGATAAACCAAGCGTCGGCGAAGAGGAGATCGCCCAGATCGTCTCGATGTGGACGGGCATTCCTGTAATGCGTATCGCCCAGGAGGAGTCACAGCGCTTACTCCAGATGGAAGATGCATTACATACTCGCATTATCGCCCAGAACGAAGCGATTGAGAAGATTGCTCGCGCAGTCCGCCGCGCTCGCGCAGGTCTGAAGGACCCTAAACGCCCCATCGGTTCGTTCATCTTTATGGGGCCAACAGGTGTCGGTAAGACCGAGCTTGCTAAAGCGCTTGCCGAATTCATGTTTGGGAGCGAAGATGCCCTGATCAAAATCGACATGTCGGAATTTATGGAACGCCATGCGGCAGCTCGCCTGGTTGGCGCCCCTCCAGGATATGTCGGCTATGAAGAGGGCGGCCAGCTCACTGAGGCAGTACGTCGCAAATCCTACAGCGTCATCCTGCTCGACGAAATTGAAAAGGCCCACCCTGATGTCTTTAACATGCTGCTGCAAATCCTGGAAGATGGCAAATTGACAGACGCCAAGGGCCGCACGGTAGACTTCCGCAACACTATCGTCATTATGACATCGAATGTTGGTGCTGCCTTGCTGAATAAAGAGGCCTCCATCGGTTTCAAACAATCCAAAGATAAGGACAAAGTCAACCAGTCTGAGTATGAGAGCATGAAAGGTAAGGTGCTGGGCGAACTGAAGAATACCTTCAAGCCTGAGTTCCTGAATCGTATCGATGAGGTCATCGTCTTCCATTCATTGCGTATTGAAGAAATGTATTCCATCGTCGACCTACTGCTCAATCGCGTCCGTGTACAACTGACCGAACAGCAGGTTGAACTGATCGTGCCTCAAAGTTCCAAAGACTTCTTGATTGAAAAAGGGTTCGACGCTCAGTATGGCGCCCGTCCATTGCGCCGCACCATCCAGCGCATGGTCGAAGATCCCCTGGCGGAAGGCCTGTTACAGGGCAAGTTCCACCCAGGAGACCTGGTAGAGGCCATCGTTGTTGATGATGAACTGCTCCTACGTGTACGCAACCGTATTGAGCAGTTGCCCCCACCGGCTACGCCTGAAGCAGCGCTCTCCGCTGGTAGTGGTGAAAATGGTGCAAGCAGCGAATCTTTGTAAATCTAGTTAAAGGACAGAACATGTGAGGGGAGACAATGCGAGATCTCGCATTGTCTCCCCTCACATGTTCTAGCACTGAATGTATGGCGAAAACACGCACAAAATATATCTGCCAGCAATGCGGCGGCGAACAAAGCAAATGGGTTGGCAAATGTCCCGACTGCGGCGCATGGAACACCATGGAAGAAACCATCGATGTACCCCAGGGTCCAGCGCAACAACGCCGGCAAACATTGTTGGGTACTTCTTCCATAGCACAGGGCACCCAGATTCCTCTCGTCCTTCCAGCTATCAAACCACTTGTACAACAACGCATCTCGGTAGGCTATCCAGAAATGGACCGTGTCCTCGGTGGTGGCCTGGTCGCAGGCTCCCTCACGCTCATCGGCGGAGAGCCTGGCATCGGTAAATCCACGTTGCTCCTGCAAGTCTCGGGTGACATCGCGATGAACGTAGGACCTGTTCTCTATGTCTCCGGCGAAGAATCAATCGAGCAGGTGAAGATGCGTGCAGAACGCCTCGGCATCACTGGCGAGCAACTCTATCTCCTGGCCTCCATCGAGCTTGATGTCATAGCCGAGGCTATCAGCCGCGTGAAACCCGCGCTGGTGGTCGTAGACTCTATTCAAACCGTCCTGTCAAGTCACCTGACAGCCGCCCCTGGTAGCATTAGCCAGGTGCGCGAATGCACGCTGCAACTGATGCACCTCGCCAAAAGCACCCATACACCCATTTTCATTATCGGTCATGTCACCAAAGAAGGCACCGTTGCTGGCCCCAAAGCCCTGGAGCATATCGCCGACGCCGTATTATATCTCGAAGGTGAACGCTATCACAGCTACCGCCTTTTACGTGGCGTGAAGAATCGTTTTGGGGCAACGCACGAAGTGGGCGTCTTCGAGATGCATGGAGAAGGGCTGTTAGAAGTGGCTAACCCGTCGGCGGTCTTCCTGGCAGACCGGAATAAAGAAGCCTCAGGCTCGGCTGTAGTAGTGAGCCTGGAAGGAACACGCCCGCTCCTGGTCGAAGTACAGGCCCTCGTCACTCCAAGCAACTTTGGCATCGCCCGCTGCACGACCAACGGCATCGAACATAACCGCCTCGTGATGCTACTCGCTGTTCTGACGAAACGCGTGGGACTGGCCGTAAGTAATCATGACGTCTACGCCAATGTGGTTGGAGGCTTTACCCTGGAAGAACCGGCCATTGACCTGGGAGTGGCGGCCGCCATCGCCTCAAGCTATCGCGAAAAACATATTCCTGCCGATATGGCTTTCATTGGAGAGGTCGGCTTATCGGGAGAACTACGCCCTGTCAGTCGCCTGGCTCAACGCGTACGAGAAGCCGCGAAACTTGGTTTCAAACGCTGTATCGTACCAGGCGCGGGTCAAGGAGCACAGCTCCGTAAAGAGCTCGAAAATTCTGGCCTACCCGCAGATTTCAAAGTAATCACCTCCAGTTCACTTGCAGTTGCATTAGAGATTGCGCTACACTAATGAGTAGTATGTCGTTCATTGGTACTCATAGTCACAACCCAACCCACCTTCTATGAGTGCCGTTCTCGCCGCTATTGATTCCTATGTGGTAAGGGTGTATACTGCTTAATCGACACAGTGAATTATTACGGCTAAACGGGCGCGTTTCATGGTTCATTACAGCAGGCTCGGCAACAATTTCATCACGCTATTATCATTTTTGTTTTTATCATCGGCCCTGCCCGCATGTCTTACCTCACAACGCCCCCTACAGGTACCTATAGGCGACTCTTTCATCTTGGAGCATAGCTCCATCAAATTCTTCTCCCCTATAGGGCGCTATTTTGGAGGATGCAGGGATGTCTATCAACACAATTGCTCGCTTCGCCGGGGCTTTGTTGACTATCAGCGTTGTAACCGTTCTCTTCTTTTTAGATAGAGCTTCACTTCCACTGAATATCTGGTGGCTTGGCGGTATCGCTCTGGGTGGTGCTCTGCTAGCCTTTGTCATCACCCCCTATATCACCGTCGTCCCCTACCGCTGGATGCGCGAAGCTGCTGCTAGCGACCTGGTCGCGGCAGTAATAGGACTCATCGTCGGACTCATTATCTCCTTTCTGATCTTTATCCCATTATCAAATCTGCCCCCTATTTGGGGCCGCATTCTTCCTTTTGTAGGAACCATGGTTTGTGGCGGACTCGGCATCTCACTTGCGGTCCAACGGAAAAACGATTTCTCTCATCTGTTTCAAGCTGCCTTTGCCTCCCGGCGCGCTCGCGAACGAGAACGCGAGGAAGAGCGCCAAAAAGAAAAAGAGAAAGAGAAAGAGTTGGAGAAAGAGCAATCGTCACAGCTTCAACCTGTCACACAGATACTTCTCGATACTAGCGCGATCATTGATGGGCGTATCGCCGATATCAGCCAGACCGGTTTTGTCTCGGGTGCGCTCCTTGTTCCCCGCTTCGTCCTCAACGAACTACAGCGTATCGCCGACTCGGCTGACACCATGCGCCGCAATCGTGGCAGACGCGGCCTCGAAATGCTCAACCGCTTGCAAAAAGATACGACCGTACCCGTTCAAATCACCGATGCCGATGTAGAGGATGTCGCCGAGGTCGATGGCAAACTCGTCCAAATGGCACGCAACCTGCATTGCCCAATCATTACCAATGACTTTAACCTCAATCGCGTCGCCGAGCTACAGGGCGTGAAAGTTCTCAACATTAACGAACTCGCCAACGCTGTGAAACCTGTTCTTCTACCAGGCGAAGATATCTTTATCAAAATTATGCAAGATGGGAAAGAACTCGGCCAGGGTGTCGGTTACCTCGATGACGGCACGATGATCGTCGTCGAAGGCGGGCGACAATATATGGGTATAACCATCGAAGTCACCGTTACACGTGTACTGCAAACAGTCGCAGGACGCATGATCTTCGCCCATCCTAAACAGGGGGCCAACGGCAATTCACCCCCCCTGCCGCCGGCTAGGCCAAGATAATTCTTATGCAAGATACATCAGCTGCCATTATTGTAGCCGCTGGAACCAGCCGCCGTATGCATGGTCGCGACAAACTCTGGACCCCGCTGGCAGGTCGTATCACCCTGGCGCGCACCATCGACGTTTTTGAAATCTCACCCATCATAGCTAGCATTATTCTGGTGCTTAACCCCGAACGTATGCATGATGCGGCTGCGCTCTGCAAACATGAAGGTTGGCAAAAAATCGCCGCTCTTGTGCCCGGCGGTCAACGCAGGCAGGACTCCGTTTGCGCAGGTCTTGATGCCCTGGCAACAATTTCCCCCACCTGCCAATGGGTGATGATCCACGACGGCGCGCGACCACTAGTTTCCACCGGCATACTTGCAGCCGGCTTACTTGCAGCCCAACAATATGAGGCAGCCATCGCCGCTGTTCCCGTCAAAGACACCATCAAACTGGTCCTGGAAGGGAAAGTCAGCAGCACCATTGATCGCTCGCAACTCTGGGCAATCCAAACACCACAGGTCTTTTCTTTCCCCCTCATCTATCAAGCGCATCACAGTAGCGCGGCACAACGCGACGTTACCGACGACGCCGCGTTGCTGGAAGAGCTAGGGCAACCGGTAATGGTTTTTCCCGGCGCCTATACAAATATCAAAATCACTACACTAGAAGATTTGTTACTGGCAGAAGCGTTCTTTAAGGGACACGTATCATGACCATGCGTATTGGCTTCGGCTACGATGTTCACGCTTTCACCCCAGGCCGTCCGCTCGTCCTCGGGGGCGTGACTATCCCCTACACCTTTGGTCTCTCCGGCCATTCAGATGCGGATACTGTCATTCATGCCGTCGTCGATGCCCTTCTTGGCGCCGCAGCCCTCGGCGACATTGGCCTGCACTTCCCTTCCAGTGACCCCCGTTGGGAAAACCAACCCGGCTCTGTCTTCCTCGATTATACCTTTGATTTGTTATGTCAACATCAGTGGAAAATCAGTAATATCGACGCCACCATTGTCGCCGAACAACCCAGACTTGCCCCCCATGTTCAATCCATGCGTACCCACTTGGCAAAACACCTGCGTCTAGACATGACACAGGTAAGTGTCAAGGCCACCACCACCGACGGCCTGGGTTTCGCCGGTCGGCGCGAAGGAATCGCCTGCTACGCCATCGCACTCCTTTTACCCCTCATATAACTGGTCAGTCTTTGCCGCCATAATAAAATCATTGCGGTGCAGTCCCCCAATCTTATGCGTCCACCATGTCACCGTCGTCCTGCCCCACTCGGTTAAAAGGGCCGGATGATGTCCCGCCGCCTCAGCTATTTCGCCCACTTTGTTCGTGAAAGCCAATGCTTCGACGAAATTAGGAAACGTGAAAACACGCTCCAAACGCTGAATACCATCAATTTCTACAACATGCCACTGCGGCACCTGAGGCTGAAACTCAGCCATCTCGGCCTCTGTCACCGTCGGCTCACCTTCGCGACATGCAACACAGACCATCTGCGTCAATTGCTCCATCTATGCGTTACCTACCTTTCATTTCAACTCAAAAAACATCCACATGATAATCTACCATATTTTACGATGGCCTGGAATGCTATAATGAATGCAAAACATTGCCACGTATAGTGAGGAAGATCCCTTTCCCCGCTACTACATAGAACCTGGAGGAGAAAACGCATGGCAGACCAGATCCCCGCACAACTCATTCCAAGAAAAATCTTGTTTGGCAATCCTGTGAAAACCAGTGCCCAAATTTCACCTGATGGCAAGAGATTAGCTTACCTCGGCTCCTACGGCGGCTATGCAGCTTTAGTGGGCGCCACATTCACACCAGACCTCTTCTGCTGCGCCGTCGATGTTGTCGGCCCTAGCAACCTTATCACGCTAAACACGCTGATTCTATGATGGGCTTTAGCTAAGATGTTTGATTAGGAGCATACAATACTGTATGCTCCCTGGTCTCTTACGCGTCATAAACGACGCTGTTAAGCTTCATAACGGCCACCAAGATGCTTAGCGAGAAATCTTTCGGCGGCTGCGAAAAACTTGAGCCTATTTTCCGGCTTGGCAAAGCCGTGGCCTTCGTCGGGGAAGAGCATGTACTCATAATCGATGCCCTTGCTCTTCATCGCTGCAACGATTTGTTCGGACTCCGCCTGTTTTACACGCGGGTCATTTGCCCCCTGACCAATCAGGATAGGTATCTTGATCTGATCGGCCTTGAACAATGGCGAACGCGAATTCAGAAACTCTTCCTCGGTATCGGGATTACCGACCCGCTTGTGGAAGGTCGCCAGGAAGGTCGACCAATAGGGGGGAATTGTCCTTATTAATGTGTTGAGGTTGGAAGGGCCTACAATGTCGACGGCACAGCAGAAAAGGTCGGGCGTGAACGTTGCCCCCACCAGTGCAGCGTAGCCACCATAGGATCCACCGAAGATTGCCACCTTTTTTGGGTTCGCGATGCCATTATCTATTGCCCACTTCACGGCATCTACCAGGTCGTTGTGCATGTTTCGTCCCCACTCCCTATCGCCGGCGTTGACAAAATCCTTGCCATAGCCTGTAGAACCCCGAAAATTTACCTGCAAGCAGGCGTATCCACGGTTTGCAAACCATTGCGCATCAGGACGATACCCCCACGCATCGCGACCCCAGGGACCACCATGCACGTTGAGCACCATCGGCAGTCCGGTCTTCTGCTCGTCTTGCGGCAAGGTCAAGTAGCCGTGAATAGTCAGCCCGTCTCTGCTGGTGAAGGAGATCGGTTTTATGGTTGCGAGCGTATACTTGTTCAATTCTGGCTGGTTGTCGAAGAGAAACGTTGCTTTCTGGCTTTTCCTATCGTAGGCGTAAAACGGCACAGGCCCATTGTCAACCGTGAACGCTACTACCCAGGTCGTATCGGCGTTGTCACGACTAATGATGAAGAAGTCTCCCTGATGGATGCCGCCAATGTTGTCAAAATCCATCTTGATGGACTCATCTAATACAACCCATTCGTTACGGTCTCTGTTGAATGCGACTGCCTGAACCTCGTGGGTATCGGGGTGGACCATCACATTGCCTACGTCATATTGTGGGTCTTCAGCGATGACAGTAATGTCGCCAATGGCGATGTTCAGCTTGACGAGGCGACCAGCATTGACTTTACGCGAGTCCTGGAGATAGATTGCTTGACCATCCAATGTGAAGCCAATAGAGCCACTGGTGAGGCTATCATCTGCATCCCAGGTGACAAGCTTTCTCCATTCGGAGTGCTCGTCGTCGCGAGCCAGAAGTTCTGTGCCGCCGTCAGACAATGCCGTGACTGCACCGCGTACCTTGAAATGTGCATCCGTGACCCAATTCATGATGTTACCTGGGTTCTTGGCGACAAGCGTGAGTTCGCCTGTAATCAGGTCGAGGTGATAGACATCGTGAACCTGTGGGTTTTCTTTGTTCATGCCGATCAAGAGTTCGTTAGGAAAGTGCTTATCATGATCAATGACCTGCACCTGTACATTCTCAAAGGGCGTCAGGTCTCTCGTCTCCCGCGTTTCCAGGCCCGTTGCATACAAGCGCCAGTTTTCATCGCCCCCAACATCCTGGATGTACATGATGTGCTTGTTATCCTGTGCCCAGAAGTAGAAGCGCACGCCTCTATCTTCATCTTTGGTAACAGGCTGGTAATTGTCGCTGCCGATGGTTCCTACCCAGACGTTTAGGACATTGTTGACTGGGGCAAGATAGGCCATTTTTGTGCCATCCGGTGAAACCTGCGGACTCGTCTTCTCTGGATTGCCAAACAGCACCTTACGTGGTATAAGCTGTGTTTTTGCCGATGTTATCATTTTTCTTCCTCTTGTTCATATGGTAATAGACAGTGCCCTCTAATAGAACTGTAAAAGTGTCTCTGTTGTCAAGGCAGAAAACTACCAATGAGGAGTCACGAGCGTTGCTGGGCGAAAAATGATAAACTAGAAGAGAAACAAGCTTGCTATCACGATATCTCTTGTAGTGTACTGGTTTCTGCCCTACGATTAAGGAGGCGTTGCAAAACGACAATAGCGCGGTCAATATCGAATGAAGAAGGAATTTTACAAGATGTTACTCATTAAAACGATACCACCCTACTGGTCTACCTTCCTGGCAACATTCCACAATCGCGTCGGCAACCCTGACACTGAGGAAGAGTTTTTGAAGTCGCGTTCTCCACTCTTCAAGGTTGACCAGATCAAGATTCCCATGCTTATCGCGCAAGGAGCCAATGATCCTCGTGTGAAACAGGCCGAGTCTGAACAAATCGTTGCAGCGATGAAAAGCAAAGGCATTGATTACGAGTATATGCTCTTCCCAGACGAGGGACATGGCTTCGCCAAGCCAGAGAACAGGCTCAAATTCTATGCAGCGGCAGAAAAATTCCTTGCGAAGCACCTGGAAGGCCGCTTTGAGAATGAGAATCACGAATAGACGATCAGGCCATGTAGAGGAGACCAGGCACATGAGCTATGACAAGATGTTGGTATTTGCAGGCAGCGGCAGCCGGAGACTCACTGCACGCATTTGCGACTACCTGCACATTCCTCAAGGGGAGAACGAAACCCTCCATTTCTCTGATGGAAACACCTTTGTGCGTATCCTGGAGAATGTTCGCGGCCGCCGGGTCTATTTGGTCCAATCCACGGCTTTCCCTGTGAACGACAATTTTATGGAATTACTATTCTGGATCGACGCCTTTAAGCGTGCGGGCACGGAAACCGTGACGGTGGTCATTCCGTATTTCAGCTATGCCAAGGGAGATAAGAAGGACGAGCCGCGCGTCTCTATCCGCGCTCGCGTGTGCGCTGATGCCATCGAGGTCGCGGGAGCAGATCGTGTCGTGACAATGGATTTGCACGCTCCACAGATTCAGGGCTTTTTCCATCTTCCAGTGGATAACCTGTATGCTCTTCCAACTATCGTTGATTGCATACAGGCGAAAAAGCTGGAAAACATCATCGTCGTCTCGCCCGATGTTGGTTTTGCCAAACAAGCGCGAAGATATGCTTCACGCCTCGGCGTCTCCCTGGCCCTCGCCGACAAAGAACGCACAGCTCATGACGAAAAATCAACTATTCTACAAATCATTGGTGACGTGGAAGGCAAAACCGCTTTGGTAGTCGATGATTTTACTATTTCAGGCGGAACACTGGCCAATGTATCGGTGAAACTGATGGAACATGGTGCTAAAGCGGTCTACGCCGTGGTAACACACGGTGTCCTCACCAAAGGCTCCGTCGAGCGCATCGACGATAGTCCCATCAAACAACTACTGATCACAGACACGGTCGAAAATCACCCCATCCAGTTCTCAAATAAAATTGAGGTGGTCTCTGTAGCCCCCCTCTTCGCAGAAGCCATCAAAAGAATCCACCACAGAGAAAGCATCAGCGAAATGTTCTCCTAAAATGTAGCATCGTGTTACTTTTTTGCCACCAAACCGGTCGGAGAGCCGGAAATGAGGCAAAGGGTTCGGAGTCATGGTGCAAAATCTACCATTGACATCTCGTGTTTTTCTCCAACTGCTCTTTGGATACCGTCCTCTCATGTGGGCTGTCCATCAACCAGCACAATGTATTCCCTCTCCCCTTCTTCCTTTGCTTGCGATCCTCTTTCCGCAAGAGCCAGCCTGGATCGCTGGCTCTAACAGTTATTGAGAACATCGCTCACGACACATTCCTTGCCTTCTCAGGCAGTACGTTTGTCGTGAGACGGAGTGCTTTTTGGCACTTGAGTGCATCTGATATTCTCAAAGGAACCGAGTGCGAGCACCAGTAATCAACAAAGTGGCGAAGATGGCACAAACCGACTCGTATGATGAGTTATACCTACCGTTAGGATTCCATTGCGAGGCATGTTGTTAGCATATCTGGAAGACATAGACATGCTAACAGCATTGTTTTTGCCTTTACATCTTTGCTCTGAGCAGATACTCTTGAAAAGACAGGCATACGCTCACATCCATAGGACAGTCTTTTCAGCACCTGTCCTTTCGCCAACGGAGGGAAAGCTATGGAAGGTTGGCTTCTGGCTGGCAGCCATCCTCAAGACTATGAGCGAGGAATAGATACAACTACTGGAACGCTCGTGCAAATGTTCAAGGCTGCTGCTTACCGCAACAAACGTATGCGCTTTGCTGCTGCGGTCAAGTCGAAGGGAGTTGAAATATGGGCAGGAGGGGCAGGGCTGTGGATGCGTATTGATGGTCCGGAGGATGGAAAAGCCCTCGGTTTCGATAATATGATGAACAGGCGAATACAAGGGACAACCGACTGGCAAAGATATGAGGTTGTCCTGGATGTCCCTCAGGAAAGTGTCTATGTGGCCTTTGGGATTATGCTCTGTGGACGAGGACAGGCCTGGCTGAGTGATGTGCGCTTCGAGGAAGTCGGCACCGATGTCCTCGTCACCTCTCCTCGCGGTGAGTATCCTACCGATGTACGTGTCACCTCTTTTCGCGATGTGCCTGATCAACCAGGAAATCTGGATTTTGTGCAATAAAGATGACGCGGAAAATATGGTTGTCTCTGCAAGAGACCTGACCACTCATGAGCTACCTGTCGTCCCCTGGTTCGTCCTGCCCTGACTGTTCAGCCTCCATCGCATTCCGGATATGGTATCCTGTATTGACACACCAGCTAGAATCACCCTCAGGAACACTCGCTCGTGAGGTCAGAGAAGAGGAGCAACCGATGCCAGCCGATCCTTCTGGTAAGCAAGAGCCTGAAGAGGAGAGATTTCCGTTCTCCCTTGGTCAGGGCGTACGTATTATTGAAGGGCCTTTCACCGAATATGTGGGTACCATCAGCAGGATTGAGAGACACCAGAGGAAAGTGACCGTCCTGATCACCTTTTTCGGCAGAGTCACCCCAATGGTCTTTGACTTCCTCCAGGTTGAGAAATTCGATCACTAGTAAAAGGACAAAGAATGAGAAGAACTCATTTATTTGTAGGTGTGCGCTCCCCGTCTCCCTGTCCCAGTCCCGCTGTCCACGCAGCATGCATCGCCTCAGTCCGATCGGCAACCTGGAGCTTCGAGAGGATGTTGGAGACGTGGTTGCGCACCGTCTTCGGGCTCAAGACGAGGTGGGCGGCGATGTCGGCATTGGATTTGCGCTGGGCAATCAAGGTGAGGATCTCGTATTCGCGGTCCGTTAGCTCCGGGAAGAACTGTGCGGGGCCACTCTTCGCGGTTGGTCGAGTGCTGCCGAAGTAGTGCATCAGGCGCTCGGCGATGGTCGGACCAAAGATGGCCTCACCGCTCGCCACAGCACGGATGGCGCGCAGAGTCTCCTCCTGCACGGCGCCCTTGAGGAGGTAGCCGCGCGCTCCAGCGCGAATGGCGGCGAAGACGGACTCGTCATCCTCAAACATCGTGAGGATCAGAATGCGGATGTGCGGGCTTGTTTGCAGGATGCGACGCGTGGCCTCAATGCCATTGATGCTTGGCATCTTAATATCCATCAGGATGATATCCGGCTGCAGTGATGTCGCCTGGGCTATGACCTCGTTGCCTGTCGTCGCCTCGCCAATCACCTGCATGTCTGGGACGGACTCCAGCAAGACGCGCAAGCCATCGCGGAAGAGCGGGTGATCATCGGCGATCAGAACGCGAATCGGCTCCATAGCTCCTCCTGTTTATATCTCGAACTTCGCCACGCTCGCGTCATCCACAGGAGCGCTCGCATGATCCTGCTGTGCTGCGTCTTGAGCGGAAGGAATGGCCGCATTCCTGGTTGCTCCAAGTGGTAACGTGACCCGAACTGCGGTGCCGCCAGAAGAGCCTCGTGTGATGGTGCAGCTTCCCCCTAGCTCGCTCGCACGTTCGTGCATGGCGTGCAGCCCGACTCCGATGTGATGCCCGGCGGGAATGCCTCTCCCATCGTCAGTAATCTCGAGATACAACGTCTCAGCGTCGATGGAAAGATGGAGCAAGCCATGCCGTGCCTCGGCGTGGTGCGCGACATTGGTCAGGGCTTCCTGTGCGATACGATAGGCGGCCACCTCCACAGCGGCGGGCAATGGGGGAAGATTCTGCGGAGTGTCAAAGATAACCTCGAGTCCCTGGTGTTGATAGTGCGCCACATGCTCGCGCAAGGCGGAGAGCAAGCCGAGTTCATCCAGGGCCGGAGGGCGGAGATTATACACCAGGCGACGGATGTCGGTAATCGCCTCCTGAGCCTGCTGCCTCACTCCCTTCAGCAGTCGGTCTGCT
>VBHI01000304.1:56308-67740 GCA_005881495.1 Chloroflexota bacterium
CAGCAAGAAGCAAGTAGCCAATCGTCTCTGCCTGGTACACCAGCGGCACACGCACCGGCTCAGGCGGAGGTCCGCCGTATGAGGCCACGATGTCCGGCACTTCGGCTCCTGCTCCGGCTATGCCCCCTGCTATCCCGGCTGCTGTTGCGGCAAACGATTGCTCTTCTGGGAGCAGGGCAATGGCCACATAGGGCAGTTTGAGGGCCTGCGCCACAGTTTCCACGATGGTCGGTAGCACCTTCTCAGGTACCAGTGTCGCTTCCAGGCGGCTCCCCAGGCGTGTGAGCACGGCATAGGGGTCGTCGCGCTCCCCATACATCAGGCGGTTTACCCCTCGCTGAAGACGGAGGCGCAGCGGTTGAAAGAGCACCGCGATGACGCCGGTCGCCAGCAGGGAGAGGAGCACATTTCCTTGTACCTTGATGAGCGTACCCAGGCCAACGACGACCAGCACATACAGTCCGATGACGCTCAGGGTGAGCGCACCATACACCAGCGTGCGATTGATGATGAGATCGATATCCCACAGGCGATAGCGCAGAATGGCAATCCCAATGGCCAGCGGAATGAACACGAGGAAGAGTTCCCGGACCGTCGCGTACAAGAGCCGATAGGGCGAAGAGGCGGCAGCGAGCGCAGGAAACAGCCCCTGCAGACCAAAGTAGGGGATGTCAATCAGCAGAGCGAGGGCGAACCCAAAGATCAGCCATTTGCACTGCTGTCGCTGCACGTGATCAGAGACGAGCGTGTAGCGATAGAGCTGGACGCTCATCGAGGTCCCCCAGAGCACCAGTTGTCCGCCTGCAAAGAGCAGAAGTGGCCAGTTCAAGATCTGGTAGGGCGAGTCAGGTGGCAGCACCCAAGGAATGATCTGGACCAGCCAGAGGAACACCAGCATCCACGCCCATCGTGGGATAGGGCGACCGGTGGGAAACAGTGAGAAAAACAGGCCCAGGCCACAGTAGCCGCCGATGCCAAGGATGAGTGTGGCGAGAACACCAAGAAGAGTAATGAGAATGGGAGCACCACCTAGTAGCGCAATCTCACTCGCACGCGCATCACCGGCAGGAAGATCGAAGAGGCAAAGAGGCTGATGACGAGCGTATACGCGGCATAGCTGCCCAGAGAGATGCCCAAATGACGCAGCGCCTGGACGTTCCCTGGCGTCAGCTGCCCAATGGCGCATTCTTGCCTGGGATCCGTGCACAGAACAAAGAGCTGGGCATAATAGACAGGAATGCGCACGAAAAAGACCGCGAGGTTGAAGACGGTGAGGAGCGTCCACCCCAGACGCATCAGCAACAAACGTCTTCCCCGGACCCGTGTGCTGGTCGCATGGGGTGTCGCCATGTCAGGCGCGAGCGTTCTTTGTAGTGGTATCTGGTGCAGATCCATCTCTCTGCTCCTTTGGGATATATCTTGTAGAAGTCTCATGGATCACACCTGCTGTCGTTCTGCTCGGCTCTACTATACCACATACACGAACAAGCAGGGCTGCCCTTTCGCACCTATAGCCGCACTGATGCCGCGCGATCCGAGCGAGGAAAGAGCAGCGTCCTGATCACAGGTTGTTAGCTCCGTTGTACCGAAGACGCCGAGACCTGCGTTGGGTTCCCACGGAAGCTGAGGGTCGCACCCGCCCAGGCCAGGCCAGCATAGAAAAGCCCTAAGCAGGTGCTGGTGAGAATGACGCCAAGGAGGCCACCCAAGGGAACTCTGAGTAACAGGAGCACAGGACTGACAATGAGTATCCAGCCAATCGCTGCCGTAAAGACGTGCGCCCGGATGGTCGTGATCCCCACGATCACACCACCGATCAAGGTCAGCACCACTCCCAGGATCATGGGAATGATCGCTAACGGCGGTGGGCCGTCTCCTCCCGGATGCGGAATCGAGCCTGGTACGGCGACATCAAGGATTTGGACGCCGCTGAGGACAAGGAAAAGAAGGACTGTCGCGACCCACAGGAGCACCACGCCGGCCAATCCCAGGATGCCAATCTGTTTGGCTTGAGCGCGATAGAGCGCTGGCAACCCAACAAGGAGGAATAATCCACTCAGGACAAAGACAACATTCGTCGGGATAGATCCAATACCCGTGGGACCCTCTGGACCTGGAATGAGAAAGATGAGCAGAGACGCGAGGATCGCACCGATGGCACCGACCATTAAAAATTGGCCATTGAGACGTAAGGACATATGTTTTCTCCTTCTTGTGTAGACTCATGATGAACAGAACTGCTCATAAGCAGATGCGGAGCGGTGTGCCGCTCCAGAGAACAATCAGTATGCGCTGCATGCCTGCTTCTCGTTCTCTGTCTAAAGTATAGAAGAGGAGGCGTCCCGCTGTCATGAGGCTCTGTCCCGGTTTTGTCCCGATGCGTGTCCCGATTTTGCAGATCGGAGAGGGGGAGCTCGCGTGTTCCGAACGTCCAAGGAGGAGGTGATTCTTGCCCTTAATTGAAATGTATTGTCCCTTGTGGCCACCCTCTCCACTTGTCTGCGCTTACGCTCACTCATGCTCCTCCATCCACCCTGGTAAATCCACAATCGACGGCAGTATAGCATCAGGATGCACCCGCTCCAAAAGCGGTGAGTCAGCATGATGTTTACCCGTACAAACCAGCACACCACGCAGCCCTGCCTGTTGAGCGCCTGCAACATCGTTCTCTACATCATCGCCTACCATAATCGCCTCATGCGCGGCCACACCAATTGAAAGTAACGCCTGCTCAAAAAAGGCGCGATCAGGCTTGCCCAGCACTGTTGCCTTCTTGCCCGAGGCTATCTCCAGGGCACGCACAAACGGCCCGCTATCTAACCTCAACCCATCTCTTGTACGCCAGTACAGATTGGTATGCATTGCTAACAACACGGCTCCGTCCATCAGCATACGAAAAGCGGCGTTCATCGACTCATAAGTTAATAGCTCCTCAGCGCCACCTATAACCACAACATCCGCTTCCGACTGTACAAGCTTTATGCCGGCAAAATCCGCCTCGGTATCGCCTTTCGTGAGCACCCAGCACCGCTTACCTGGATAGTGCTGTCGAATATAATTTGCCGTCGCTACAGGAGCAGTGATCAAATGCTCCTCAGTAATAGGTAAACCAATGGTCCTTAAACGTTCTGCAAGCGTAACACGTGCCATAGTTGTAGTATTCGTCACAAAGCAAGTCGCAAAGCCATGCTGCTCTAACCAGTTCAACGTCTCGGCCGCCCCGGCAATGGGCTGCATACTGACATGCAATACACCGTCAATATCGAGTAAAACACCACGAACAGGCTGCATATGCAAATCCACCTCCAAAGAATAGATACCCTCATCGTTCTTCCTTACAGAAAATATATAGCTCCAGGAGCACACAATGCAAGTGAATCATAGTGCGCAACCACAACGGATCGCCCGCTTCACGACCGTGAAGCGGCAAACGAATATAGTAGGGGCGACCCTTGGGTCGCCCAGCCAACCTCGCGCTGGGCTTCAAATAGCGCGGCACTAGGAGACTCTACCCATTATATGACCAATTCGCTTGCTGCTCCGTTTGTATATCACGAGGGGATAACATGACATCTGCTAGCAAATGATGTTATAATAGCCGCGATGAGTAGCCTTTAGCCTTTCAGTTAGGAGTTGGCAAATGAACGGTGACATGATTGGTCGTGTCATCAAAGGACGGTATAAACTAATCGACGAAAGAGGTCGAGGTAGCTTTGCGACCGTCTACGTAGCACGCGATACAGAAAATAACCACATCTACGCAGTAAAGGTCATGCACCTTGAACTCTCAAATGATGGTGAACTACTCGCGCGTTTCCAACGAGAGGCACATATCCACCTGAACCTCGGTGATCCTCATATAGTGCGCATCGTCGATTATGGCAACGATAATCAGATGTACTTTATTGTGATGGAATACATTGATGGGCAAAACCTGAAGTATCACATGATAACACAGGGTCCCATGGAACCATCACGAGCATTAAATTACACACGACAGATTGCCGAGGGATTGGATACGGCGTATAAACAGGGTGTGGTACATCGCGATATTAAGCCACAGAACATCCTCATCAATGGAAAAGATGTGGTCAAAATCGTCGATTTTGGATTGGCGCGGAGCAGGGAAACCGTTACTCTTACTCAATCTAACGTATTCATGGGCACAGCCTACTACATCTCGCCCGAACAGGCCGAAAGTGGGCGTTCAGCGGACTCCCGCTCTGATCTCTATTCGGTTGCAACTGTTTTGTTTGAAATGCTAACTGGCAATCCTCCTTTTGAAGGTGAGACTGCGGTGGACATTGTCATCAAACACATGAATGAAAAAGTGCCTTCGATCTGCCGCCTACGCCCTGATCTGCCTGTAGAGATGGATATCTTCATGCAGAAGGCGATGGCAAAAGCACCGGCAGATCGCTTTGCTACACCACAGGAGTTCATTGCAGCGCTCGATCAATTACAGGAACGTATCCAGGCAATGCCACCAGGTAAGCGAGTCCCAGAACCTGGCTACGAACAAAAACCAGGAACAGTTGGACCTTCCAGGCCCCCAACCGTTCCCCCAAAACAGGCACGTCTTGTGGTTATCTCCAGTGGACAACAAATTCCATTAAACGGTGAGTTAATGGTTGTTGGTCGACAGGATCCCATTTTGGGTATCTTCCCAGAGATTAACCTTGCAGACAAAACGGTTGGACGGCGTCATGCCTATCTAAGAAATCAGCAGGGCACCTACACCGTCGAAGATCTCAATGCATTAAATAAGACTCGCCTGAATGGAGTTACCTTAACACCACACGAAGAACGTACGCTCAAAGATGGCGATATTCTACGCTTTGGCAGTGTTGAGGTACGTTTTGAATTGCGATAGATGTGGTGTTAAGTCGCACTAAATCGCAGTTTTGATATATCACTAGAGTATATCTGAGAGCGGCCACATCACAACCGCTCCTACGATCAGAGGGGTGAACGACATGACGCACATTCTCCAAAACCCTATTGTAATCATTATTGCAGTATTGGTGTTAGCAGTAGTCATCCTGGTAACAGCTGTTTTCCTTTTCCGCAGTAGCGGAAAAAAGAAGGGGGCAAAAGCTGATAAAGCTGCACTGCCAGATTGGCAGCGTCAGGGACAACAAGGGACAGCTGGAACTTGGAATCAACCTGGTGTAGGGGGACAAGCTGACAATTGGGCACAGCAACAACCCGGCGCATGGCCTGCTCAGCAACAGCCTGGCGCATGGGCCGCTCAGCCGCCTGCTCAGCAACAACCCGGCGCATGGCCTGCTCAGCAACAGCCCGCTGCTAACCCATGGGGCGCTCAACCTCCTGCTCGGCCTCAACAGCCCGCTGCTAACCCATGGGGCGCTCAACCTCCTGCCCAGCAGCCTGGTGCATGGGCCGCTCAGCCTGCTCAGCAGCAACCAGCCGAATGGGGTTCCGCTGCTTCCAATGCGTCATCTGCAGGAGCTGGCATAGGTGGAAGTCAACCATCATGGGGCGCTGCAGACGCGACATTTATGCCCCAAAAATCAACCCCAGCGGCTCAGGATCCGTGGGGGCAATCCCAGTCGGCGCCACCGCAACAGGGAGGAGATGTATGGGGTATGCAAAGTAGTTCACCCTCTCAGCAGCAGGCGCCTACTAGCTATAGCGCTGGCGGTTCAGGTCAATCGTGGGCACAATCAGGAAAGCCTGCTTCTCCTGCTCCTACCAATGAGCCATGGGGACAACCCGCTCCATCTCAGCAACCAGCGTGGGGGCAGCAGCCTTCCGGGCAACAAGTATCCTCTCCACCAGCAACTTCTTACAATGCCAACGCCTCGCCGCCCTGGCAACAAGGCCCCGGTCAGGGACCGGCTCTTGGTGGCCCACCGCCCGCCGGCTTTGGCGCTCCCGCTATGCAACCAGATGCTGCGTCACTCTTCGCCAACAACGACAACGATAAGACCATGCTACGCCCATCCGGCCCGCAGGGTACCCTCGGTATGGTTCGCATCGAAGAGGGCAAAGAACCTGGACGTGTCTACGAGGTTCGTAAAGAAGAACTGAGTATTGGGCGCAGCCGCGAAAGTGACATCTTCCTTGAAGACCTGGCGGTGTCACGTCTTCATGCCAAGATACTCAGCCTGGGCAATGGAAACTATGCCTTGAAAGATGAAGGCAGCGCCAATGGCACCAAAGTGAATGGTCAGGTAGTCAATAAATATCAAACCTATCCTCTCCAGGAGGGAGACAGAATCCAACTGGGTCAGACAGTCTTAGTGTTCGCAAAGCGTTAGCAGTTAAGGTGGGCTTGGCCACACCTGACGAGGATGAGGAGGAAGGGCGTAAAGTATGTGTACTGCTTGCTTCTTCGCCCATAGAATGCCGTGCAACAAGACGAGCTGATCGGTGCGACGCTTGGAAACTATAAAATCCTGGCTCAACTCGGCCAGGGAGGCATGGCCCGCGTCTATAGAGCACGCCAGGAGAACCTTGACAGAGAAGTCGCGGTCAAGGTTCTCCCACCCTGGTTTGCTGCAGACCGCAATTTTGTTGAACGGTTCAACCTCGAAGCGCGACTGGTCGCACGGCTCTCACATCCCAATATCGTGACGGTTCACGATGCCGCTGAATCCCAGAGTCACCTCTATATCGTGATGCAATTGGTCGATGGTGGCACACTCAAACAACGTTTAGATCAACTGCTAACTATCAATCAAAAGATAGACGTGATAGAGGCCAAACGCATTTTCACCCAACTTGCGAGCGCTCTCTCTTACGCCCATGACAACAGCATCATCCACCGAGATGTGAAGCCAGTAAACGTCTTAATGGATCGTACAGGACGCCCCATTCTTTCTGACTTTGGCATTGCCAAGGTCCTCGCTGGCTCAAAAGAATTGACACGCCAGGGCGCGGGCGTGGGTACCCCAGAGTACATGTCACCTGAACAGTGCCAGGGAGGCCCCGTTGATGCTCGGTCTGATATCTATGCCCTGGGTGTCATGCTCTTTGAATCTTTGACAGGACGCTTACCTTTCATGGGAGACAACTATCCCGCTCTCGCCCACAGCCACATCTACGAGGCTCCACCGCATCCCATTACTATCAATCCCGCCCTAGACCCCGCTATCTCGCAAGTCATCATCACAGCGCTTATGAAAAATCCGGCGTATCGCTACCAGCGAGCAGATGATATGGCCATTGCTCTTGAAAGGGCAGTACATTCGTTACCAGGCGGCAACGAGCAGAAAGTAAGTGGGGGACTAGAACTAGTCGATTCCAGTCGCCTTACGACTATGCCCCTCTATACCTGCCCGCAATGCCGCCAGTTCAATAAACCACTCACACGCTTTTGCACATCTTGCGGCTACCCCCTCAATCAATGCCGGTTCTGCGGCGCTCAAAACCCTGCACATAATCGCTTTTGCTCAAAATGCGGGCAGCCTCTACCCAAACATTCATAGATAAACTCATCCGACTCTGGTTTTTTCCCCTCGTCCAGGTAGCTGGCCACGTTTTCGGGCTAGCTGGAAACGCACCTCTGCGACTGTATGACCTTTATCACTACCGCTCCACAGCGAAAATTGACCCCCCAAATCGCCTATAAGATTTTTGATCAGTGAAAGTCCCAGTCCTTCACTACTTTCTTCTTCTCCAGGCCCCCACTTCTTTAACTTCGTCCCCGTGTCGATAACCTGGACAATTACCATCCCATCCTCTTCACACCCCCGGATCGTAACAGTTCCTTTTGACAAACCTGCCATCCCATGTTTGATTGCGTTTGATACCATCTCATTGAGCACAAGCGCCAGGATCGTTACGGCGCGCGAAGGAATAACTATGGGACATGGTTCTACCTCAAAAGTGATCTGCTTCTCTGGAGGCCGCAGGTTGGCATTGGCAACCCCTACGATTTTCCGCGCTATATCTTCAACCTTCGCCTCGCTCACATCTTCATGAGCAAGCAGATCGTGGGTCGCCGCCAGTCCCTGTACACGATTGACACTTTCTGCAAGCGTATTGCGCACTTCAGGAGATTTCGTACGCCGGCGCTGCAAGGAGAGAATACCCGCCACAGTGGCCAGGTTGTTCTTAACACGGTGATGCAACTCACGCAACAATACCGACTTTAACTCAAGCCCGCGCCGTGTTTCATCGTAGAGACGCGCATTTTCGATAGCAATGGCAGCCTCATTGGCAAAAGTAATCACGAGTTGCATTTGTTCATGCGAAAGCGAATGGCGGTGGCTACTATAGATACAGATACAACCCAGGACTTTCCGCTTTACCTGTAGGGGCACACATAAAACAGAATGAATCTCAGCAGAGACACCTGGGTCCCCTGAAAGAAAACAGTCTTTATCATTATGGAAACAGTCTACAGCCATACTGGGCCGCCCCGTTTGGACTGTTCGCCCGGCACAACAATTCCCAACCTGTAGCTCTAGTCCTCGTACCTGTGCGCTATTCAATCCATAATGCGCCACAACATGCATCAATTGTTTCTCCTGGTCCAACTCAAATATACACGATCGTTCAGCCCCTGAAAGGTGAACAGCCTGTGTTGCGATAATTTGCAGAACTTCGTCCAGGTTCAACGTTGAAGCAATAATAGAGGAAACCCGGTGCATAGTAGCTAGCTCGTGAACTTTTCGCCGCAGTTGTTCGTCAGTCTGCTCATAGAGCCGCCCATTTTCTATATTGATAGCAATAATTCCGGCAACAACCTCTACAAAGTTTCTCTCTGCATTGGTAAATTCTCGCATCTCGGCCGATTGCACACTGATAACACCAAAGAGGTGCTCCGTATTGCCAAAGAAGATAATAGGTATTGCCATCAATCCATGATAGTCTGTATTGTATGTGCGTACCTCGGTAGCAAACTGTGCATCAGATAGAGCATCACGCTCGAGCAAAGGGCGGCCTTTTTCCGCTACCCATCCACTGTAGCCCTCGCCAATACGCAGCGTAAAATGCATCCCTCCTAATGGACGGGGACCATTGGTAGCACGTAATGTGAGTATACGTTGCAGTTCATCGTAGAAAAAAACTGAACAGAGATCAGCTTTTATTTCCTCGGCTACGATCTTCGTGATTACTTCGAGCGTCTGATCCAGGTCCGTGTTGGAATTACTGACGCCATTAATCCGCTGTAATGCCTGGAAACGTTCCTCAATTTGCTCAGCCAAAGTGTTCCGCTCAAGGGAGACCTCATCCATCACACACTGGTAGCCACGAGTCAGAGCCAGTATACACGTAGATTGCAGTCGATACAAACGAGTAGTTGCTTCTATCAGCAGTTGCGCTCTATCCTGCCCGCCAGCTACAGGCACATGCTCGAAGAGATCTTTGAATTCAAGCGCAAGCGCATCAAAATACCGTTCCAATGCCTGCAATCGCACATCTAACTTCCCCCCCTGCTCTGCCAGCCAGCGACCGGATTGTTCAAAACGCGTGCAAAGTTCGGGGTAATCGTTGCTAATCAGCGCATCAAGTAGCAACCAGGCATCACTACCTTCTTCCGGACCTTCGCTATCACCTGTGGCATGTTGCAAGCAGACTCGCAGCCTGGCCGCGTGTTGCGCCAGCACTCGACCTACTTCGCTATCATGTTTCACGTTTTTTCTGCCCTATATCACTATTCTCCAACAGTTCATCTCATTTTAGATGCACTTGAGTTTAATGTCAAGGCAACCAGGCGTCATATCAACATGGCGATAGCCATTTAGGAAACCATATTTACTTTGCTCATAGTTATTCGTTGTGAACAGTAATGGCCTGATGAAGCTACATTATGAATAATCACTATAGGACCTTGCAATGAAATGCACACACTGTGGATTACCACTTTCACCAACATCTACAAGCACGAGTTGCCCTCGCTGCCACAGCTCTTTGGTTTCTGGTCCAGTCCCCATGGTACAACGACCCCAGGAGCAAGCTGGCAACCAGGCATGGGTAGGGAACGCACAAGGTCCATCGTGGGGACAGCCCCAGCAATGGTCATCTCCACAGGCCCCCTCTTCCCCCACGTGGTCAACTGGCACGTACCAGGATCAAATTTCCTTCCCGCCTGCAGCGCAGTCACCTACGTCAAAAGCAGAGCACGCGTGGCACTCTGCCCGCACACCAGGAGTAATGTATTCCACCACCGCATCCACCGCACCCGCGGCACGACCACAGGCGCCTCAAATGCGTAATCTCGGTTTCATTGTAGCCGCTCTGTGTGTCATTTCCGGGGGCTTGATTCTCGTCTTTGTCTACTTCCTGGCCATGAGTCTACCTGCCACGCCTACAACAGGGGCCTACCCGGCTACACCGGTGGCAACAATGAACAGGTTAACCGCCTCTCCTACCACCCCCGCACTCTCCCCAACGGTCGTACTATCCCCCACTGCTGGTGCACTTCCTGGCCAACAATATATTGATAACCCCCAGATGGCCAGCCTGGTTAATACTGCTACGGCTCAACCCTTGCAGTTGACGACCGCATTTAGGGTCAACCAAAAAATATATGTCTCCTTCAACATCCACCCCAACGGTAAAAATGGAGCCGTCTGCCTCATTTGGTATCTGAACAATAAAAAGGTCACCCAATTTCCCTTCCCCGTAAACGCAAGTGCCAGAGCAGGCTATTCGTATGCCATCTATGGTGGAACAGGTCCAGCCTACGTCGAAATTTACTGGGCCAGTACAACGACATGTTCCGACAAAATTCTGGCACAACGCGTCAATTTTACCGTCACCAACTAAACGCAACGTGTCCCACAACGAAGCTCTCACACTCTGGTTCCTCAAAAAGGCTTGAGAACATCTTGGCAGGAAAACAGAACCATGGTATGCTAGCACTACCTTATTAAATAATCCGCTCTCCTTCTTCTGGAAGGGTGGGCGAGAGTAGCGTACTCTTTCAGGAGGACTCGTCATGAATTGCACTTCGTGTGGCGCCAATCTACCGCAAGGTGCTGCTCAATGCCCGCTCTGTGGTAACCCAACACCCTACAACGTAGCCAAACCGGCCAGTTCACCACAATATGATCCAACTGTGGTCACACCACAGCCTGGCCCTGGAAATCCGCCCCAAATTGATCCAACCATTGCCGCATCACCATTTGGCGGAACTCCCCCTCCTCCATCAACCGCGTACGGCACACCATCTTATGGCACTCCTCCCAATCCGTATAATACGCCACCAGCAACACCATATCCGTATAATATGCCTCCTCAGCAACAGAATCTCTATGGAACGCCTCCTCCTCCGCAACAGGGAGGCTATGTTGCACCACCCCCGCAGCAAGGATACGGTTATGGTACGCCACCACCGCCCAACCGCCGCAGCAGACTCGGCCTGATCCTCGGCATCATCGCGCTGGTGCTCGTTGTTGCCTGCGCTGGTATCTCCTTCGCGGTCTACCAGGGACTGAAACAAACCGGCAATGTCA
>VBHI01000184.1 GCA_005881495.1 Chloroflexota bacterium
TGGAGATGCGGATATCCACCTGCTGTCCGATCCAACCATCATCAACCACGAGGCGGTCAATGCCTTCCAGCGCTATTCCAGTGTGATCCTGCAACGCTCGATCCGCGAAGGCTTTGGCTTTACTGTTACCGAGGCGATGTGGAAAAAGCAGCCGGTTGTCGGGACCCGCGTCACAGGCTTACAAATGCAGATCACCCACGGCTTGAACGGGTACCTCGTCGATGATACAGAAGCGGCTGCAGCTTACACGCTTAAGCTCCTCCAGGATCGTGACCTCTGGCGCGAACTCGGCGCAAATGCCTACGAGACCGTCAGGCAGCGTTTCCTGTTTCCCACGCTGATCCTGGATTACCTGAAGGCGCTGCAACGAGCGCAGGCCGTTGCTCCTGTTTGATGGTTCAGCGGGAACCATGGGTTTGGCAATGGTTGAAGAGGTACAGTTGCGGCAAGCGCCGGGTGAACGGGTTGGTGTGTTGGCCGCGGTTGAGGATGCCAGGGTGTTTCAGAGGAGTAGTCAGTATAATGTAGACCCCGATTTATCGAGGGGCGAGCCAATGTAGACCCCGATTTATCGAGGGGCGAGCCAATGTAGACCCCGATTTATCGAGGGGCGAGCCAATGTAGACCCCGATTTATCGAGGGGCGAGCGAAGCGAAGGCATTTCGTGACAGCTATGTGAGGACTTAGAGCCGCAACTATGCTATAGTTACAATGAGAAGAAGCTATCTGAAGACCTTCAAGAGATGAAAGCAGAAAGAGGAGAACGATGTACATAGTGATACGCTCATACGACCTCATTCCAGGGACAAGAGAGGAATTTATTCAGCGTGTGCAAGAACGCCTTGTCCCTCTCCTTAACCATGTGCCAGGATTTCGAGCCTTCACGCTCATGGAAGCCGGAGACAACAACGTCACCTTCATCAGCACCTTTAACAAGTTTGCTGATGCGAAAGCGTCTGCACGCCTGACGCAGGAGTGGCACACCGAGCATCTCAACGTATTCATTCAAGAGTATACAAGGATAGCGGCGGGCGAGGTGAGAGTCCAACAGGCCTGGGGTGTAGTCTGAACAGCACCTGATTGAGCTATGAGATACTGCCTCGTTTTTGCGTAAGCAGTCGTTCCTATGCTTGCAGGAACCCACCGTCCACCACGACCAGGCTTCCGGTCATGTAATCCGCAGCTCCGCTGGCGAGGAAGACGACGACCCTGGCGATGTCGTCTGGGACGCCCATACGGCGCAGGGGAATCTTGGCGGTGAAGGCCTGCAAAAACTCATCCGGAATGGAGGAGCCACCCGCTCCGGGAGTCTGGATGCCGCCAGGAGCGATGGCATTGACTGTGATGTTGTGCGGACCGAACTCCAGAGCCAGCGCTTTTGTTACCATCACCACACCGCCCTTAGATGCGTCGTAATGCACGAGGTTACCAGTGGGATGGAGAGCATCGATTGAGGCAATGTTGATGATCTTCCCACTATGACCTTCGTTCATCATCTCCTGAGCGGCTGCCTGGGAGTAGAAGAAGAGGCCCTTGAGATTGATATCCAATACCCTGTCCCAAATTTCCTCGGTTATCTCAAGCGCACGTGCTAAGGGGTAGATACCGGCGTTGTTGACGATGATATCCAGCCGCCCGAAGGCTCGCACCGTTTCCTGAACTATACGCCTGGCGTCGGCGACGCTGGAGGCATTTGCCTGGATCGCTTCTGCCTTGCCCCCCTTTAAGCGGATCTGATTGACCGTGTTATTTGCCGCTTCCGGGTTGATATCAGTGATCATCACTGCAGCACCTGCCTCAGCCAGTCGCAAAGCGATGCCCTGACCTATTCCCATCGCCCCACCGGTAACGATGGCCACTTTACCTGTAAGATCGAAGAGTTGTGCAATGCTCGGATTCTGTTGTGTCGTCATACTGCTGTAACCTCCAAAAAAGTAGATAGTGACACTGACTGTGTGCCTTGTTCTTCCAGAGAAGACTTTACCGTATCTTTTACAGAAATGCAACACAGACTGCCAGGTAAATTTCATGGTCTTCAAGAGTAGTGTATTGAGCTTTCTGTAACATCTGTTTACCCTTCATTGATTTGCTAGACATTTTTATTATTTGTTATCTAATGCATTGCATGCTTTGAATAGAAAGCTACGGCCAAGCGTGTACTCTTTCATCCTAAATAAGTGTAATCTCCACACCGTTTCATAATCGTTTCATAATCCGGCTAAACTTTACAAAAACCTGGCTGGATGATATGGTAACTACAGGGAATACACATAGCTGGGGCTCATGTGGCCGACAGGCAGATACCCAGAATCAAAAGATGTGTTCTTCTCGCAATTTGCTATTCCCTTGCTCGGACGCCGAGCCGAAGACTGATCTCAAGAACAAATAAGGAGGATCAAATGGCTCAAGCTACACCCGGATCAAACTACACCGTGCAACCGGGAGATACGCTCTACTCGATAGCACAGCGGGCCTATGGCGATGGCAACAAATGGCAGATAATCTATGACGCGAACAAACAGGTGATCGGCAGCGACCCGAACCTCATCCGCCCTGGAGAGGTGCTCTATATTCCTCCGATCGCGCCACCACCGCCACCGCAGCCCAAGACATGCAAAGTGACGGCCGCTCAAGGCCTGAACATTCGCGCTGCACCCACCAGCCAGTCAGCCCTCATTACCAGCTATCCTATCGGAACCGTCCTCAATTACATCGAAGTCGTGATCGGAGAAAACGTGGCTGGGAATCCCTACTGGGGTCACTCAGAGCAGGGGCATTACTACTGGATGGGCGGGACAGACCACCCGAACGGGTAACTGGCGCGCAGTCACAATCCGAGGACTACCGCAGCGTCACACACCCACATTGGCATCGCATAAACCACCAGGAGAGGAAGGAAACCGCCTTCCTCTCCTGGTGGTTCTCCCTCAGTGGCCTATCTCACGACAAAAGAAGATCGGGCGTATGAAAGAGTAGGCTCTGCTGTCTTGCCGTTTGAATCGCTTCGTGTTGTTCTTGAGTCCGAAAGATTATCTGACGAGGAGTGGTTGCAGAACGAGTACATAGCGAACGAAATGGACAGGCCAAACAATCGGCTTTGCCAAATTGAGCACGAATCACTTCAAAATGCTGAAAATCTTTTCGTGGTGTCCATTTGCGGCTCTGCTATGGAATGAATAGGGAAAACTGCACTACATGCGAGGTATATCTCCTATTCAGCGACTTTGGTGAAACGAAAGATACGAGGATCAACGAACTGGTCAAACTCGTCAGAGCTAGGACTCGAAAATTCAGAGACGATGGCCCCTTCCTCTCCCGATTGGAACCAGTGCCAGGTGTTCGGCGGGATCGTGTACTGGTCTCCAGGATGCAGTTCGATCTCGTGAAAGATCGTGTAGTATGGTTCGCTGCCTTCCGGTACATGTGCCTGAATCGCCTGGCTCGGCTCGCCTTCTACGTAGAGCCAGACCTTGCCCCAACGGCAGCGAAAGGTCTCCTGCTTGCCTGGATTGGTCTCGCTGAGCGGTGGATGGCGATGCTGTGCGCAGGTCTGATGGGGTATCATGACAAGCTCTTTAGCGCAGTAACGATCATTGTTGATATACATGACAAGTTGCAGACCTGTGCGCTCCAATTCGCTCAGGCCAAAGTCGACCACCTCGATCTGCGTCTGTTCTTGCGGTGTCAACACCATACCAGCCTGAGCTAATGCCTGCGTCACCCGCTCTTGCATCTGTTGTACCTGACTTTGAGTTAACATAGCTGATACCTCCCTGAATAGGAATGAAATGCCTTCTAGAGGGCGACCACAAGGGTCTCTCTATCTCCATAGTTGCTGCCTACACTAACTGATATCCTTTTCTCTTTCGTCGTGTGTCGTAATGTGCACCTCCTCTGGCGCGTCATGAATCTGTTTGATCACCTGTGTGTATTCAGCGCCAACCATCAAACCCACCACTTCATTCTCATTGGTATCGCTGATCCTTACTTCACCGGCTTTGCTTCCACGACGCATCACGATCACCCGGTCCGCCACAGCAAAGACATCTTGCATATTGTGACTAATCAGGATGACGGGAACGCCCCGATTGCGTAACGTGCGTATCAGCTCCAGCACTTTGAGTTGCTCCGGTACACCCAGTGCGGCCGTTGGCTCGTCCATGATCATTAAACGGGCGTCCCAGTACACGGCACGGGCAATGGAGACGGCCTGGCGCTGACCACCAGAGAGTTGGCGGATAGGATTGCGCAACTCAGGAATGCGGATATCCAGTTGATCGAGGACCTGACGTGACTCGCGAAGCATAAAGGAGCGATGAAGCACTCTAAAAATGCCGAGTTGACGACGCATTCTCTCACGACCCAGGAAGATGTTTGCACTGGCATCGAGATTTTCGCACAGAGCCAGATCCTGGTAGATGGTTTCTATCCCGCGCCGTCGTGCTTCCAGCGGCGTAGCGAACGATACCGCTGCACCATCGAGAAGAATCTGACCGCCGTCGGGTTTATAGGCGCCAGAAATCATTTTAATGAGCGTTGACTTTCCCGCACCGTTGTCTCCGAGGAGTCCTACCACTTCGCCGGGGTGAATGTCCAGGCTGACATGATCTACTGCGACCAGACCACCGAAGCGTTTATAGAGATCTTTGACTTGTAAGATAGGTTGTACATCAGCCATCATGTGTTTCTCCTGTTCCCATTATCTGTGCTAAACCAGCCGCTTTTTCGTCTGATCGACAAGAACAGCCAGAATAATCACCGTGCCCACGGCAATGAACTGCCAGAAGGGATTAATTCCCAGGAAGATCAGGCCATTCTGAATGATCGCGATAATCAGCGCGCCGATCACCGTGCCGATGATGGTCCCCTCACCACCTAAGAGCGAGGCGCCACCGATAATCACCGCCGCGATAGAGGTGAGGAGGAGTGGGTCACCCACATCTGCTGCTCCGTTGCTGAAGCGCAACGTGTAGACCACACCCGCTAGAGATGCCATGAACGCCGAAAGTACATAGATCAGAATGGTATGACGAACCACGGGGACACCCGCGCGCCGCGAAGCCTCTTCGCTCCCACCAACTGCGTATGTATGTCTTCCAAAGCGCGTCTGCCAGAGCAGCCAGGCACAGATAAGGGCTACAACGACCAGGAAAATCAAGGGAAAGGGAAGCAATTGAATAATCTGACTGGGACGTACTCCCTGCAGGTTAGAGGGCAGGTGGAAGAAGCTCACACGTCCATCGGGCAGGAGGTACAGCAGGTACGCATTGCCGACCTGGCCGACGCCATTCGTCTGTATGCTGACGGGTTGTCCACCGGAGAGAATAAAGCCCGCACCACGGGCGATACCGTACATACCCAGCGTGACAATGAAAGACGGCACACGCAGTCGGGCAATGATCAGGCCGTTTATCAGGCCGGGAATGAGGCCAATGCCCAGGCCGGCAGCCGCGCCGGCCAGTACCACAACGGGCAGTGGCGCGCTGCCCCCCAAGCCGCTCATGACCAGGGCCGCGGCAACTGACGCCATGCCCATCACAAAGCCTGTCGAGAGGTCGATCCCTCCTGAGATAATGACGAAGGTCTGACCCAATGCCATAATCAACACCAGGGCCATGTCTGCCCCAATAGTTTGGAAGTTGTAGACATTCAGGAAGCCTTGCCCGGTGATAGAGAAGAAGATAATCAGCACGAACAGGAACAACCACGACCAACCCTTACTTACGATATCAAGTGGTCTCAGAGCTGTCTTCCCTGTCTTGCTCTGGTTTGCTTCCGATATAGCTACATCAGGCACTTTCATAGATTTCTCCTGTGCCGGTGGCAAGAAGCCACCGGCCTGCTAGCTAGCTAACTCTTATAGATGGCGGCCTGCGAAGCTGGATCGTTCACATTGGTCTTGTCGATGACGACATAGCCTGTGGGGACGCGCTTCAGAATTTTACTGGTTTGACCAGTCAGAGCGGTCAGTGATAGCCCCCTCTTGCGCGTCAAAATTCGCGATCTTGATCTGCCCCTGCTTATTGGCATTCTTGACGGCCTGGGCTGCTCCCTCAGCGCTGAACAGGTTGGTGCCAAAGATGCCATTGACCTGTGACCCCTTGCTGCTGGACAACAACGCCGAGACTTGCTGCGAGGCGGTTGCGGCGCTATCGTTGTCATAATTCGAGCCGACGAGCTTCACCGTCCCATTCGTAGCATTAATCGCCTCTATGCATCCCTGTTGCCGCTGATCGGTGGTACTGATACCAGGAGTCACATTTTCAATGTAAATGCCGCCTTTATTGCCGATGGCCTTGATAAGGGCCTCCCCGGCGATCTTTCCTCCCTGGACATTATCGGAGCCAATGTAGGACAGCGGGAAGGTCACAGGACCACTTGTATAGTCGCCATTGCCAATAAAGGTATCGACAGAAATGACCTTGATGCCCGCGTTGTGCGCATTCTGCAATGGCGCGATCATCGCTTGCTTATCGCATGCCGCGATAATCATCACGTCGACCTTCTTTGCGATGTAGGCATCAACAATAGGCACCTGGAGGGTAGCGCTGAACTGAGCAGGTCCATCGACGAGGAGCTTCACCCCTAGTTTATTCGCCATCTCCTGCGCACCTTTCTGCATAGTGACGTAGAAGGGATCGCCCTTGACGCCTTGTATCAGTACGAATGTGTAGTTCGCGGTGCTAGCGCCGGGGGTTGAGGTGCTGCCTCCAGTTGAGGTGCTGCCCCCACATGCGGCCAGGAGGCTCCCCCCCGCGAGGACGGCAGCTGTTCCAGCGAGAAATTCACGACGACTAAGGGATTTTTTCCCATTTTCTGTGTCTTCCATCTCAAGTTCCTCCTTGAAAATAGTGTATACAAACGACGTTCTGACAAAAGACCATTACGACAATAACTGTGAATACTTCCTTGCATTCAAATGAGAAAGATGCCGCCGCATCGATCTCAATGCGAGAGCAGCGTTTCTGAATGCATATAGATATAATACCTCCTTTCCTCTCTGAAGAAGTGCTATCCAAGCCGTTTGAAAGGTGAAGATATGAGGACACCTCATTTCCCGGCAGGGGCGGCCACCTTGCGCTCCCGCTATTTATTACGCTTCAACCGGACTTGATATCACACTCTCTGCTCAACTGAATAGGCGACGAGCTGGCAGATACGTTTGCTCATAGATCGTGTTGTAGATCTCGACTGCCTGCGTGTCAGGCTCGTAGATCTGAACTGTGTGCAGGACCGAAGAGGCTGCTTCCTCGCCCGAGTGAAAGATATTCGCACCCATGCCTGCGAGCAATGCTGCACCAGTTGCTGCTGCCTCAGTAATCTGAGGTACTTTGATCGGGCAACCGGTTATGTCTGCCTTGATCTGTAACAATGGTGCAGCTTGAGTAGCGCCACCAATCACCGTGATTTCGGGCCGAGGTGGTGCGATGCCCAGGTTATAGAACATCGTTATATTATCGCGCAGCCAGAAAGCGAGGCCTTCCATGAGCGCACGCACCAGTTCTGGACGGTTGTGAGAAGGCGTCAGGCCAAGCATTGCTCCGCGTACTGAGCTTTGTCCATAGGGCGTGCCGGAACCGAGAAAGGAGGGTAAAACGAGAGCACCTTGTGAGCCAGGAGGTATCTCTGCGGCTTCACGTAGTGCCTGGGCATAGATCTCTGGGGAGACGGTACCCTGTTTTCCTTGACCATAGAGCAAAGTCACAATCCATTCAAGCGCTCCTCCGGCGAAGTTCAGCGTACCCAGGATGACGTAGGTATGCTGTACGACGTATGCATAACTGGTACAGCCAGTTGCCAATAGTTCCGGACTGGGACGGAATGCATCGCTCACTGCCAGAATAACGCTAGCTGTCGCCATTGATTCCAGCAGATGGCCTGGGTGTGTCACTCCTGCGGCTAACGCGCCGCAGAGATGGTCGTGTCCGCCTGTACTCACTATTGTTTGTCGTGGTAAGCCGGTCTGCTCAGCAACTTCTTTGCTCACGCTTCCAATGGCGGTCCCACTGGGAAAGGCAGGCGGGAACCACGCTGCAGGCAGGGCTGCCTGCTCGAGGAGTGGTTTCGACCAGGTGAGCGTGCGTTGATCAAAGAGCATAGTGCGTGAGGCAATGCTATAATCAGTAGCGAAGCTCCCACTCAGCTTCCACAACACGAAATCCTCGATGCTCAACCAGTGATAGATACGTTCAAATACCTGTGGAAGCCACCACTGGGCTTCCGCAACTGTTCGCTGGTCATACCAGGCAATGGCAGCGTGCAATACGTTTCCATCAGCATCCATGGGGAATGCTGACTCCCCCATGCTGGCAACAGAGATGGCACGGATGCGTTCAGGTCGATCACAGTGCTGAACGGCAGCTTGAATGCTCTGAAGGACTGTTCCCCATACGTCTTCTGCGTCAAATTCGCTCCATTCCGGTAGTGGATGGCGTGTTATGGTACGGCTGCTGCCGACTGCACAGATACGCCCAGTTTCTATATCGAAAATGACAGTCTTGGTATTCGTTGTGCCAACATCGATGCCAACGAGGTACATTATGATACTCCTTCGTATACTCATCGTGTGAGAATAAGAGCTGTCTCTCCGCAATCACCTTCTTGAAACTATGTTTAACGGTTTGCTGATGTAGCTTACCTGCTTGCATGCAACATATGCAGTGCGTCATCCACACTGACATCGTGGTGAACGAGAGCCACCAGGGCTTGTGTCATACCTGTAGGGGATGCGGCTTGCCAGACGTAACGGCCAATGACGACACCAGCAGCACCCGCATCCAAAGCGTCACGAATGGATTCCAGGAATTCTCGATCACCATGCGTTTTGGGACCGCCTAATACCAGCACTGGCACATAGCACGAGCGAATAACCTTCCGAAAGCTTTCGCGTTCACCGGTATAGAAGGTTTTTACAATATCGGCCCCGTTTTCGGCGGCCATGCGGCATGCATCTGCCACTGAATCTACTGCACGAGCAGCAGGATGCTCCTCGAAACCATATGGCAGAGCCTCAGCCATGACGGGGATGTTCCAGCGATGAGCTTCTGTGGCCAGGCGAGGGAAATACATTGTCGAACCATGACCGTTCACACTGCCCGGGATATACATAGCGGTGGCGGCATCGGCCCCTGTTGAGAGAAGGTCATCAACACCTATGATGAGTTCTCGTGGACGCTCCAAAAGAGGCGAAGTAGCGCCATCACAGCGGATCATTAAGCCGGTATTTTTGAGCTGCTTGCTAAAATGACGGGCAATGCCAATGCTGGTCAGGATCGCGTCAGCGCCACCAGCTATCACCTGCTCCAGTACTTTCTCCGGGTGTTCGAACCCCGCGACAGCGCCATCAGTAGTTCCGTGATCCATTGCGATGACCACGGATCGTCCATCTGCGCCAAAGAGTCGATGAAAGCGTCTACCTAAGAGTTCACTCATATACTATCCTTCTTCCTTTCTTTAAAAGAACATGAGGGGTACTTAATAATTCCTGATACTCACCTGGTGGAAATACTGCATAAGCGTGTCGCGAGGGGGCAGGTTGTAGCTGAGATGCGTAATTGCCCCCACTGCGAAGGCTGTAGCTAACCGTCCGCAATCAGCCAGACTCAACCCCAGTATTTGACCTGTAACGAGACCTGCGACTATGGCATCTCCTGCCCCAAAGGTCTTCTTCACCGTTATGGCAGGAGGAATCGCGATAAGCGATGTTGCTCGTTCGACCAGCATCGCGCACTGCCTTCCCATCGAGACAACGACCAACTTACTGTCTTCATTCAGGAGTTGATAGGCGGCGTACTGAATCTCGGCTTCGCTCTTCAAAGAATGTCCGACGAGATACTGTAGCTCCAAAATATTTGGCTTCACGATAGTTGGACCTGCCTGTATCCCTTCACGGAGGGCTTCCCCACTTGTATCCAGGATGATTTGCTTTTTTTGCTGCTTGAGTTGGGTGATGATCGTAGCATAGATCGTGGCAGGTACATGTGGCTGCAAAGAGCCAGATAATACGAACCAATCGCAAGAGTTCGACAGTTGCTCGATTGTTTGGAGGAGTATATGCTGCGCTTCCTGAGGAGGAGTTTGACCCGGCATGTTGATATCTGTTGTCTGCTGGTTCACCTCATCAACGACTTTTACATTGATGCGGGTGTTTCCAGGGACACGGACGAACCAATCATCAATGCCTTTGGATGCAAAAAACTGCTCGAAGATATCGGCATTCTCCTGCCCAAGGTAACCTGTCACAGCGGTGTCGTGTCCGTAGTCCGCCAGGAATGAAGCAACGTTGACCCCTTTGCCACTCGCATCAAAGCTGATCGCCAGGGCTCGATTGACGGTATTTGGCCGAAAGCTATCAACTCTCACTGTTTGGTCAATTGCCGGGTTTAGCGTCACTGTTGCTATCTTCATGAACTTTGTACCCCTTTTGCCTTGCGTCACTGTTATATAGCATCAATGCCTACTCTCTTGTCATTGAGTCTGGACAAATTCCATGAGTGGCTTTAGCCCAACCATGTCCATTTAAGAAATGGACACGTAGGCGAGGCATGATGCCAAACAATGCGCCAGGTCATCGTCTGTATTTACTACCAGCTTTGGCTCGCGAATTGGCTCAAAGCGCGCTTTGATTGTAAGATAGAGATGATAGTCTCGATTACCTGCAAGATGCTTCGCTCCCATCGTTACCTTTTCCTCCAGACGTTTCTGTACTGTTTCATCAGAGCAGATGCATTCTATGATTTTCAGAGGCGTCTTGAGTTCCTCTGCCAATTCAACTAGAGCCGCGACCTGATACTTGCGTGAAAAGGTTCGCCCGTCCAGAATGACATACAGGGATGGGTCATTCCGAAGCATGTAGGAGGCAACCTGAAACATAATGGATATGCAGAAGTCGTCTTGCCTGGTAGAATACTCAATCTGGGCAATGGGAAAGAGTGCAGCCCGAATGGAATCTTTATTGAGCACTATGCCGGCACACGCATCAGCCAGGTGTTGGGCAAGAGTACTCTTTCCCGTTCCAGGAAGTCCCGTCATAGCAATCAACATAAATAACTCCTCTCAACTATGGCTTGACAATTTCTTCCAGTTCTTTTCCTTCAGTCCTTTTCGAAAACATGATTGAATTTGATTGAATTTGATTAATATTAATTATAATGAATGAATACGTAGAAGAAAAGCAGTCCATTGGGCAGTGTGCGGCTGAACATATTCATGATGGGGAAACGATCATACTTGACGCCAGCTCAACTAACCACTTCGTGCTTCCTTTCCTTGCGAAGAAACGAAACTTAACAGTCATCACCAACTCTCTTTATATAAGCAAAGAGCTGATGACAATTAGCGAGACAAACCCAAGACTGACCGTTATTTGTACGGGTGGGACATTATTTATGCGCTCCTATTCGTTTATTGGCATGATCGCTGAACAGGCACTGAGCCAATTCTATGTGGATAAGGCATTT
>VBHI01000470.1 GCA_005881495.1 Chloroflexota bacterium
GCTGCTGCGCGGCCATCGCTCCCTCGTGTGTGGGGTGACGTGGAGTCCCGATGGGAGCTTGCTGGCCAGTAGCGGATTGGACAATGCCGTCCGGCTGTGGGACGTGAGCACGGGAGAAGCTCGGCAGGTCTTGCAGGACCCTGACCACAACAACACCCTCTTCTATGGTGTGGCCTGGAGTCCCGATGGCACCCAGCTTGCCGCTGCGAGCTATCAGCAGGGGGTGCACGTGTGGGAGGTGACCACCAGCACCCGCCAGTGGGTGGGCAGTGCGCAGCCAACCAGGATCCGTCGTGTGGCCTGGAGTCCCGATGGCACACGGCTGGCCAGTGGCGGCGATGATGGCAGCGTGTGCCTGTGGAAGGCCTCCGATGGCACGCTGCTACAGCAATTCCAGGGGCATCGTGGCATGGTCATGAGCGTAGCCTGGAGCCCCGATGGCACGCGGCTGGCCAGCGGAGGGGGAGAGGCAATGGGGAGCTCGTCATCTGGGATATGCAGAGTGGGGAGCATCTGCAGGCCTGGAGCGAGCCGAACGCGATCGTGGACGCACTGGCCTGGATCCCGACCGGAGAGGTGTTGGTCAGTGGCGGCAGCGATGGGAGCGTGCGCTGGTGGGACGTGCAGCGCGGGAAGTGCCTGGTGCTTCGGCAGAGGCATCAGGGGGCAGTCCAGTCGCTCAGCGTATGTCCCGATGGCCGGAGACTGGCCAGCTGCGGCGATGACAATACCATCCAGGTGTGGGATCTGGCGAGCGGCGAGCATCTACGGACGCTGCGACGTGACCGGCCTTACGAGCGCCTCAATATTACCGGGATCAGGGGAGTGACGGATGCGCAGCTGACGACGTTGCGTGCGTTGGGGGCGATTGAGGATGCTGCTGTGCCAGGCACTCGGCAAGCGCTCTAACACTGGCCGCGGCAGCTTCTTCGAGGTTTCGATGGAGGGTGGATGAAAAAGTGGTCGGCAATTAAGCAACAAGATGAGCACTCTTTCTGAATGCAAAGGGAAGGGCGGCTTGCTCGAAAGGACAGAGACCGATGCAACAACACAACAACGAACACTTCCCCGTAGAGCTTTCCTCACAACTCGTCTCGATCATCACGACCGAACACTATAACTTACAAACAGGGCGTTCCATGGCCATTGCAGAAACCAATGGCCGCTCCAGTCTCTTTGTTGGGGCCGTCTCCAGCGGATTAATTGCACTCACCTTTGTGGGACAGATTTGATCACCTTTGTGCGAGTGCTGCAATCGGGCAGTGCAGATATTACGCTCGCTCGTGGAATCAACCGTATTCGCCACCTCTATCTGGAGTATGCCCCGCAGTTGCAACCCTACTTTATTCTTTCTGCTCATGACGATCGGGGAGAAACATTAAGCCATGAAGAGATGTCTACCTCCTGGGTGCAGGTCTTCTTCAATACGGCTGGCATGATCGCCGTGATCAATAGTGTGCTGATCGGGAGCTTTGTGGGTCTGTACAAGTGCGGGAGTCGTGGTATTCCTGGTGAGTGTTGCTATTCATCAACGGTATCAATGGGGTCAATGGATGCGCCTGGAACGAAATCTCCCCATCTTCTTTCCAAGCCAACCAGGAGAGTAGAAGACGAGAGAAGAGGCCCCCTCGTTTCTGTTCTTATTTTGCATGCTCAAGTGGCGAACCTTCGCATGTTGAAAACCCACATGTTGTTCCTTCTTTGACCGTGCTCGTCCAACCGAAACGTTAGTCCTGGAGCGTCTGCTCAATCAAGGCATCAACTCCGGCAATGTTGCCGATCAATTCCTGTGGGATAGCGTAGCGGACCCGCAGGTAGGTGGCGCTGGTAGAACTTACCCATACTTGATCATCCTCACTCTGCCAGACGAGCACTTTGAGGGGCAGATCAAGCGCGAGGAGCGGAGAAGCAATCATGAGTGGAGTGCCGCCTTTCGGACTGCCAAAGATCAGCACATGGGCCTCTTGCATCTTGAGGCCGACGCGTTTTGCTTCTCCGCTATGATCGATATGGGCAAAGAGGGTCAGATTTCGGCTGTGTATTGCCTCCTGGAGGCGTTGTAACGTCTCCTCCACAGAAAACGGACTGGGTCTGGTCACAATGCCCTCGACCGAGGGCGGCGTTCCAGGCTTCGTTGGCTCGTTCATGTTTCTCACCTCTCTCCTGTGTTCGACAAGCTGTGCAACCTGGGTAATCTCCTCCTGTTGGTATTGTACGAGCAGCGAGGTGAAGCTGTCAAAGGCCACGAAGGTTCATGCTCTCTCTTCATCCTTTCACATAGGCTATCGTCAGTTGACTCCCTATCCAGATAGCCAGGTTGGAGTTCAAACATTCAGACATCTGTCTCATACGTGTGGACAGTTGCTGTGATCCCTGTAACGACATGAGCTACAATGATCAGCAAAACAGCATCCTTCTCCTACTAGCGGTGATATCCCGATGGTCACGCTCAGGTATCCAGGAAGAGCGTGGCATGCTCACCGAACAGCGTGTGGTATTGGAACAGGAAACCGTGTCCGGAGTCTGGATAGATGGTGAGCAAGGCGTTCTTCGGCAACCGCTGCGCCAGGACAATAGCGTTCACGGTCGGTATGATGAGGTCATTGCTACCACTCGCCACGAAGACAGGTTGCGCAATTTCTCGCAAATGAGGGTATGCCGCGTCCTCGTTGCGATCCCACCTGGTCAAGGTATGGTGAGAATGCTCTGCAATCTCCCAAAAATGCATCACCGCCAGGTTGCTGATTTCGCCATAATCTCTCCATAATCTCTCCATAATCTCT
>VBHI01000098.1 GCA_005881495.1 Chloroflexota bacterium
TCGGCGGTGTCGAAGAAGGTGATGCCGCGTTCGACGGCGGACCGAAGAAGTCGGATCATCTCCTGCTTGTCTGGAGGCGGACCGTAGGCAAAGCTCATTCCCATGCAGCCGAGCCCGAGGGCCGAGACTTCCAAGTTGCTGTTTCCAAGTGTACGTTTCTGCATTTGTCTTGCCTCCTGTCTTTGAGTTCATCGGATTATTCCTGCATATTGGCCTTCTCTTCCTGTTATCTGGCTTGAGCCATTTCAGGAGCCCTTTTCACTGTGAAAGTGACCAGGCGCCCGATCTTTCGAAAAAGAGCGCTGCCCAGTGTGGCACATTACGCATAACCAAGCACAGGATGCGGCTGATAGGCTTCTTCCAAATGGCGAATTTCATCCGGTGTGAGCTGGACAGAGACGGCTGCGACAGCATCATCCAGGTGATGCGGCTTGGTTGCCCCGATAATCGGGGCAGTGACGACCGGTTTGGAGAGGATCCAGGCTAAAGCTACCTGAGCCATGGGCAGACCGCGGGCTTCGGCCACCTCGCTGACCCGCTGTGCGATCTGCAAGTCTTCTTCCGTATATAAACGTTTGCCGACGTCATCGGTCTGAGCGCGCAGCGTTTCATTGCGTTCTTTCGACGGTTTGCGGGTCAGCAGCCCTTTGGCCACCGGTGAATAGGGGATCACGGCGATCTTCTGATCCTGGCAGAGGGGAAGCATTTCCCGCTCCTCTTCCCGGTAGATCAGGTTGTAATGCGGCTGCATGGAAACGAAACGCGTCCAGCCATGCAGATCCGAGGTGTAAAGGGCTTTGGCAAACTGCCAGGCATACATGGCAGACGCGCCGATATAGCGGGCTTTGCCGGCCCGGACCACGTCATTGAGGGCTTGCAGCGTTTCTTCAATCGGGGTGTCATAGTCCCAGCGGTGGATCTGGTACAGATCGACGTAATCCGTCCCCAGGCGCTTGAGACTGGCGTCGATCGAGCTGAGGATATGTTTGTGGGAGAGGCCGCGGTCGTTGGGGCCCGGACCCATCTCAAAATACACCTTGGTAGCAAGCACCACCTCGTCGCGGGAGGCAAAATCACGCAAGGCTTTGCCAACAATCTCTTCGCTCCTCCCATCGGAGTAGACATTGGCGGTGTCAAAGAAATTGATGCCCAGCTCCAGCGCGCGCTTGATAAAGGGCCGGCTTTGCGCTTCATCGAGCGCCCACGGCCAGCGCTCGGTCGGTCCCCCATAGCTCATGCAGCCCAGGCAGATGCGCGAGACTTTCATTCCAGTTGATCCAAATCGAACGTACTCCATTGGTTTCTCCTTTCAACCGAGCGCCACAAAACAGTGTAAACCTAACTACAAAGGACATCAGACGATTGCTCTTATCCTATTGCTCTGGCACCACTTCATTCAGGCATCTGATGGCATTTAAGGTTCTCGGATACCCTACATACGGCAACAATTGGGTGACCACGCTCAGCAATACGTCTTTCGTGTTTCCAAGATTTATGTTGCCCTGGATATGCCCCTTCAACTGCGGCTCACAGCCCCCCAGGGACAGAAGCATGGAAAACGTTATAAGCTCCCTCGTTTTGATGTCGATGCCGGTTCTGGTTAAGTAATCACCAAAGCAATTGGCCGATAAATACTTTTGGATGTGAATCTGATTTGCTGGTGATTCCTGGTACATCTTGTCGATCGATTCGCCGAATATGGCTCTTTGTAATTCCAGGCCTTTTTCAAAGCGTGTTTCCGGTGAAGTTGTGGATTGTCCTTCCAGTGGCAGCTTTATGCCTCTGATCTCCAGGATTTCATTGGTGGCATGGATAAAATCGTACACTTTGGCAATTCCCACATAGGGTACAGCCTGATAGACGATTTCTTTGACTTCGACCGGGGTTACCCCTACATTCAGGGCGCCACCCAGCATCACCCTATATTCACCCAAAGCCTGGCTGGCAATCATGGATGCTAGAATGACCATCAACCTTGTTCTGGTATCCAGATTGCCATAAGCAAGCACTTCATCAAAAGCAAAATTGTCGAAGACCTCAATCATTTCTGGATCGGTCACCATCAAGGTTGATTCGCGATTCGGGAACAGTTCCTCGTGGTTTTTGAGTGCTGTTTCAGTGATTCTCATTGTTTTTGCCTTTCCTGATTGATTTGGTAGTTGATTTCACCCATGGTACTGTCAAGTGGTCTCCGGATCAAAAGGGTCATTCAGCGAGGCACGAGTCTGAGCGTCGTCGATCGCGCCACAGGGCTGGTGACGCGGACGACGCTCGATGGGTAGCGACGGTACTTAGTGCGGTATGCGACATCGAGCTCGTCGCTGAGTTCGCCAGCCTCCTCGAAGCGCACATCCTTCTCGACGCCGCCAGCCCAGATCCGACCTTCGTGGCGCGCCTGGGCGCCACGGAACCAGGCGGCGGTGCGCCCGTTGACGGATCGGACGTAGAGGTCGTCGCCGTGGCGCACGATCCAGATCGTCACCGGGTTTCGCAGCGTGCCGTCACTTCGTAGTGACGCGATCCTCAGCTCTTCGGCTGCCCCGATCTTGGTGAGCTCGTCGCTCGTCCACGTAGTCATTGGCGTGCCTCCTTTTATGGGCGCAGCAGCACCTTGATGGCGCGGCGCTCGTCCATGGCGCGGTAACCGGCGGCAACCTGCTCGAGGGGCAGCACCATGTCGAACACCTTTCCCGGGTCGATCCGGCGGTTCCAGACCCGATCCAGGAGGTCGGGCAGGTAGTGTCGCACGGGTGCCGGGCCGCCGCGCAGCCCCACATTCGGCCAGAACAAGTCTTGGATCGGGACTTCCACCCCGTGGGGAGCACCGACCCAGCCGACCATCCCGCCGGGCCGGGTGGACCGCAGGGCTTGCAGCATCGACTCGCCGGTGCCCACGCACTCCAGGACTGCGTCGGCGCCCACCCCGTCGGTCAGTTCCTTGATGCGGACGATGCCCTCGTCACCCCGCTCGGCCACGATGTCGGTGGCCCCGAAATCGCGGGCCAGCTGCTGGCGCGGCTGGTGCCGACTCATGGCGATCACCCGCTCGGCGCCCAGCTGGGACGCGGCCAGCACACCGCACAGCCCCACCGCGCCGTCGCCAACGACAGCCATCGTCATGCCCAGCTTGACGCCGGCCGAGACGGCGGCATGCCAGCCGGTGCTTATTACGTCCGACAGCGTCAGGAGACTCGGGATGAGGTCCTCCGGTGGCAGCTTGGGGGTTGCTACCAGCGTGCCGTCGGCCAGCGGGATACGAATCAGTTCCGACTGGCAGCCGTCGTAGCCGGTGCCCTGAAGGCAGCTGGTCTGCACTCCGGCGCGGCAGTTGGGGCAGGTGTTGTCGGAGGCCACGAACCCGCCGATCACGAATTGGCCGGGCTTGACGGAGGTGACGGCGCTGCCGACCTGCTCCACGATGCCGCAGTACTCGTGACCGATCGCCCAGGGCTGAGTGACCTCATCGATACCGCGGTAGGGCCACAGGTCCGATCCGCAGATGCACGTGGCCACAGTGCGGACGATGGCGTCGGTCGGTTTGATGATCATCGGGTCGGGACGCTCCTCATAGCGCACATCACCCGGGGCATGAAGAATGGCTCCTCGCATATAGATTCTCCTATTCCTTTGTTCCTCGTCTTGTTGTCAGCAGGCAGGTCCCACGCCCTACCAAAGCCGGATCTTCTCTTGGATAATAGTCCACTGGCTCAATAAGCCCAAGCCACGCTCTATCCTCAGATGTGACGACTACGTTGACCATGCCCCTTTGGGCAGCACCCCTGAATAGTCCGGGAGAGGCGTCCACCCCTCGAAGCATGGGCCATCCAAGCTGCCCTGGATCGGTGCGAAATGGTCGAAGAGCCACGCGTGCTCAAACGCGGGCGTCCTGTCAGCGTCGTGCCAGACCTTGAGCAGCGCGTCGTAGGTCGTATGCTGTGGCGCTGTCTTGATTCCCCATCGTAATCTGGGCATGGCTCGTTCTCCTCCATCTGGTGCCGCGTCGCTGCACGGCGAGCAGAATCACATACGAAGCGGGGGAAGCTTCCAGTTCCTGGCGCGATGAACCAGAAGTTCCTGTTCACGATTTCCTATTCTTCGGCCGTCCGGTATTGTTCGTCGCTGACCTTTTCCATCCAGTCGGCGGTCTTGCCGTCGATACGTTCCACAATGGCGATGTGCGTCATGGCCGTGGTTGGCGTGGCGCCGTGCCAATGTTTCTCACCCGGCTCGAACCAGATCACGTCACCCGGCCCAATTTCCTCGATCGGACCACCCCAGCGTTGGACCCGGCCGCGGCCAGCCGTCACGATCAGGGTCTGGCCCAGCGGGTGGCTGTGCCAGGCGGTGTGAGCGCCGGGCTCGAACGTGACACTGGCCCCGACCGCACGTGCCGGATCGGGTGCCTCGAAGAGGGGGTCAATGCGTACCGCGCCGGTAAAATACTCGGCCGGTCCTTTGCCGGAAGGCTGTGAGCCACTTCTTGTGATGTCCATGTTCTCAATTCCTCCACTTTGAAGAATCGTTGTTGGTACCTCATGAGGCCTCACGATCCATATCCTGCGGTTTTCCGTGAAGTGATAGCCGTAGAAATGGCGAAAGGCATGTGCATGCATGCCCGCATGCTTTTGAAAGCCGATGAGGGCTGGATAGACCAACCAATCAGTGCAGCTGTATCCCTTCTTGAAGAAAAGCCCAGCTTACCTGCAAAAGCAGAGAAGCATGTTCTCTCTCTGGTGGTAATTATAGACGCGCATTCGCACCGGATGGTAGAATAATTGTGGAAAATGATTGTCTGATTCTGCAAATCTTCCAGATGAGCGATGGAGAAACCAGAGAAGAGGTTGCTATGGATGTGATCAACCACCCGCAGGCAGAACGCGAGGCTGAGCTGATGCAAGCTAACCGCGAGGAACTGGTGGAGCGGATTGCGCGGGCCATGCGCCAAGATGGGACCGCCCAGCCGCTCCAAGGGCTGCACCTATACCGTCACTCCTTCTCTCTGGAGCAGGTTTACAGCGTGGTCGAGCCATCCCTGTGCGTGGTTGCCCAGGGCAGCAAGGAGGTCCTGCTGGGCGAGAGCCGCTACCGGTATGACCCCTTCCACTATCTTCTCGTGACGGTCGATCTGCCCAACGTCGGTCAGGTCCTGCAAGCCTCGAAGGAGCGGCCCTTCCTCAGTCTGCGCCTGGAACTGGCCCCCACCCTCGTCGGTGAGGTCCTGCTTGAGGCCGGTCACGCCTGGCCGAGAGATTCTGCTGAGGTGAGGGCCATCGCTGTCAGCCCGTTGGATGGGCACCTGTTGGACGCCGTGGTGCGGCTCACGAGGCTCCTGGATGCCCCCGCCGAAGCGCGGGTCC
>VBHI01000305.1 GCA_005881495.1 Chloroflexota bacterium
AGCGTCAGGATACGCTGCATCAAGCTTCCCGCTACTACGTCGATGGCTATCAAACCATCGCTCTGGAAGATTTGAAGGTGGCCAGCATGGGACGGAACCATTGTTTGGCCTTTGTCAGTGCCGATGCATCCTGGGGGATATTCCGACACTATCTTGAAGCCAAGGCTGAAAGTGCTGGGCGTCAGGTCGTTGCCGTTGCTCCTCACTACACTTCGCAGAAATGTTCCTCGTGTGGTGAGTATGTGCAAAAATCTCTCAGTGTCCGTACGCATGTGTGCCCTTGCTGTGGCTACATTGCCGACCGCGACGAGAATGCGGCAAGAAACATC
>VBHI01000306.1 GCA_005881495.1 Chloroflexota bacterium
CATATTGATACAACCGTGGCTGCCATCGAAGTTCCAAAAACCGGTACCGCCAGAATCAGTATGTGGGAACTGGGTGCCGGGACCAAAGTCCTGGCGCCACCATGCATCGTGGAGGAAGAAGCCACCCCAGTGATAAAGAATCGCATACTGGATAGGCGTATCAGGATACCAGTAGGTAGACCCTTTTGGCTCAGTCGAATGGAAAACATCCGGTGATTTGCGGTCCTGCACCGTCCAGTAACCGGGTAATGAAGGGCGCTCCACACGCCCTGTTGTGACGTAGAAGGCTTTCACTAATTTGCCGTTCTGGTACACACGCATTGCCTGTTCAACCATTGAGACGGCGATAATTTGTCCGGAGACGTGATAGTGATTGATCATCTGGAAGTCGGTGGCATGAGGCCGGTTGTATGGAGTTTTGTCGCTATAGTCTGCCTCGAGCATGTGCAGATTGAAGAACTCATTATTCTCATCATCGACTACGGACTGGAAATCCTGGGGGGTATAGGCCCAACCAAGTTCCCGGTTCAACCAGAAACCAATGCCATTGAGAGTATAGCCCGCATCGAGAATATATTTATTCCCATCGATCTTATCATGGTATAGATGAGCCTGTCCCCATGCCCTGGCGGCGCGGTCAAGTGCTCCAATCAGGTACGAGGATGCACCCTGTATCAGGTCATTATGCATGGAGGACATGTCCGTATCGATGCGCGCGGACATGTCCAGGTAATCTTGAATGGTTCTGGCATTATTCATCTGCGCCTGGTCAGCATTGTAGCGTTTTTGATAGGCGCTTGCATCCATACCATAGGTTTTCAGCAGGTTGAGCTGTGATTTAAACTCACTGAGTTTAGCGGCGCTGACATAAGGAAGGGCCGCGATAGAATTTACCACTGCGAGCTGGTATTGTGCATCTATCAGCTTGCTAAGATTGCGAAATTCGCTTGACTTTGTGGCGTTATTGAAGTCTTGCAGGTCACTCTGATATTGCGTTTGCATGGCAGTGACATCGATATGAGCCTGCTGCATCTGGTTAATGGTATTCTTAAAAGTTGTGAGCTGAATGTAGGTAGCTCCCATTAAGCCCAGCGCGTCTGTGGCTTTTTGGGCTTCCTGGCTGACGAGCACAAAATCTTTAGGATACTTTGCTGACGAGAAAAGTGATTGGTCATTAGTGTATGTATCGGAGAAGGGCTGGACATTGCCTATATGCTGTGAACTTCTACGAGCGAGGGCCTGTTGGAACACTTGCAAATCGTTCTGGGCCTGGTATTGGTACTGATCGGTAGAAGTAGTAATCAGTTGCTGGGTCTGTCCCAGGAGAGTCGAATATTGGTTTGCTAGATTTGTATAGTAGTCTGTAGCAGGCTGGTCGCTAAACAGTGACAAGGGGGCGCCAGTGCTACTAAGTTTTTGTTCTTGTTTCAGAATAGGACTGAGAAGAGTTGCCGGTATCCCAATTGATAGCGCATGCTGAGTGAGCTGATCAAGCCGCGTCTTATTCTGGCTTGCCTGCTGTTGGGACTGGGCATTACCGCCGCAGGCGCTTGTCAGGACGGTCAAGCCAAGTAAGAGCATTACCAGCATCGCTTGAGTAACCCGGCGCGATGTAAATACAGAATGTACATTGTGCATAAAAGGATTACCTCCTCCCGCTTTTGGCTTTATGTCTTCGTTTTTCTTTGCGCGCGGCCTTGCCGGTTTTCTTCCCACTCCCACCAGGTGGTTTTGGTAAAGCAGGCATACCAGGGATGCTCGCGCCGCCTTGTTGGCGGGCGAACTGAGCCCATTTGCCCTTGCCAGTGCTCATCTGGCGAACCATGAGACGCATCTCGTTGAATTGCTCAAGCAGCTGGTTGATTTCCTGGACGGTCGTACCACTACCACGAGCGATACGTTTGCGCCGGCTGCCATTGATGATCTCAGGACTATGCCGTTCCTCTCTAGTCATGGAAAGGACCATTGCTTCGATATGCTTCATCTGGTCACCTTCTAGAGCTTCTTCCATCTCTGGCATGGCAGCCAACTTGTTGAAACCGGGCATCATCTCCATGACCTGTCGCAGAGGTCCCATACGCCTGAGCTGGCGCATGGCGCTGAGGAAATCATCGAGGTCGAACTTGCCCTGTTGTAATTTGGCCTGGGCCTTCATGGCCTCTTCCTCGTCGATGGTTTCCTGTGCCCGTTCAATCAGGGAGAGTACGTCGCCCATGCCAAGGATACGCGAAGCCAGGCGATCGGGATAGAAAGGCTCCAGAGCGTCAGTTTTTTCGCCGACACCCATGAATTTGATCGGTACTCCCGTTACTGAACGGATCGAGAGTGCCGCGCCACCCCTGGCGTCACCTTCCATCTTGGTTAAGATCATCCCCGTCAGGGAGACAGCTTTATTGAAGTCATCTGCTACATGAACTGCTTCCTGACCGGTCATAGCATCTGCTACCAATAATACTTCGCGAGGTTGCACTTTGTTGCGAATACTCGTAACTTCCTGCATCATACGCTCGTCGATATTTAAACGGCCCGCCGTGTCGAGTATAACGACAGAGTCGGCCTGTTCACGAGCATAGTTGAGAGAATGAACACAGATATCGACGGGGTTAGCTCCGGCCGGCTCTGCATAAACTGGTATAGTGAGTTGCTTGCCAAGGGTCTGAAGCTGGCGTACTGCCGCGGGACGCTGCATGTCAGCGGCTACCAGGAGAGGACGCTGCCCCTGTTTACGAAGATAGTTGGCAAGCTTGGCGGCAGTGGTCGTTTTACCGGAGCCTTGCAGTCCAACAAGCATTATCACATTTGGCGGCGTTCCACCAAGGTCGAGTCTATTCTGTCCCTGGGAACCGCCCAGCATTTCTACCAATTCCTCATTGACGATAGCCAGAACCTGTTGTGCGGGAGAGAGGCTGCCCAATACATCGGCGCCAATGGCCTTCTCTTTAACGCGCTCAACGAAATGGCGCACCACTTTGAGATTTACATCTGCTTCGAGTAGGGCGAGGCGAACTTCGCGCATTGCCTCGTTGACATCGGCTTCGGTTAGCTTGCCTTTGCCACTTAGATTAGTAAATACCCCTTCGAGACGCTTTGATAAGCTTTCAAACATTGCCATGATTGCGTAATTGTCCTCTCTCCGCCGGTCAGTAGTTTGGTCTCCATTATATCACGTAATAAAGAAAGGGACTACCAGGCGAGAGGTGATTTCAATTGGGTTGATTATTAATTAGTAAGAGTTTGGTGGAGCCTGGTTCTTTTTACTCTCAGTATTATAACGTTTGTGGTTGGTTAGTTGTTTCGGGGGTTTGGTTCTAATTCCAGCCAGTACCTTTTTTCCTCTCTGGTCATGGCGCTTTTTTCAATAGCCTCGGCGAAACTCTGTTTTTTGGGACTTTGCTGCTTGCTACGGGCCGCAATACTAGTCTGACGGCGATTTAAGGTAAGGGCGGGTTGGCTATTGTTGAGCATCGCGCCAAATTGTTCTATTGAGACCTGGAAGAAACTCGCCAGGCGTGCCAGCTGCGACTCGCTCAGGCTCAGTAGTTCAATTGCGCCGGATTCAAATTTTTTCCAGACATCGACGCTGAGCCGCAGTCCCCTGGCTGCATTGACCATAGAAAGACCCTGCTGCGTGCGCAATTCTTGCAGGCTGATGGCTGCTGTTTGCCGGTCAAAAACTCTTTCTAAAGCTATCTGAGCGGCGCGTTGGGTTAAAGGTAAAGAGGCGGTCTCTATCGCATGCGTTTCTTCTATTGCAGTAGCGTGATAAGCGGCGATGAAATCAATGAGCGCTGCCTGCGCTTCAGGATGGTCTCGCAGGAGTGTTATTTGTGCCTGCGTATCGTCGCTCTCTTTGGCGGCTATCCACGCCATTTTTAATTGTTGCAGTTCAGAAGTATTCATCTCTCCGCGCCTTTCTTAATGAATAAAGTTATTGTGATTGTGTTCCGTGTATGTAGGTGCCGCGCTCTCTGGCGATGCATTCGCGCAAGTAACTGCGCGCTCGTTCATAGCGAAAACGAACGGTGCGCTCGGTACGTTTGCAGACAATGGCGATATCATCCCATTTCATTCCTTCAATTGCCCGTAATATCATAATCATGCGGTCCAGTGGATCAGCGAGATAGGTGAGAATGCGTTGACTCTCATCCACGGCGTGCAGTCGTTCAAATTGATCCTGAGGATCAGCGACGTCCGCAGAAAGTGCGCCTTCGTCGTCGGCGGGCGATGGTCGCAGAGGCTCGATCAAAGAGTGGGGCACATGTTGAGGGCGTCCTGACGGGCGACCCTCGCTGTCACGCCTATAGATCAGGCCCTCCTGGCGTAGTACTCTATTGAACTCATCGACACACAGGCAGCGAAGATAATGAATAAAATTTTGCGTCATAAATATTTCTGTGGGGTCCATCGCTTCACGCAAAAGGTGTTCATACATATTGGCGATGGCTTCTTCACGTAGTTCGGGACGGTGACGCAGGCCGTAAGTTCGTCGCTGAAACTCGCCAGCGCAGCGTTCCAGGAGAACTTCGCAGAGCATTCGCACTCCGCCAGTGTTGCCCTCCGCCTGTTGCGCGCGAATATTCAGGACAAGGTCGATGTCGCTGATTTCGTAACGTCCTTCAGGTGTGCGACGCCGGAGGCGCTCTTGCAGGGCGGGTTCATCCAGGTCAATCATGTTTTCCTCTCCATGTGGAAAAGAGCTAGCAGTGTTTGCTGTTCTTTAGTAGCTTTTCTCTATTATATTCTTTGGGTTGGGTGAAAAACGGAAAAAGGCGTTTACTATTCTCTATCTAGCATAACAGAATTTGCCGATGGTGAAAAGACAAACTTTGAGAATGAGAGAATAACTCTGTCAATACAGAGAGGAGAGAGTACTTGACCCAATCAAGTGAGGAGGTTATTATAGCACAAAGCAAATTCACATTTGGGTTCAACCTGACAGCACACGCCAGTTAATTGAGAGAGGAGTCATTCATTGGCTGGGCCCTAATACATAGATACAGAATGAGTGCTTTCTGAAAGCCAAGTGTATCAAGTGTATCAGGTGTATCAGGTGTATCAGGTGTGTCAAATAACTTTGAGTCGGTGTGGCTCACTGTTTCAAGTGTTTCGGGTATATCATGTGTGCCTGATAAATAGATAAAGAAGGAGTACTTTTAGAACCCCATGCCAAAGACAACGAAACGTGCTGTCACGAAACGCACAGCAAGAATAGCCAAAGCTCATGCCACTGATCTGCCGAAATTAGAAGTCAAAGAGTCTTCTGAACGCAAACGGGCGCCTGGTTACAAACCACCTAAGCGTGGACTTGCCCGGTATCCCTGGGGCATCTTCTTGAGCGTCCTGATTATAGCATTAGGTATTTATGCCCTCTACTTCTATCACGTTGGCCCGTTCGCGCCGCCCCATCCGAAGCCTACGCCAGTTGCCAAAGTCGCGCCGACTCCCGTTGTACCGACGGCGACGCCATCAACAACACCTTCACCCTGCTTGTCGATAGTAGGCAAATTGAAGGATACTTCTCCTGGCCCCAGCGGGGCGGCCTTCAATCAGATTACACATACCTTCAGCCAGCCTCCCGCTATGACAATCGATACAAATAAGGTCTATTGTGCTGGTATTAATACTAATCGCGGTCTGATTGTGTTGGAACTCGACCCACGGCTGGCGCCAAAGACCGTCAATAATTTTGTGTACCTGGCTGAGCATCATTTCTATGATGGATTGAAATTCCACCGTGTGGTTCCCAAATTTGTTATTCAGACTGGTGATCCACAAGGAACAGGCGCGGGTGGTCCTGGTTACAAATTCAAAGATGAGCCTGTACTGGCAAATTACACGGAAGGTTGTGCTGCCATGGCTAACTCCGGTCCCAATACCAATGGGAGCCAGTTTTTCATCTGCACAGCGGACAACACAAAGGCCTTGCAAAAATTGTATAATCTCTTTGGTCATGTCGTGCAAGGTATGAACGTGGCTCTCAGTATTCAAGGTCCCGGGGACACCACAGGCTCAAAGAATATTAAACCAGATGTCATAAATCATTTGATCGTGGTTGTGGCACCGTAGGTTGTAAAGGAAAGGATTTAGTACGTATTCATGGCACAGAAGCGTTATAGCGGGCCACCTGCGATGGTGATTGATCCCGCAAAAAAGTACACGGCAACATTCCATACGCAAGTTGGAGATTTCCAGGTGGAACTATTTGCGGCACAAGCCCCTCAAACCGTGAACAACTTTGTGTTTTTAGCACGCGAAGGTTTTTACGACAACACAACATTTCACCGTGTGATTCGCGATTTCATGGCCCAGGGGGGCGATCCAACGGGGACTGGAACGGGCGGTCCGGGGTATAAGTTTGCTGACGAGCGGGGCGCGCTTGCTCTCAAACATGATCGCACCGGTATCCTGTCGATGGCAAATGCCGGGCCTAATACTAATGGGAGCCAGTTCTTCATTACCTTTGGGCCAACGCCACATCTGAATGGTAAACACGGGGTCTTTGGTGTAGTATCTTCAGGAATGGATGTTGTACTTGCGATTAAAGAGCGTGATCCAGGTCGATCGCGCGAGCCTGGTACCAGGATTAACTCGATAGAGATTACTGAAATATAAGAAAAGGAAGCAAAGCGAATGAGGCGCAAACAATTGCGCCTCATTCTTTTTTTGCACCGGTCAATAGCCGATGTAATAAGGATGTTTCCTGGTTGCTAGCCAGGCACCGAGGAGACTGACCAGTCCACCGATAATTCCCCAGACCAGTAGAAAGATCAGCGACACTAAGAAGCCACCGATGGCCCCATTGCTTGCTGTTGAACTCGCGGTGTGTTGAACGCCCGGATAGTTAGGTATGTAATTAGTAATGAAACCTGTAGCATATACGATAATACCTGCGAGGAAACCTGCCAGAAAGCCTAACCTGCGTTGAACGACAACCTTGCCTGCAATGAATCCGGCAATACATAAGATTACCAGGCTAATAAAAAAAGTCAGCGCGGCAAAGCCAAAGATGGTAAAAGCCAGGGCGCTTTTCACTGCCGTATCTTTTGCTATATCGAACGCGTGGTATGTGGAAGTATTCGATAGTGTGATAACAATGCTTTGTGCGACACAGAATACACCGGCGATCACTCCAATTATCAGCGCATTCCTGAAACGATGTGGCGGCAGTACAGGGGTAGTAACTCGTTCACGCTGGTGAACTGGTCCAACAGGCGGTGGTGGGGTGTACTTTTTTTCCAGCACCGGTTCGCCTTTGTTGTCGAAGGGGAGCTTGTGATCCTTCTCGACACGATCTTGTGGCTGGTGCAATGGATAGCCTTCTTCAGAATCTTGCATACGCTAACTCCCTTCAGTGACTTACCCTAATCTGGGTGTAAATATTTGAATATGTGTTGATCAGTTCCCAGTTACTGAACGGCCAATAGACTATGACCGCCTTGCCTACAAGATCATCTTTCGGTACAAATCCCCAGTCACGTGAATCGTCACTAGCGGGACGATTATCGCCTAGCACGAAATATTCATTCGCGGGCACTTTAATGATTTTCCCGGCAGGATTGAAGGCCTGGCTTATATATGGCTCATTTAGCACGACACCATCGACTTGAACCGTCGTACTATCTAAAGTTATAGTGTCCCCCGGCAGGCCGATGACCCGTTTGATGAAATCTTCAGAGGTGTCGAGAGGGTAATGAAACACAATTACGTCTCCACGCTCAGGAGCGTGGAAGAGGAAGGCCATTTTGTTTACCAACACATATTCGTCACTTTGGAGTCCAGGTTGCATACTTGGGCCAGATACGCGATAACTCTGAATAGCAAAGCGAATTACCAGGAAGATGATCAAAGTCAATGCGATAGTTTCAACGATTTCTCGGGCTAAGTGTGAACGTTGTTTCAAGTCAAACCTCGTATACGTTATTTACTAGTGCATAAAAAAGAGGGATTTGCGGGACATCTCTCTGTCAACTGTAAGCTTCACAACACGATTGTATTTTCTATTTCTGCGCACATTATAGCCGATAGTTGAGATTGATTCCACGTCTCGTAGCGTTAGGCAAGCGAATCTGCCTGAAGGTACTACGATTTACCGATGTGAAAGTTGTTGCTTCAAGTTGGTTGAAACACTATATAGCCCCTTGCATGTTTGCTGGTGTTCATCTGTGTTCATTTCGTGCTCGGACAAGGTGCCTTTTGTTCGCCACGTACCACGAGTCGTCCGACAGCGGAAGCCTTGTTGCAAGCGTTTCGGCTGATCCACTTATCGGTGGTGACGCTGGGACAGCAAAATCATCGGCATCTCACCCCTCTCTCCGAGTTGTAACTGCGCATCTTAGGCTTGTTGGACGTTTCACCGGTCATCTATGGTCGACTTGGGGCTGAAACTCCTCAACCGCCCTGAAAATGACCGAACCATGAGCTATTAGGGACTTGATATAGAAATTCGTTGATGCGATACTCATGATAGGCAAACGCAACCAGATGAAGACTAGCTACTGTAGGGGGAAGCTGCTCGTAGTCGCGCGCCAGGCACCGTAAGTGTGTCGCCCAAGCAAAGGAGTGCTCAACCACGAAGCTCCGAGCCTTGCCTGCCCTCTGTTCTCCGGGGTCGATTGCATCGTGCATGCGGTCGAATGGTATTGCAGTATGTCAGCAAGATCTATGTGGAGTGCCAGTAGAACGCCTCCTGTTTGACTCACCTGAGAGGTGAGGACGGTTGGAGAAGCGCAAGGAAAGGACCATACAATGTCTATACCAGCTTTCCACGATACGGCAGCGCAAGGAGGGGACGTAAAATTCTTCCCTCTGTCTTTGGCGCAGGAAGGATTCTGGATACTTAACCAGTTCAAGCCCGATCGCACCCTCAATACTCTTTCTACCACTGTTCATATAAGACGAGCGTTGAGCACCCAGGCGCTCACACGCAGCCTCAACGCGCTGGTTCAGCGCCACGCAGCTCTACGCACCACCTTTCAGGTGATAGAGGGCCAACCGCAGCAGGTGATCACACCCAGCCTGAGCCTCTCGCTCCCCGTGGTCGACCTGCAGGCTCTGCCCGAGGCCCAGCGGGAGGCCGAGGCGCAACGACTGGCGACAGAGGAGATGCAGCGGCCCTTTGATCTGAGCTATGGGCCACTTGCGCGTGCCAGCCTCCTGCAGTTGGGAGCAGAGGAGCACATACTGCTGCTGAGCATGCACCATATCATCTGCGACGAATGGTCCATGGGAGTATTCTTGCGAGAACTTGCCAGCCTGTATGAGGCCTACTCGCGCGGTCAGTCCTCGCCTTTGCTGGAGCCGCCCCTACCATACGCGGATTTTGCGCAGCGGCAGCAAGCATGGCTGAAGGGAGAGGCAGCCGCCAGGCAGTTAAGCTACTGGAAGCAACAGCTGGCTGGGAGCCCTGCGGCTCTGGATTTGCCCACCGACCACCAGCATTTGCCGGTGCCGACCTTGCGCGGCTCGATGTATAGATGGATACTTCCCGGGGCACTCAGCGAGACATTGAAGGCACTGAGCCAGCGGGAGGGAGTAAGCCTGGACATGATCCTGGTGGCGGCCTTGCTGACCTTGCTGCACCGCTACTGCGGACAAGAGGATCTGCTGATCGGGACCGGCACCGCGGGTCGCACGCGAGCAGAAAGCGAGGCGGTGATCGGCTTATTTGAGAACATGCTGGCGCTGCGAACCAATCTGTCGAGCGATCTCACCTTTCGTGAGTTGCTGGGGCGGGTGCGCAACATGGTCCTGCAGGCGCAGGCCCACCAGGAGCTCCCCTTTGAGTACCTGGTCAAGGAGCTGCACCCAACGCACGCATTGGACCACAATCCGTTTTTCCAGGTGATGTTGACCCTGGCACCGCCGCCGACCATCGTGGCCCCAGGGTGGGCTGTAACCCGCATGGAGATCGGGGCGAGGACCTCCCGTAGCGACCTGAGCCTCAACGTTGCAGAGCAGCCGGAAGGGCTGTTGGTACGCTTCGAATACCGCTGCGATCTGTTCGATGAGGTGACAATAGCCCGGCTGGCGTCCCACTGGCAGACGCTCCTAGAGGAGGCAGTTGCCGATCCCGGGCAGACGCTTGCTGCCCTACCCCTCCTGACAGAGCAGGAACGTCACCGGCTCCTTGTCGAGTGGAATACTCCCCAGGTGGAATATTTCCAAGATCGCTGCGTCCACGAACTGTTCGAGATGCAAGTCGAGCGCACTCCAGAAGCGGTGGCGATCGTCTGCGAGGAACGGTGGCTCACCTATGGTGAGTTGAACCGGCGCGCCAATCATCTGGCTCACCACCTACGCCAGCTGAGGGTTAGGGCGGAGGTGCCGGTGGGCATCTGCCTCGAGCGTTCGCTGGAGATGGTCATTGGCCTGCTGGGTATTCTCAAAGCTGGGGGCACCCATGTCCCCATCGATCCCACTTCCCCTGCTGAGCGGATAGCCTTCATGGCAGAAGATACCGGGATGCCGGTCCTGCTGACGCAGCAGCACCTGCTCGCGCGGTTCCCCGAGTCCTATCCGCGACTCGTTTGCCTGGATGCCGACTGGGCCACCGTTAGCCAGCAGCCCGCTACCAACCCGGTCCACGAGGTCAAAGGGGAACACCTGGCCTACGTCATTTACACCTCCGGTTCCACGGGGCAGCCCAAGGGCGTGCTTGTTGAGCATCGCGCAATTGCGGCCCATTGCAAGGCTATTATACAGGCCCAGGAGCTGAGCGCTGATGATTGCACCTTGCAGTTCAATTCGTTTACCTTTGATGCTTCGTTGGAGCAAATACTCTCGCCGCTGCTAGTCGGTGCGCGGCTGGTGCTACGTGGACCTGAGGTATGGTCTCCTGCTGACCTCCTGCGCCGGGTTAAAGAGCACCAGCTCACCGTCATTACTATGCCCTGTGACTACTGGCATGAGGTGATATTGGAATGGGCAGCGGCTCCCGAGCAACTGGCGGGCCAGCGGCTCCGGCTTGTGATTGCCGGAGGCGATCGGCTGCATCCCGAGGCGGTGCAGCTCTGGCGGCAATCGCCGCTGCGCTCTGCACGACTGTTCAATGTCTATGGCCCTACGGAGGCTACTATTACCACCACCATCTTTGATGTTCCACGCTATGTTGAGCAGGAACATCTTGAAGCGAACATCCCGATTGGCCGTCCTTTGCCCAACCGTACAGTCTATATTCTGGACAAGGCTGGCCAACCTGTGCCAGAGGGCATGGTCGGCGAATTGCATATCGGGGGTGAGTCGCTCGCTCGTGGCTATCTCAATCACCCCGAACTGACGGCCAGGTGCTTCATTACTGATCCCTTTAGTCAGCAGCCACAGGCGCGGCTCTACAAGACCGGAGACCTGGCGCGTTACCTGCCTGGAGGAATCATCGAATTTCTTGGGCGGGTCGACAACCAGATCAAGATCCGCGGCTACCGTGTCGAACCGGGCGAGATCGAAGCTGCAATCAAACTGCATCCCGCCGTACACCAGACGTTAGTGGTATCGCATGAGGACGTGCCGGGCGTCAAGCGCCTGGTGGCTTATGTGGTGCTTCAGCCAGCCCAGGAAACCTCTCAGCTTGTCGCTCAACTACGCAGCCTGCTCAAAGAGCACCTACCTGACTACATGATGCCCGCGGCCTTCGTCCTGCTTGAAGCGTTTCCTTTTAACGCTAGCGGGAAGGTTGATCGTCATGCGCTGCCCACGCCCGATTTCACGGAGAGCGAACGCCAGGAGCGCTTTGTGGCACCGCGCACTGCGCTGGAAGAGATCGTGGCTGGCACCTGGACAGAGGTTCTGGGGATCGAGCAGGTCGGTGTTCACGATGACTTTTTCGCCCTGGGCGGCCATTCGTTACTGGCAATGCAGGTCATGTCACGTCTGCAGGCGCTCTTACATGTACATGTGCCACTGCACCGTTTGTTTGAGGCACCCACCGTGGCTCAACTGACGGAGATCGTTTCCAGCTTTCAGGCAACGCATTCCCAATCTCACCGGCCGGTCCTGCACAAGCTCTCGCGAGAGGCGTATCGTCTGCCAGCAACCGGAGCTGTATCAACATCGGAGCAGGCTCTGCATACATTTCCTGTCTCTCTGACCCAGGAAGGGCTCTGGTTCCTGCAGCAGCAGGAACCGGAGAGCGTGACCTACAACATTTACGTCGTCTTGCGCGTGCGCAAACCGCTCGATATCGAGGCGCTCGAGCGCAGCCTCAACGCTCTCGTGTTGCGCCACGACGCGTTGCGTACGACCTTCGGGACGCAGGAGGGCAGGCCAGTGCAGATTATCGCTCCCGCCCTGACGCTCACCCTGCCGGTGCTTGATCTGCAATACCTGTTCGAGTGTGAGCGGGAGGTAGAGGCGCAACGGCTGGCGAGCGCAGAGACACAGCGCCCCTTTGATCTGGTCCGGGGGCCGCTGCTGCGCACCACCCTGTTGCGCCTGGCATCAGAGGAGTTCCTGTTGCTCTTGACGGTGCATCACATTGTTGTCGATGGCTGGTCGCTGAATGTGCTCTTGCGAGAGTTGAGCAGCCTGTACGAAGCCTTCGCGAGCGGACAGCCTACATCGCTGCCTGACCTGCCCCTCCAGTACACCGATTTCGCGGTCTGGCAGCGAGAGCTGCTGCAAGGGGAGCAGCTCGCCGAACAACTCGCCTACTGGAAGCAGCAACTGGCTAATGGGCCGGAGATCCTGGAACTGCCGATCGCTTGCCCGCGGACAGCGCCGATTTCCTCCCAAGGAACGACCTACCTCCTCACCCTGTCCCGGACACTGACCGATGGGCTCAAACACCTGAGCCGTCAGCAGGGGGTCACGCTGTACATGACGCTGGTGGCAGCTTTCCAGACGCTGCTGTACCGCTACACCGGGCAGGAGGATCTCGTGATCGGCACTGTTGCTGCCAACCGCACGCAGGCCGAGACTGAGGCGCTGGTAGGCTTTTTCGTCAACACGCTGGCGCTACGCACCGATCTGTCGGGCGATCCCAGCTTCGTGGCTCTGCTCGCGCGCGTGCGCGAGGTTGTGCTGGCGGCTCAGGCGCATCAGGAACTGCCCTTTGCCTCCCTGGTCAAGGCAATCCGACCGGGGCGACAGGCAGGGCGCAACCCGCTCTTCCAGGTGATGATGAACTTTGATACTCCGCCCGCTAGCTTACCCGAAAAGTGGGAGCCCGTCGATGTGGGGAACCTGACCGAGACCGCTCAATTCGAGCTATCCTTAGAGGTGCAGGAAGGCCCGGCGGGGTTAGATTGCCGCTTTGAGTACTCCATCGACCTTTTTGACGAGGCGACGATAGCCCGGTTGGCAGGGCAATGGCAGACCTTGCTGGCAGGCATTGTGGCCAACGCCAACCTGTCGTTGTCTACTCTGCCGCTTCTGACGGAGCAGGAGCGCCAGCAGTTGCTGGTGGAGTGGAACACGACTCAGACGGAGTATCCGCTGGAGCAGTGCCTGCATCAGCTCTTCGAGAATCAGGTGGAGCGGACCCCTGAGGCGATGGCAGTTGTCTACGAGGGTGAGCAGCTTAGCTATCAGGAGTTGAACGCCCGCGCCAACCGGCTTGCACACCAGTTGCGCGAGCGTGGGGTTGGGCAGGAGAGGCTCGTGGCCTTACTGGCTGAGCGGGGCATCCCCCTTTTGATCTCCATCCTGGCCATCTACAAAACGGGAGGGGCCTATCTGCCCCTCGATCCCCATCATCCAGCGGCGAGGTTGGGCCGGGTAATCGAGCACAGCCGCTGCAGCATCGTCCTGGCCACGACGGCGTTTGCGTCGACACTCACCCATGCGCTGGAGGAGGTGCCAGCCGAGCTGTGTCCAGAGCCTCTCTACTACGAGGAGATGATGCAGGCGAGCCAGTGCGAAGAAAACTTCCCCGTCTGCAGCACGCCGCGAGATCTGGCCTATGTCATTTATACCTCTGGCTCGACCGGAATGCCCAAAGGGGCGATGGTCGAGCAGCGGGGGATGCTCAACCATATCCATGCCAAGATCGACGCGCTAGCTTTGACAGCTGGCGACAGGGTGGCGCAAACGGCTTCGCAGTGCTTTGATATCTCGGTGTGGCAATTCCTGGCTGCACTGCTCGTCGGTGGAAGCGTTCAGATTTATCCCGACGAGGTGGCCCATGATCCTGTGCAGCTGCTTACCCAGGTCGAGCGCCACCAGGTCTCGATCCTGGAAACCGTGCCCTCGTTGCTGCGAGCCATGCTGGATGCAGACGAGATCGAAGCGGCTAGCAGGCCGAAGCTGGGAGCATTGCGCTGGTTGGTGCCGACCGGAGAGGCACTGGCGGTGGAGCTGTGCCAGCGCTGGCTGAACATCTATCCCCACGTGCCCTTGCTCAACGCGTATGGGCCAACCGAGTGCTCCGACGATGTGACGCATTATCCGATCTACGAAGCGCCAGATGGGATGACAAGCTCTATTCCAATAGGGCGAGCGATCCCCAATATGCGGCTCTATATACTGGACCACCATCTGGAGCCGCTGCCGATTGGGGTGGGCGGGGAACTCTATGTAGGAGGCATCGGTGTTGGTCGAGGGTACCTTGGTGATGAGCTGCGCACAGCAGAAGCCTTTGTGGCCGACCCCTTTGGGTCCGAAAGCGGCGCGCGGCTGTACAAGACGGGAGACCTGGCGCGCTACTTGCCGGATGGGAACATTGAGTTTCGGAACAGGCTGGACTTCCAGGTGAAGCTACGTGGCTTTCGCATCGAGCTGGGCGAGATCGAAGCACTGCTCACTCAGCATCCAGCGGTGCGGCATGCGGTGGTGGTGGTGCGGGAAGATACGCCTGGAGACAAACGACTGGTCGCGTACGTGGAGCTGCAGAAGGAACTGAGCGTCACCGCCGCAGAGCTGAAAAGCCATGTGATGAAGCAAGTGCCAGCCTATATGGTGCCATCGGCGTTTATGCTGCTGGAAAGGCTGCCGTTATCATCCAACGGCAAGGTAGACCGGCGGGCGCTGCCCGCACCCGAACAGGACAGGAGTGTGGTCGAAGAGAGCTACGTGGCGCCGAGGCTGCCAGTGGAGCAGCAACTGGTGCAGATCTGGGAGGAACTGCTGGAGGTGCGGCCCATCGGGATCAAGGATGACTTTTTCGAGCTGGGAGGAGACTCGTTGCTGACAGTGCGGCTGTTTGATCGCATGGCGCAGGTATGCGGCAAGAAACTGCCGCTCTCGACCCTCTTTGCAGGGGCGACCATAGAGCATTTGGCAAGGATCCTTGAGGGGGAGAGCAGGGCAGCGCTGCCAGGAGAGACAAAGACCGACGACCGGGCACTGCTGGTGGTAGTGCAGGCGGGAGGGTCTCGGCCGCCGTTTTTCTATTTGCATGGGGAGTGGAAGGGTGGGGGACTCTATAGCCGGGAACTGGCGCGCCACCTGGGCCCGGAGCAGCCATTTTACCTGCTTGAGCCATATAAGTTTGAGGGACTGGCGAGCCCGCCAACTTTTGAAGAGGTGGCCGCCGCGCATATTGAAGCAATGCGCCGCGTTCAAGCAAAAGGCCCGTACTTTTTGAGTGGATATTGCAATGGGGGTCTGCTGGCCTATGAGATGGCACGGCAGCTGCAAGCGCAAGGCCAGGAGATCGGTCTGGTGCTTTTAATGGACCCGGATTTTCCTGCCCGCCATGGATCGGTTCGCAGTGTCATCAGCCACCTTTGCAACTTACTACGGATTGGTCAGGAGAAGCAATTTGATTGGTTTCTCTGTCTGCAACATGTGTATAGGTATCTGCGCTTTGCGCACTACAGGCGCTCGACAGACGCTCAACTGCTGGGACACGCCGAGCAAGGTGAACCTGCAGGCAGGGATAGCAAAGCGGGCCTGGCGTCTTTGGGACTCAGGTTGAAGGCCCTGCGACCAAGGGTTGAGACTCTCCGCCAGGACTGGTCAAATATCTATGACTGGCTGGTTGCAAATTACACGCCCGGCCTTTATCCTGGCAAGATCACGTTCTTCTGGACGAGTGAAGAGCCCCAGCGCGCTGATGGCTGGCAGAAAGTGGTGAAAGCGAGGGAGGGGGAGGTGGAGATTTATATTAATCCTGGCAACCACATTAGCGGTAGAACCGAGTACCTGCCCGTGTTGGCTGAACGTTTGCGTGAGTGTCTCAATAAGGCGCAAGAGACAGCTGTGTTGCAAAAAGAAAGCTGACCTGTACAGTGGGGGGAAAATGCAAAAGAGAGGTGTTTTCATGATGCACCAGGAGGAAATGCCAGCAATGAGTTACCCACACGAACCGTTGCTTGACGGTTTAACGCCCCGGCTACATAGCTTGGCGGCAACGCTCAGAAGGGAAGCAGCAATAAATCAGGCGATCGCAGAAGCGGATCCGCTCGGAGCCGATGGAGCTTTCCTGCGACTTCCAGGGCTGAATGAACGGCATGATACCGAGGGGATAAGACGGGCTTTAGAGCAGGCCGTCGCTCAAGCGCAAAGCCTGCCAGGACGTAATTTCATTCATTGCAATGCAGCCATCAGAGATCTAAGTATGTTTGGCGCCTCGCTGGTAAGATTTGGTATAGAGCCCGCAGATTGCGTGCCTGGCTTCAGTGAGGCATTGCTGGCCCTTTCTGCTGACGTTGCTGCGCAAATCCCCAGAGACTCATTTATCGATTACACTTCCAGAAACCCCGGGAATGAAAGAGAACGCACCTTTACCTCACTGCCTCAAGAAAGAGTCTTCATTGACAGTTTGCGCCGAGGGATGTCTTCTCTTGATTCTTGTCTGGCAAACATGTTGACCGCATGTACTTTTCCTATCTCACGCCAGGAGTTTGCCACCTGTTTGCATGCGACAACGGCCAGCTTTCAAATGATGATCGATTCCATCGTCCAGGTGAAAAGAGGGATTACGCCTGAGGTGTTTACTCATCACATCCGGCCATTTTTTGAGCCATTCCGTGTGGGGGATAGGGCGTTTAGCGCTCCCAGCGGCGCAGAGATGCCGATCTTAAATATTGATCAGATAATTTGGGGGGCCGATTGCGTAGATGAGCTCTATACCACCTATTTCCGGGCGAATATCATTCGTCTTCCAGCAATTTACCAGGAGATCAGTCAAACATTTGCGGGGCAAAAATCATTGATGACCATGCTCAAAGATCGCTTAGCGTCAGCCATTTCCCTCAGTCATGGAGAACGCCGCTCTATCCAGGAACTTCATCATCTCCTGACCAGGATGTATACTTTCCGCATGCCGCATTATAAGGTGGCTGAAGAAAATGTGCTCCTCCGGCAGCAAGAGTGGGATGGAGGCCAGGAGGTGAAAGGCAGCAGCGGCTTCGGTCTCCTTGAAACGAAATATGTGCTGGACCAGACGATAAAATACCGTCAAATAACTTCCCAGGCGCTCACGGGGTGGAAGATAGACTGAGAGTGAGGTGCTGTTGCCAGCCCTTTTCTCTCAGTCTACCTTCCAGCGGTGGAAGTGCAACGGGCGTTTCTGCAATACCTGCGTCGTGGGTCAAAAGGTCGGGGCCGAACCATATCGGGGCGCGGGAAGCGTATCCAATTGAATACTTTGGGGTGTTGAAACAGCATCGCGTTAGGCAAGTCGAAGCGAGGTTGACTGTTGGTGCAGCATGGATAGACCGATATCTGGTTTTCTGTAGAGCGAATGGATGCTATTTACCAGCGAGCACGCTTCAAGTTGGTTGAAACACAATGTACCCATCAAAAATAAAGCGCCGAAAATGCAGGTGCTTGAAAGCTACCATACCAGCGAAGTGGAAGGCTGGCGAAGAACCGAGAGGAAAGACGTAAAAAGCATGGGGATCTTTTGCAACCATCGTATAGTAAGGCTGATAGCGATTATATCCTGGCTCAATGAGATTCGTCACGACTCCGCAGATAATACGCTCATCGCTGAGGAAAATGACGCGATCACAGGTCCAGTACTCAGAATAAATGTGCGTTGCACCCATGCGCATAAGGTCAGCTATCAGTGCGTCTTGTTGCCGGTTGAATTGCTGGGTAGCTGGAATGGCTTTTATCGTGTTGACATAACCCATTCCCAAAACAAAAGCAATATAGATGAGGACGGTACCTTTTGCAACCGCTAGCAGTTTGTCTTTCCAGGACGAGCTGATACTGACCTCACTTACATGTTCCCAGAGAGGTGCGATAATGGCCGGAGTGGCAACAAGCAGGCAGAATAGGTAGCGCGTGTTCGTCCAGGGGTTCAGTGCTGAGACAGGACTGAGAGCAAAGAGCAGAATGGTCAAACACGCACTTGCCAGGAGCATCAGACGCGCGAAATAGCGGATAGTAGCCTGCCGCGATTCAGCGGGTGTTAGACTGCAGGATGCTGTGTGTCGCTGTTTCCAGATAGCTCGTATGTTAAGAAAAACTGCGAGGATCAGTAATAGAAGGCAGCCAATGCTCCAGCTTCCTTGAAACAGAGTGCAATTGAGAGTGCTCCGGTTGAAGAGACCAAAAAGTAGCAAATTTTGATCAGGGCAGATGGGATTTGCCCCGGTAGCATTAGGAACGCCGACCAGGAGGGTGCCCACTATTTTCTGCACAAGGGGGATATGTTTGACGTCGATAGTGGCTGTCGCATCTGAACGGTAGACGTGTAAAAAATCATATAAGGTACTTTCTTGATAGGGAACGGTAAGATTATAGATAATCAATGGAAGCACCCCAAGAACAAAACTTGCGATGACGGTTAGGGGTGCCCATGTACGCCATTCAGGCCAGCAGAATACCAGCAATACTAGGGCAGATGTCAGGACAAAGGGTAGCACAAGCAGATCTGTCCAGATGCTGAAGCCTACTAAGAACCCCCAGCATGCGTAGAGCACGAGGTGTCTCCAGCGCTTGTGGGTGGGCAAATCCCGGCGACAGGAAAATGCAAGCCAGGAGGCGATGAGCAATTGAAGGGTGCCAAAGAGCAGTGTTTCAGGATAGCCGCCGATAGCCCTGAGCTGAATCGAAAATATCTCTGGAGAACCTAGCGCGAGCAAGAAGAGTGTAAGAAGGGCCAATTTTTTCGTGTAGAGCAGGCTTATGAGTAGATAGATGCTGACGAGAAAGAGACAGAAGATGAGAATGAGACCTAATCGAAGCACGAACAAGGAAGGGCCAAGTATGTGAAAGAGTATGGCAGCAAGATAGGCTTCGAAAGGTCCCATATAACCCTGGCCGTAGAAAAAAATGGGATATTCACTGCGATAGGCGATGTGGAGAGCCATCAAACCTAATGTACCTTCATCGCTATTGGTTGGTGGCCATCCCTGCCCGATGAGAATGATACGCAGTATTATCGCAGTAAGTATGATGAAAAACGCACAAATCCCATGCTGATAGATTTTAAGATGCTTCAAGAACATACTGAATTACTATTATCGTGTATGGAAACGGTGTTTGTTAGTTCTACCGAAGCATACTAACATACAATGTCGTTGTAGACAAGCAGATTTGCGTAGAGGAGTTATTCTTTGGCTGCCATAATGCGCAACCGCCTGTAATCGGCGATCCAATGGTCAACCATGAAGAGGCGATCACGAACCTTTTCTTCTGTACTGTGTAGCACCTGTTCCTTCATAGCATCAGGAACGTCGCGAAACATGCTGGCGCAAAACATGTGTATCCAATTGCGCAAGCCGTTTTCGCCATCCTCCAATTTCGTTGGCCTGTCAAAGAGAATCGCGCTTTGCACGGCAAGGCCATATTTCTCTAGCATTGGTGTATATTCACCGATAGAAGGGTAATACCAGCCATGCTTCACCTCAATGTGCACCAGTTCCCAGATGGATTGTTGAATTGCAGTGATAATCGTCGCAACGTTTCCCTTCCCACCAAATTCTGCGACAAGCCTGCCGCCGGTCTTCAGGGATGTAGCGATACAACGTATTGCCTTCTCAGCTTCAATCACCCAGTGCAGAGTGGCATTAGAGAAAACCGCGTCGAAGGTAGCAGGAAGAGAGAAATTCGTGGCATCAGCCAGGATAAACTCGAGTTCTGGATAAGCTGCGCGAGCAACTTCAATCATGCTCGGAGAGCTATCGAGGCCAACCACATGCGCTCCTGACTCGGCTATTGCTTTCGTGAGATGACCTGTGCCGCAGCCGAGATCAAGGATAGACTCGCCGGGTTGTGGATCGAGCAGAGAGAGAAGACTTTTACCATATTCAAATACGAAGGCATGTTTTTGATCATAGAGTGATGCATTCCAGTCTTTAGTAGACATATATTTACTCCCGAATAATGCAAAGAAACATTACAAAACAAATGTGAAATGGTTATTCTGAAGAACTGGTAGGCTTATCTACTGGAGAAGCTTCGATAGTTTCAGGTATCAGTGCTTTGACTTCAGGAAATTGCTCTTTCTCTTTTTGAAATGCTTCTGGGTGCCTTGTGCGCCACTCTGTCCAGAAGGCTGCGATGAGTACCTGAATGATTCCTGCGATTGGAGACGCGAAGAGTGCTCCCCAGATTCCAAACAACTCGGCGCCGGCAACAAGTGCGGTGAGGGAAACAATAGGATGTAACCCCACGGCTTTGCCAACGATACGCGGACCAACAATGTCTCCCTCGAAGACGTGGATAGCAACAAAATACAGCAGGACGAACAGCGCTATCAACCAACCCTTGGTCAAAGCAAGCAGAACGCAGACCGCGCCGGAGATGAACGTTCCCAGGACTGGCACGAAGGCGAAGATAAAAGCCAGGACACCCAGTAAGATGGGGAAGGGTACCTGAAAGAGAGACATGCCGATACCTACAAGCAGACCGATCAAGAAAGCGAGGGTAAATTGGCCACGAATGTAGCCGCCAACGATACGTTCCAATGTGTCCAGGAGGAAAAGCGTATGGCCCTGTAGTTGCTGTGGCATATTGGTGCGTAACCAGCGATTGACGCGTCCCCCGTCAATGACCAGGTAGATGCTCATGACGGCTACGATGATGGTATCAAGTACGAAGTCGAAGATTCTTCTTAAAAAGGGAATAGCGCTGCTAGCTAATTCCGACGTTTGAACAATTATCTGCTGCCGCGCATCGTTAATCTGGCTCTGCGAGATGCCTATGGAAATCAGTGTTTGCTCCAGGGGAGTGGGTTGTCCAGAGCCACTTGAGGTTAACTCGGTGCGCAGAAAGAGGGAAAGTTGAAAGATTTGATGGACGGCGTTACTGATAATCAGGTAAATCAGGAAGCTAAGGCCGCTTAACGCAAGAAGGTAGACGAGAAGAACGGCCAGGAAGCGCGGCATGAAGCGTTGTAGGAACTTCACAGCGGGTGAAAGGGCGTAGGCGAGCAGGGCTGCAATGGTGAGTATGAGTAGTGACCTGATGATGTGCCAGGCTGCCCAGAGAATGACCGCGACCACTCCGATCCAGGCAAGGATAGCTATTGGTATATCACGTCTGCGCTTCCATTTGTCGGCTGTAGTAATGGAGGTCGTTTCCGTAGAAAGTTGGCGTGTCGTAGAGGACATAAAGCACCATTTCTTCTCGTTAATAGTCTAAAATGCCAGGAAATGTTAGGT
>VBHI01000099.1 GCA_005881495.1 Chloroflexota bacterium
TCCTTCCTCTCCCTTCTTTCCTAAAAAACCTATACCTGTAAGGCGGTCGACCCACCCCCTTGTGGTCGACCGGCGCCCCCGGCGAAAACGTCTACCGTGTATAGTAGGGATAGGTCGACCCTAGCGGTCGACCTATCCCCCTCTGGATCATTCCAATGTTGTGGTATACTGACGGTGTTTTCCAAATCACACCTGCACTGCTGTTCAGAAAGGAACATCACGATACATGAATGATCAATTGAACCTGCCACCCAATTACTTCTATCATCAACTATCCAATGGCCTTGAAATGGTTGGCCAGTACATGTCCAGCCTGAATTCAATCACCCTCGGCTTTCAGCTTGAAGCGGCGGTAATTCATGAACCGGAGGAGAAGCAGGGCCTCGCGCACCTGTTTGAATATATGCTTTTCCAGGGCACGAAACTGAAGGACGCGCGCGCCTTGAACGAGGCGTTCGAGTCCCTGGGAGTACGCAAGGGAGCCAGTACGGGCTGGGAGACATCGCGGTTGATGGCTCAGATGGTTAACACCAGGTTTGATGCCGCTCTGCCACTGGTGCAAGAAATATTGCTCACTCCGACCTTCCCCAGGGACGATTTGGAGCAAATGCGCAGCGTGGTGCTACAGGAGATTCGCCGGCGCGACGATGAACCCATGAGCCGCATCTTTGACCTTGCACGCGCCAGCTTTTACCGTGGTACCGCGCTCGCTCGTCCATCCCTGGGCACAACGGAGAGCGTCCAGACGCTGCAAAGAAAGGACTTGCGAGACTTCTGGAAAGCACGCTATCAACCAAATAACGTCCTTTTCGCGATCGCGGGCAAGTTCGACTGGGATCACGTAGTTGAGCAGGTACAGCAGCTCTTCGGCGATTGGAGTGGACACGCTCCTCTCTCGTCGGAGCAACATCCATCTCCTGCATCAAACATTGCCCTCGAGCATCAAGAAGGCAAACAGGAGCACCTGGGATTGATGTTCCCCTTCCCCCATTATACCGATCCGGACTATTACGCGGCGCTGGTAATCAGCGAAATACTAGGCGGCGGTATGGCCTCGCGGCTCTTTGTCGAAGTCCGTGAGAAGCGCGGGCTAGTCTATAGCGTCTCGGCTGGTCTCTCGGGAAACAGGAACATTGGGGCTGTCCGAATCTACGCCGGCACAACGCCCGAGCAGGGGCACGAATGCCTGGAAGTTATCGTGAATGAGCTACACAAGCTAGAGCAAGAAGGTATCACTGCCGATGAACTGGCGCGGGCCAAAGTGCAGTTGAAGAGCGAGAACGTAATGCGAGGCGAGGGCTCCGGTTCACGTATGGGAGCATTGTCGCATTCCTGGTGGTATGAACGCAAACTGCGTACGATCCAGGAAGTGAAAGCTGCCATCGACGCTGTGACCGAGGAGCAGGCATTGACTGTTCTGCGCCGCTTCTCTCCATTCAATGCTCTGACGGTCGCCGCCATCGGCCCCCTCGATCAAGAAGCACTGGTAGGAAAAACATTGTAGGGGCGCAATGATGAACATTGACTGTTAAATTGAGTAAGCTGTAGGGGCCGATTTATCGTGCCCACCGCCGATTTATCGGCCCCAATACGCATCACCCTAAGCTGCCTCACCGTGTCCCCCTGAGCGCAGCATGACCGTGTTCTCTTGTCACCCTGAGCCGCAGCGAAGGGTCTGTCTGCATGGGCGTCGAGATGCTTCGCGGAGTTGACACTGAGCGGAGCGAATGTGCGCAGCAGGACCGGGTTCCGCTTGCTCTCACCTCTTCTGGTCATCCCTGTTTATCGGCCCCCCAGGCAGGCGCAATGAATTGGGCACAACGTCCCACGAATTGCGCAACGAGGTGAGAGCGGGTAGCTAAAAGGCGCAGAAATGTGCCTCCTTACAAGGGAAGAAAACAAATTTCCTTGAACAAGGAGCACACATGGGCAGTATCGCTGATTTTCCGGTAACCATCCAAACCTCTCCCCAGTTAGTTCCTTCAACCCCGTCCTGGTTCGGTGAGGTGACCCTCATCGCTCATTATCTTCGGCGGATTGGCGTCCTTTCCGCCATTGAAGGACGCGTGCGCTTTGCGCGCCGTCGTTTCGGGCACTACGAGGTTGTTGACTTTGTCGCTGTGCTACTGGGTTACGCCATCAGCGGGGAATGCACACTCGAAGCGTTCTATGAGCGCTTGCAGCCTTTTGCTAACGCGTTCTTGCCGCTGTTCGGACGAATTCGCTTGCCTGCGCGCTCGACGCTCTCCCGCTTTCTTGCTGCTCTGGATCAAGCTCCTGTCGAGGCATTGCGCATGTTGTTTCTCGAAGACCTGGTGGCTCGATCTCTGGAGAAGGAGGAAAAAGCGGATGGGCTGTGGGACCGGCAGGGAACACACTATCTGGTATTCGATATTGATGGGACGCGACAAGCCGCGGGTAAGCGCCGAAGCTGTGCATTGGTCCTCCTCTTCGAGATATACTGAGAGCCAGAAGAGCTATTCTTTCTGCATGCATGATTCAAGATGAGGAGATCTATGAAACAACTGCGCTATTTTCTCGTGGATGTGTTTACTAATCAACCGTTCGGCGGGAACCAACTGGCCGTCTTTCCCAATGCGAGCGGCCTAGCCCCGAAAACGATGCAGGCACTCGCTAAAGAACTGAATCTCTCGGAGAGTGCCTTCGTGTTCCCTGCTCAAGATGCTGCGCATGACTACTGGGTACGCTTCTTTACCCCTGCGGTCGAATTGCCCATGGCGGGTCATCCAACGGTCGGAACAGCCTTTGTGCTCGCTCATGAGCGCATGCTCCAGCTTGCTGAACCAGAGACGACGATTACCTTTGAGGAAGGCGTGGGAGTAGTTCCTGTCACACTTCAAGTGCGGGAAGGGCAGCTCCATTTGATCCAGATGCGTCAGCCGCTGCCCACTTTTGGGCCAGTGTTCGCAGATCGTGAAGCGGTTGCCCAGATGCTCTCCCAGACATCCAGCCGTGCTTGATGCGACCTTGCCACTGGAAGTGGTCTCGTGTGGCGTGCCCTTCCTCTTTGTCCCGATCAAAAGCTTGGAGGCCATGCGTGCCATTCGCTTTCGGCTGGATGTCTGGGAGCGTGTACTGCGCGATTTTGCCGCGCCACATGTCTTCGCCTTTACGCAAGAGGTAGCACTGCCCGATTCAACCGTGCATAGCCGCATGTTTGCTCCGGCGATGGGAATCGCCGAAGATCCCGCCACGGGTGCGGCAAGTGGTCCGTTGGGCTGTTATCTGGTACGCCACGGACTCGTGCCGCCTGCCGCCATGGGGAGCAGTCAGATGGTCAGTGAACAGGGCTTTGAGTTGGGACGTCCCAGTTTGGTGCAGGTGAAAATCGAGCAGGACGAGCGACACATCACGGGCGTCTCTGTTGGGGGGCAGTGCTACTTGATGGGTGAAGGGTGTATTACCCTGGCTGAGTAAAACACTTCTTTTGAGTACCCAAGATGGTATTTCCTCCTGTGAGAAAAGAAGAGGAAACTGATCGCTCAGACGAGTTTCTCTTCAAGTCGGTAACGCGAACGTTCGAACGCTCGCGTTATCTCGTTGCGCAATTCGTGGGACGTGCGGCCCCTACATTGCATTTGATCGCTCACCCGATTATTTTATTAAGACAAGGTTCAAAAAGAGCCAATCCTACTTGACAATGTTTACGTAGGACGAGCACAAAAGTGTCAAGTGCATTTGAACCATGCCTAATGACCATAATCGGGTCCCTACTAGCATTAGAAATCGCTACCCTCCTTTTCCACTATTCATAAAGCAAAAAAGAACAAAACAGAAAAGGGCCATCTCCCCCTTACAGAACTCTGTTAACGAATGACACAAATGATTGAATCATGCACAACCCTCATCCTCTGCAGAGCGACTTCACAGGAGCGAACGTATAACGTATATAGTAGGGGTGACCCTTGCGGTCACCCTGGTCTCACGGTCGCCCCAATCTCACGGTCGCCCTGTCCCGGGACACACCGTACTCAAAAAATTATGGAGCGATTTGCGCGGTAATTCCCGAAAATACCGAGCATGGCTTCCGCCCCACAAAGCAATTGTTTACTCCGGTGTAACACTTGAAACACTTGTTGTCACAGAAAAGGCATCACCCACTGCGTCAACCATTGGTGGGTACGGTGATCGCGCACACGAATAATGGCCTGGTGGCAATAGATGCGAACGGCGGTCGTGCTTATTTCTCCTCACTCCTTCGATTTTCTTGTATTGTAGCGCAGGCGTGTTAAAAGGATGTGAAGAGTCAGCATGATCTGCTATAATAGTTTTCACCCACTCAAATGGGAGGCGCTACAAGACTTGAAAGCAACATAATTAACCACAAAAAAGCGAGGTTGGGTAGTATGTCAGAGCAGCAGAAACAAACCGAACGTAACCAGGTCCTGGCCACCATAGAAGCCGAGCGCGTGCGTTTCATCAACCTGGAATTTACTGATGTCGTGGGTATGGCAAAGTGTGTCACAATCCCTGTAGAGCAGTTCTCCGACTGCATTACGCATGGCAAGTGGTTTGATGGCTCCGCACTCGAGGGATTTGCCCGCGTCGCCGAAAGTGATATGTATCTCTTTCCTGACCTTGCGACATTTACCATTGTGCCTGGATCGGCGCGTCCGCAGATGGCAACTGGAACAAGTACCTTCACCGACCAGGTCAATGAGGATGACGTCGTCGCCCGTGTTATCTGCGATGTGCGTACTCCCGATGGCGAGCGCTTTGATGGCGATCCGCGTGCAACCCTCTTGAATGCTCTGCAACTGGCGGAATCCATGGGATATACCTTTCTCGTGGCCCCTGAACTGGAATTTTTCCTGCTGCAAATGGACAATACGACGCCAACCCCACTACCACATGACCGTGGAGGATACTTTGATCTCTCGACCGACCTGGCCGCTACCGTGCGGCGTCATATGGTGCAAACGCTGCAGCAAATGCATATCACTATCGAGTCGAGCCATCACGAAGTAGCTGCCGGACAGCACGAGCTTGATTTTGAAACCGCCGGCGCACTCTCCATTGCCGATGGGTTGGTGACGGCAAAGTATGTTCTGAAGTCGATCGCCGCCCAGCATGGCCTCTATGCCACGTTCATGCCAAAGCCGTTTTATGGCGTCAATGGTTCTGGTATGCACACGCATCAACAGCTCATCGTAACTGCCACAGACCAGAACGCCTTTGTTGATGAGCGAGGTGAGTACGGGTTGTCAGACGTTGGACGCTATTTTATCGCGGGACAACTGGCTCACGCCCGCGCCATGTGCGCTATCCTCGCGCCGCTGATAAATTCATATAAACGACTGGTCCATGGCTTTGAGGCTCCCGTCTTTGTCAATTGGGGGCGGGTGAACCGCGAAGCCCTTATTCGCGTGCCGCGGCCCAGCTCCAATCGTCGGATGTCCGCGCGCATCGAATTGCGCTGCTGCGATCCCAGTTGCAATCCATATCTTGCCCTGGCCGTTATGCTACGCACAGGACTGGATGGCATTCAACGCAAGCTGACTCTGCCGGCAGCCATGGATGAGAGTCTCTTCCTGCGCGATGAAAGCGAACGTCTACAGCGGCACACTCGCCTGCTCCCGGTCACGCTCGGCGAGGCGTTGGAAGGATTACGTGAAGATTCCCTCGTACGCGAGACGCTTGGCGATTCGATCTACGAGGGGTTTCTTGAGGCAAAGTCGATCGAATGGAGTGACTACCGCACGCATGTCCATGCCTGGGAACTTGAACGCTATCTCCCCGTATTTTAATTTGCTTATTATCTGCCTACTACCTGCTCACGCTGCTTAACGCTACTTCTTCACAGAATAATATACTTGTTCGTATGCATCGAGCATATCCTGCAAGGAAAAATGGGCTTCAACATGTGCCCGGCAATGGGTGCGTGGAATATCAAAGAGATCATCGACCAGTGCGGCGGCATGCGCGCGTTCACCCGGCTCAACCAGAAAGCCGGTTTCCCCGTGACGAATAACCTCTGCTGCCGCGCCCCGGCGGAAGGCGATCACCGGCGTACCGGTCGCCATAGCCTCGACCGCGGTCAAACCAAAGGGCTCATCCCACTCGATTGGGAAAAGCAGGCCAAGCGATTGACCCATTATTTTCCATAAAGCCAGCCGTTCAAGCTGTCCGAGGTAGGTTACGCGCCCTCCCGCTCGCCGCAGTTTCGGCAAAACACGCTGCTCATAATAGCGGCGGTCATAGATACCACCGGCGATCAAGAGACGATAGCCCGCCATCTCGGCAATGTCGATAGCGGCTTCAACCCCCTTCTCCGGGGCTATGCGCCCGGCGAAGAGGAGAGGTGCCTCCACAGGCGTTTTGGCTATGAAGGGGATAGCATCCAGGTCAAGCCCGTTGTAGATCACGTGATCAATGGGAGTGTAGCTGGCATAGGTTTCGGCGCAGGCATAGGATACTGTTATCAATGTAAGAGGGTGGTCCTGCTGGTGCAATACTTGCAGGGCAGCATTAATTTCTGGCGCTATCGCCGGAAGATGCAAAGTGTGAATGACAGGGATATCGCGTATCAAGGTACTACAGGCAAAGGCAGGCCAATCGAAGGCGTGTACATGGACCAGGTCAAACTCTGCGCTGCGCCGTTGCAACCTAAGAAAAAGATCGAGAAAGAGATTGGCCTGGGCAAAGAAGCCCTCGTCGACGCTGCGTTCCTGCAATGGCTGAGAGAAGTCGGCCGGCAGGACAGTATCTGGAACGTTTATCGGTTCAATCGAGATACCAGGAACGAAAGAGTCATCCCTGGCGAAAAGCGTCACCGTATGACCGCGCTGTATTAACCCTTGTGCCATGTCAGCGAGGAGTGCCTGCGCGCCTCCAAGGTAAGGCTGGGCAATGGCAGTAACCAGTGGAGCGACTAATGCAACTCTCATAAACCCCCTCGATAGCTCGCAATGTTATTGTCGGTTTCATACAGCTTCACTTCATACAAGAGTCCCTGAGGCAGAGCGCCTTCCAGGCGTTCCCAGAACTTTATGACCAGCATCTCAGTTGTGGGGATACTGCCCTCAAGCCAGGGCACATCATAGTTCAGGTGTTTGTGATCAACCCAGTCGATTACGTGTTCGTTGATAACCTGTTTGAGGTCTGTCAGGTTTAAGACCATACCAGTACGTGGTTCAGGGTTGCCACGCACAGTGACATCGAGTATGTAGTTATGGCCATGTCCGTTTGGATTGGCACACTTATCATAGAGGACGATATTTTCCTCTTCAGTCAGGTGATTGCTCCATAAGCGATGTGCTGCGCTAAATGTGGTGCGACGTGTCAGGTAGACCATGCTTGTATCCTCTATATCTCCGCACCGCTGTTTTCGTAAACGGTATGGGAAATGAACGGTTATCTATTACTGAATATTTCGATGTTGCTCCCGCTGAGCATCCGTCCTGAATCGCCGGCCAGGAAGAGCAGAATCTCCGCCATGTCATCAGGAGTCATGCCTGCTTTAAGATGTGGCGCGGCCTGCTGCAGCATTTCAGTCTCCACAGCGCCGGGACTCACGGCGCAGACGCGAATATTATAGGGTTGCCCCTCTACCGCGAGAATCTCGGTCAGACCTGCCACCCCCGCTTTTGAGACATTATAGGCGCTCAGCCCGGGAAACTTCTCCACTCCTTTCACGCCTGAAAGCGAGGAAAGGTTGATAATCACTCCTCGCTGCTGTGCCGCCATCATCTGAAATGCCATCAGGCAACATAAAAAGGTACCGCGCAGGTTGACCCCGATAACGGCATCCCATGTCGCCACATCCATTTCAACAAATGGTCGTATCGCGACTATTCCCGCGCAGTTGACAAGAATATCCACGCGGCCATACGTCTGCGAGACCTGCTGGAAGAGGGCAGCCACATCCTCCTCACGAGAAACATCTCCCACAGCAGTGAGGG
>VBHI01000307.1 GCA_005881495.1 Chloroflexota bacterium
AAAGGACAAGAGGAAAAGGCTTCGCATAACGTCCCATCTCGAGGATTGACGCAGTGTTTGCCATGCCAATTTTCGTCTTCTAAAAAAGAGAGGAGCCGTTCACCTGCAATGGTTTGGTCCCTCGACGTTCCTCCATCGCTGAAACCCCCGAGGGGTTGATAAGGAGCAATCTCTACAGAGTTAGAAGAAAAATCAATGGCGGGCCCAGGAACCCCGGGAGTGGGTTCAAGGAGCGAAAGGGCATCCAAGAAAACGGCGTGAACAACAATGTTGTACTTGGCTCCCTGGTTCCGGAGAGGAATGCGTATTTGACCGTAATATGGCTGAACACTCTCCGGAGTAGCAAGAATCTCAATGCCCCTATTACCGTCATTCCGACTACTGGGCGAAGTTGTCAGAGCTAGTGGGTCAACTAGCCAGTCTATCACGTCTTTCGCTAGGTCACTGGCCCTAGATTGCGAGGAGGAAGGTGCCATTTGTAAAGCTGCTTGCTCTTCGACCAGGATCCCCCGGTTGACATTAACAAACAAAATGGTTGGTGCGTCCTCACCGAGGAATCGGTTGATGCCATCGATAATATCAAGGTACAAGGAGCTAGACTGCTTGTTACCTACGGTCCCCGGGCGTGGAATGGACGCATCGTTGATGAAAACTATCTCTGGGCCTGGGACAACTTGACAAGCACTTTCTGGCCAATCGGCGGGAATAGATCTGAGAGCAGGCTCTCCCAGTATTTTAAGTGGAAGGGGAATATTGAGAGCTCCGGCCAAAGCACGCAAGGCCTCGGACTTCCCGTTTCCTGGTCCCCCTACTAGGAAACACCACCCGATATCAGTGCCTTCTGGCAGAGGCCACGAAGCGCATTGATTACAAAGCTGATCTAGCACGTCTTGGACACCGGCAGGACTTCTTGTGATGGGAACTGAAACACCATCGTTATCGAGGTTGGGCGATTTAGAGTTTGGTAGAGCGACCGCGCCACCTTGCCCGTATGAACGAGCTAATAGCCACTTGACGAATGGGTTCGTAGTGTAACTCATGCCAATCTCTTCATTATCTAAAACTAGCCACCCTTGACAAGGTGGGTTGATAGCATTGTACCTTGAAAGCCGAGACTGCTCCTAAAGCTAACGGATTTCTATCAATTTCATCCCAACTCAGCACAACTGGACTCTTAACTAAGTAGCGTGCCTATTTCATGTATAGTCCCTGCTCAAGGTTTTGCCAGCTCTCCCTGTCTCTATGACTTCCAACACTTGCCCCCTATACGTTCGTGATAGGCCGGGCGAAATGCTTCGCGATAATTTACACTCGAGCCCTGCAATTGACTCGTCCAAGTAACTTTGAGAAGTGATTCTCAGTAACTATGAACACAGTCTCACTATCTTTGAGATCCGACAACCAAGCAGCCCCCTACACATCCAAATTCGCACTCTTAGCATGACTCTCAATAAACCTCTTCCTTGGAGCTACCTCGTCGCCCATCAGCATATTGAAAATCTTATCAGCCTCGACTGCTTCCTCGATGTCTACCCGGAGAATCGTCCTCTTTTCGGGATCCATTGTCGTATCCCAGAGAGTCTCGGGGTTCATTTCTCCCAGACCCTTGTACCTGCCCACTTCCGGCTCTTTGCCGTTGTGCTCGGCTTTGTACTGCTCGATAAGGGCATCGCGCTCTTCTTCGGTATAGACGTAAAGCACCTGTTTCCCCCTGCGAATATGGTAAAGAGGTGGCTGCGCTATATAGAGGTGCCCTCCGGTAATGAGCGGCTCCATGTAGCGGAAGAAGAAGGTCAGCAGCAGGGTGCGAATGTGAGCGCCGTCAACGTCGGCGTCGCACATGATGACAATGCGCCCGTAGCGCAGTTTCGCCATGTTGAATTGATCACCGATACCGACCCCGGTGGCGGTAATAATGTTCTTGATTTCCTGGTTTTCCAGCATTTTGTCGAGACGCGCACGCTCCACATTCAGTATCTTCCCGCGCAGTGGCAGGATAGCCTGGAAGTGGCGGTCGCGTCCCTGTTTTGCACTATTATGTACGAAAACGCCACTTGCTAGCGCAAAGTTATGCGTACCAGGGACTTCAAGGTCGTAGACCTCTACTTCTTCCTCTAACGGCTCGATTGCTGTAATGCGATGGTTGTAACTAGCAACGGCTTGATACGCCAGAGCTGCATTGCCATCAAAGTATCGCTCACTCATGTCAGACATTTTACGATATAGAGGCATTAACGAGTCAGTGGGAGTAAGGTCGGCAGCAGCTTTATAACTACCATCGCGCAGCATGAAGCGGTGATCGGGAGTACAGATTATGGATTCTCCATTATCCAGTGTTATCCGAAGCACTTTAGCCTGTGCTTTTGTCATGCGGACATTGATGAGCCGCTCCAGGCCAATCTTGCCATCTCGGCGAATAGTGTAGCCGAAGTGCTCTTTTCCCTCTGCTTGCTCCCCAATTAAATCCTTGAAACTGAGCGAACGACCGTCAGCGAGTGCAATGAGTGTGTCACCAGAGAAACAGCCACCTGCCGAATCCCCTTCTACCAGGTAGAGTTCGCACCGGTCGGCGTGTTTCTCGGAACAGTCGGCGAGCTTGCCGGGCAGCGTGGTGTCCAGAGCGTTCTTGCGCTGGATCAGATCGCGGGCGGCGCGCGCCGCCTCACGGGCCCTCGCGGAGGTCAGGCATTTCTCAATGATGAATTTCGCCTCGCTGGGTGTCTCCTCCAGGTACTTGGTGAGCATTTCCGCCGTGACCGTCTCAACGATGGGGCGGACTTCCGCGTTATTCAACTTGGCTTTTGTCTGCGCCTCAAATTGAGGGTTGGGCATCTTGACGCTGACCACTGCCGTCAGGCCCTGGCGCACGTCATCGCCCGTGAGATTGTTATCTTTCTCCTTGAGGAAATTCATTTTGCGGGCATAGTCGTTCAGAGAGCGTGTCAGCGCGCTGCGGAACCCGGTGATGTGCATACCACCGTCAGCCGTGTTGATGCCGTTGGCAAAGGAAAATTCGGTGGTGGTCCAGCTATCGTTGTATTGGACAGCCAGCTCGACTTTCACGTCGTCGATCGTGCGATCGGTGCTAACCGGGCGAGACTGGATGCGGCCACGATTCTTGTTCAGGTAGCGCACAAAGGAGACTAGCCCGCCCTCAAAGTAGAAGGTCGCTTCACGGTCACTGCGCTCGTCATAAAGCGCAATGGTCAGGCCGCGATTGAGATAGGCCATCTCGCGAAAACGCTGCGCCAGCACTTCAAAGCTGTAGTCGCGCGTCTCCATCACCATCAGGTCAGGTAAGAAGGAGGTGATGGTACCTGTATCGTCCTCTTCAACGAGGTCCACATCCATGAGAGGCGTGACGGCTATACCCCGTTCGTAGCGCTGGCGATAGAGAATGCCCTCGCGTTTGACATCGACCTGGCACCACTCGGAGAGCGCGTTGACTACAGAGACGCCCACGCCGTGCAGTCCGCTACTGATCTGGTACCCGCCGCCGCCAAACTTGCCTCCTGCATGCAGAATGGTCATCACAACTTCAAGCGTGGAGACCCCGGGGCGCTGGTGATGCTCCTCTACCGGGATGCCGCGTCCATTATCTTCTATCGTTACTGAGCTGTCGGCGTGGATGGTGACGGTGACGGTATCGGCATACCCTGCCATTACTTCGTCAATGCTGTTATCGACGACTTCATAAATCAGATGATGTAGGCCGCGCTGGTCGGTTGCGCCAATGTACATACCAGGACGCACGCGTACAGCCTCTAAACCCTCGAGAATCTGGATATTTTGCTCTCCGTAGCCATTTTCGCCGCCATTCTCATTCCCATTCCCATTCAGTTTGCCGTTGCCATTTCTATGTGTGCCATTGCCAGGTAGAGCTTGATGTTCAGCGGTTGAAAATTGCCCTGTCATAATCGATTCTCTCGTTTTTGCCATAGTAGCCTGCACCTTTTGCAAGATTTAGTGAAGCTGAGCTTCGGTGATTATTGTGTGATCAAAGAGGAGCGTTCTTAATAAAATTGTTCTTTTAGCATAGGGAAAATGTGGCAAAAGCGCCACATTTTCTGACGCTTCATTATATCACATTTGGGCGATAAAGGAAATGCTGAAGCCCCCTCATTTTGCTTTGAAAAAAGAAGATGTGAGGTGCATTGGCAGAGATTAAAACCCTGCCAATGCACCTCACATCTTCTCTACTTAATACCTTGGGCCGCTCATGGGGACACCCGGATTCGCGGGAGGTATACCTTGCATTCCCTGCATAGCTGGCATGCCTGGCATTCCAGCCATACTCTGCATTGGGACGCCGACGAGATTGGTGGCGCAATATGGGCAGAAAGTCCAGCGCAACTCGAGCAGGCGCTCGCACTTGGGGCATGGCCGCTTCAATTTTTGACCACAGGATGGGCACACCTGGAAATCCGATTCGACACGTGCATGACAATTGGTGCAGGTCTGGCGCTCGGTCATCTCCGCCAGCAACGATTCTTCCTCTAACTGCCGCTCATAAATTTCTGCAAGGGTTTGCCGGGGGCGTAAAATCAGGTAGATGAATAGGCCGCCGATAAAAAAGACTGTGACCAATAACGTCGCCAGTATTTGCGATAAGAGGTCCTGCGTTCGCGAACGGATGTCGCGGAAAGTCCAGATGATCAGGCTGAGCCAGAATATAACGAGAAAGGCGACAAAAAAGCCAATAAAGATTCCCAGGTAGTTTACAATAGCAGTCAGGGTAGATCCGCCCGACGAAGTAGTCGTTGCCGTCGCCGTGGGACTGGGACCAGCCGTCGGTGTTACTGCTGGCCCTGTCGTAAGTATAGTAGTGAGAATATGTGTCACTTGTGTATGTGTCATCGCAGGCCTAACGCCCCTTTCAGGATATGCATAATATTGTGTCTCTCATTAAAAACGTTCTCAATAAGAAAACAGCAACAACATAGGACTATTGTGACGTCAATCAATCAGTATCGTCTTTATTTCCCCGGCCCGTATGCCGATGTGTAGAGGCTCCCCAGCTTCACCGTTCCAAAAGAGTTGTTCTTGCTCCTCCTCTAATAAGTTTGTCACAAAGGCCTTGCTCGAATCAACCCCTGGCCGTATGCTGGCCTCGACCGCGTGGGAAAAAGGATTGTATATGCGTACAAGCAACCCTTTGCCCGCATTCTGCCTCTTGATCGCGCTGACGACGAGTTCGCGTGGTTCAACCTCGATCAATGTTGCGCACGAGGGCAGCAGTGTCTCTCGTGACCGCCCAATCTCAACTGTTGGTCCTCCCTTGTGCCGCTGCGTACCTCTGTCCGGCAGTGGCGCTACAATGGCTCGTACCAGAATATTAAAGGCCTGCGCTTCGCGAAGCACGCGTGCTTCTTCCCCCTGCCAATCCCCGCTATGTGGCACCAGGGCATAATCAAACTCCTGGTGTCCCAGGCATTGGCCCTCGGGCGTATGCACCATCGGACCGGCGTGGCCGTGGCGGGTGGACAGGTCTCCACGCGACAACCACTCCACGCAGCGTAAAAGTGTGAGCGCCACTGCCATCTGTCCTTGACCAATTCCTGGCCCATCCTGGAGCATTTCATACTCTGGCAAGCCGCGATTGAGTACTGCTAAGCCGGTTGTACCATCGCTGACATCCACAAAGCGTTTCTGCGGAAATGTGTTGACGGGTTCTTCCGCCCAATCAGCAATATCCGCTGGTCGCGCTGTGGCGGCCGGGCGCGTTCGCACTTCAAATGTACCCTCGGCAGCGACATGCTCTACCCGCACTGGAACAGGGAAAATCGCTCGTAATCGATGGTCTTTTACCTTGTTGTCCAGGCTGGTGTGAATATCGATGCGACGTATCCCAGGAGAAAGCGCTACGTCACTGACAATCGTACAAATGCTCGTACGCGAGCTGCGTTCGGCGCGGTTAGTGGTACAGGCAACTGGTAAAGACCAGCGTCCACTGATGCGCAATATCGCGCGGACGGGTCCTGCACTGACCAGTTCGATCTTTGGCGGCTCACTCGGTTGACTGACCAGGACGTCCACCGCTGGTGGACAATAGTTATACAGGTCGCCGACATCGCCACCATCTACAAAACGATTGAGACCTGTGAAAATTGCGCCCGTGAGTTTATCGGTAATCGTTAGAGATGCATCTTCCGCGCTGGCTTCTACCCTGTACCATTCATTCTCAATCTGGCGCTCCTGACCCGTCAGCGTGCTGGTTAACGCGGGAGTTACCTCGGCTTTGAAGCCTCGTGGATATACCCAGAAGGTTTTGAGCCCATACGCGGGGAGATCGCTGGCAACAAACTCGATTGTTTCGCGCACCTGGTCTATGGCCGACACGTTCAGCGAGTGGATGTCCTCGCGCTGCAAGATCGCCAGTACCTGCTGCTCCGAGGCAAGCAGGTCATGGTCTTTGGGGGTAGCGCTCGCTCGCGGCGCGACGAAGACCTCGATCAGCGCAACTCCTGGCTGCTGCTCTGTTTCAATATGCACACGTATAATTTCGTAGGTTCCTTCTGGCTGCCTCAGCATCATTGCCACCGTGCTTTCTGCCAGGCGGATGAAGGCGCCGGGGGTATTGGCATCCATCAACGTCAATGCTGTCGCGGTTGCCTCTCGCGTCAGTTGTGCTGATCCAAGCTCCTGCCGCCAGCGGTTGACGACAGCAAAGGGTACGTGCTGTCCCTGCTCGTCGATGATTACCGCATTGCGCAGCGAACCGGGGAAGGAAATGACTACCTGGGCGATCTCTGCGCGCCGCCCAGGAGCGGGGTTAAACACCACAATAGGAATAGGTTGATGATGTGCGTGCGTCGCCTGAACTGGAGCATGTGTATTCACTACTTCGGCAATACTCTGCATTGCCTGGGCAATGATACTTTCGGCAATCTGCTGGCTTTGCGCGAAACGCACGGCATTTTCACGGTGCACCTGGTCAAGGCTACACCCACAAATGCTATCATGGGGATGATTTTGTAAAAGATACTTCCACGCCACTCGAATGAAACCGGCAGGATAGGCCGCTCCTAGTTTCCATGCCCACGCTGTCAGTGGTTCTACCCAGTGTTCCAACAGATGTTCCGTCGCGTTATTCTGTTGCTTGATCCACATGCGGGTGGAGAGAACGGAGGGGAGCAGATGCGAAAATTGGCTGCTTCGCATCTCGCCCGTCAGCACCTGTAGCGGTGCATCCTGTGCGTACCCATTACCCTCGTTTGCCTCAGGCTCCAAACCGTGCTGCCGTCGGATGACTTCAACATATTGGGGCAGTGACCCTATCTGTACATGTATGCCGCCCAGGTGCTTGTTGTTACCGTTCTGAGGCGTCTGTCCAAAATGTATAAGAATTTTTTCGTGTTCCGGGTTGATATGGGCCAGCAGCGCATTTGCTGCCTTGATTGTTTCCGGTAACCTGTCTTGTGGCTCCAGGTGGTCAGAGCCATTCATAAAGAGGAGGGTATTGGTGGTCGCCATCGGCAATATCTGCGCTGAAAGGAACTCGACACGTTTGGCAAATTCATCCGCTGCGTGCGGCATCATGCGTGCATTCGAGTAGCCATGTGGGTCGGCAAGGTGAATAACCAGTACACGCGTTCCGTCGGGGGCGGCCCACAGAAATTCACTCTTCTTCGCCTCGGCGCCAACGCCGCGCCAAAAAACAGCGTTATCTATGCCAAACCCCTGCAGGATCTGTGGTAGCTGCGCAATATGACCAAAACAATCGGGGACATAGCCGATGCGCATTGGTTCACCAAACTCGGCTGCGCGCTGCATACCCATTTGCAAGTTACGAATCAGTGACTCACCGCTTACCAGAAATTCGTCTGGCTGAACGTACCATGGGCCAACGCTAATGCGTCCGGTGCGAGTATATTGCTTGAGATGCGCTTCCTGATCAGACTGTACCTCCAGGTAATCGTCGAGCACGATGGTCTGGCCGTCGAGCATAAAATAGCTGAAATTGCTATCGCGGTCTAAGATATCCAGCAACTTATCAATAGTACGCACGAGACGTACACGAAATTGCTGAAATGTCTGATACCATTCGCGATCCCAGTGTGTATGTGGAACAAGAATAATGTTGAGTTGCTCAGCCATAGTGCTCCTTTGTAGAAGGGTTGTAAATATACGGTAGGAATTATAGTATACATTACCCGGCTACTCTACCGCAGTCCGAGTAATGGCGCGACGGTGTTTTTCCCCGCCGTGGAGGGACACCGCAGAAATTGATGTTGTCTGGCACCGATCGGGTGGTAGCGTTGACAGTATAATTGGCTTGATGGTATAGTCTTCCACAAAGAGATGTGTTTTTATATGCCAGGGTGTGGCAACATGGTTCTAGCAACAAATAGGGGTTGCTCTGGCAGTTATGGCTTGAAGGGTTAACCGACCTGTGTTATAATAGGTCAGGTGTTCTAATATTTGGAAGTAAACCTTTGTTCTAATATTTGGAAGTAGACCCTCGATTTATCGAGGGGCGAGCGAAGCGAGGAGATATTTGATGGCTAGTGGTAACTACGCTGCAAAAAAAGTTATATCACCCGAGCCTGCTCAAACTCCGATCCCCCTACGCGCCAATGCTACACGTCAGCTTCCAGTTGTTGAAGACTCGCAAGAGCGAGTAACAAGGCCGCTCTCTGTAAAGCGGCCAACGACAATGATTGTGGTCAACGAATTTGCGGAAGTTCCCCTGACAAACCATAACCCCTGGTTACGCCGCATCGTTATATCCATAGTTGTGGTGGTTATCGCCATACTTGTATTGATTTCTGCCGGTTGGTATCAACGTCCTGGTCCACCCAATCTCATCATTGCGTCAAATGCCCAGGTCTTCCCGATTCAAGTGGGAGGTACCCTGGGGGCCGTCAACGCCTGGCAGAACAGCAATGGACCGTTGCCACTGAAAATTCACATTCCTACCAACCCTGGACCCTACTCTGTAGTAAGCAAACCCTCATTGACGGTTGATTTTATGAACCGGGTTCTCGCGTACTACCACTCTCCAGCCGCGGGAAAGGCGCAGGCGCTCTATAATGACGGTCTGAAGTATGGATTAGACCCCGCCTATGCGCTGGCCTTTTTCATGCATGAGAGTTTATTCGGTACCACCGGAGTGGCAAGAGTGACCCTCTCTCTCAGTAATATGCGCTGTGTGCCGGAGTATCGTTGCCTGCAAGAGAATGGAGGATACGCCATATTCAATACCTGGGAGCAGGGTTTTGAGGCCTGGTTTAAGCTTATTCGCAATCTCTATGTTGGCTATTGGGGCCGCGTCACCGTTGACCAGATCATCCCCAAATATGCGCCCAACAGCGACGGCAATAACGAAACAGGATATATCGCTATTCTCAAGCACACCGTCGATACCTGGCACGCGGGCATCATTCCAGCATGAGGTAGTTACGCCTCCTGAACGGCAATGCTACGCCATGCCAACACAATACCATCCGTCCATAGTAGGGGCGGGGCTTGCCCCGCCCTGGGAGCGGCGCGAGATGCGGCCATTGATCCCATTTGGAGTTCCTTAACTTGACGCCTATTGGGCGATCCCTTGTGGTCTGGTGGGCTGGTGGTCGCCCGGTCAGCTCACGCCGAAATCAATCCCTGTTCTAGAGCTTTGCTCAGTGCCTCGGTGCGACCGGAGACGTTGAGCTTATGGTAAATATTGGCCAGGTGGAAATTCACCGTGCGTTCGCTGACCACCAGCCGCGCAGCAATCTCTTTGTTGCGCAAGCCACGCGCCAGCAGTCGTAATACCTCCTGTTCGCGGGCAGTCAATGTTTCATAGGGCGCACTTCCCCGGCCCTGCTTGCCAAAACGTGAGAGCAATCTGCCTGCCAACTGCGATTGCACCAGCACTTCGCCACTGGCAACGACGCGTACTGCCCGGGCCAGTTCATCGGGAACAATGTCTTTGAGGATATAGCCATCGGCTCCCGCCCGCAATGTCTCGTACAGGTACCCCTCGCGATCCTGGGCGGCAAACAGTAAAACCCGTGTATCGAGATTCAGTTGCTTTATCTGCTTCAACGCCTCCATACTCTGCCCATTGGGCAGGTTCGCATCCAACAGCACCACCTGCGGCCCCAGTTCCAGTGTTTCGCTGACGGCTTGCACACCGTCTGCCGCTTCTCCTACCACTTGCAGGCCTGGATAGCTCTCGAGCAGGCGGTGCAAACCGGCGCGGGAGACAGCCTGGTCATCGACAATCAGTACATGTATCTTAGCGGACGCGGATATCTCTTCTGTGTGAGCTAGAGCATTTGTTGCTGTCCCATTCAAGACTGCTGCTGCATTCGGGTTGCTATACGGTACCCGGACCTGAACGCGCGTTCCCTGCTCAACCTGTGAGGTCACTTCCAATGAGCCTCCCAGGTGTTCAAGGCGCTGGTGCAATGCATTATAGGGGGACAATAGCATTGGATCTTCGGCCTTGAAATGGGGCAGCGGTACTTCTTCCACAGTGCTTGTCGCGGCCCTGTCATTTTGAAAATGGGGTAAGGGCTGTTCCTCATCCGTGTTGGGAAGAGACATTACCCCGTCATCTTCGATGCTCATCTGCATCTCATCACGTGCATAGCTCAAGGTGAAGCGCAGTTTTCGCGCGTTGCTTTGTTGCTGCATCTGGTAGAGCGCTTCCTGGGCAACTCGATAGATCAGGCGTTCCGTATAACTGGGCAGTGGACGCTCTTCGCCAGTAAAAGTAATACGGCTGGAAAGTCCCAGGGCTTCAGCGGTTTCTTCGACGGCGCGTGCAAGAGCCTCTACCAGTGTGACGCCAACGAGATTTGGCAGGAGCAGATCGTCGTCATTCGCTGAGCGTATCTCGTAGAGAGCTTCTTGTGTCATCTGCTCCACCGTACTCAATCTATTGCGAATCGCATTGAGGTCTGGCTGTGTCTCATTATTTCGCAACAAAGTTTGCAGCGAGTGTAATTGCAGCAGAACAGAACTGAGCACCTGGATAAGATGTTCGTGGGCATTCGTTGACTCTAATGATATATCGTTATTGGATTGCTGCATAGAGAGCTTCTCCGCTGGTTATGTGTTGCACTTTGCTTGTTGTGTTGAATTGTATCATGTTCTTGTAGAAGATAATAATGGATTGATGGATGCAGGGGACAAAAACCGTACAGTAGCTCGGCTTTTGTCCCCTGCATCCATTAGTGAGCTACCTCTAAAGCAAGTTTTCCATCCTGTACATAGATCTGCACCGTGTTGCCATCGCGAACGGTGCCGTCCAGGATGGCGCGGGCAACGAGATTCTCAACCTCTTTCTGGATCACACGTTTGAGGGGACGGGCGCCAAACTGCGGATCATACCCCTCATTTGCCAGCAAATCCTTCGCTTCAGCACTCAAATTGAGCGTAATATGGCGCTCAGCCAGGCGCGGGCGCAGGCGATTGATCTGGATATCCACGATACTGCGCATCTGCTCACGAGAGATTTGATGGAAAATGATTACCTCGTCAATACGGTTGATAAATTCTGGTCGGAAGCCTTCTTCACGCAAACGCTGCCGTATCATGTGCTGTATCTCTTCCTCGTTCATTCCGTCATATTCGTGGAGCCAGAGATTGCCGACGTTACTGGTCATGATGATGACGGTGTTCTTGAAATCGACGGTGCGCCCCTGGCCATCTGTCAGTCGGCCATCATCAAGCAATTGCAGCAAGACGTTGAATACTTCAGGTGCAGCCTTCTCGATCTCATCGAGCAGTATCACGCAATAGGGATGGCGTCGTACCGCCTCGGTTAACTGCCCGCCTTCCTCATAGCCAACATAGCCAGGAGGCGCGCCAAGCAGGCGAGAGACGCTGTGTTTCTCCATGTACTCCGACATGTCGATGCGCACCATGGCCTGCTCGTTATCAAAGAGGAACTCCGCCAGCGCGCGTGCCAGCTCCGTTTTCCCTACCCCTGTCGGCCCCAGGAAAAGGAAGCTCGCCAGTGGGCGATTGGGATCCTGTAGGCCAGCGCGCGAACGGCGAATCGCGTCAGAAACGGCTTGGAGCGCAAACTCCTGTCCCACCACGCGCTTGCGCAGGTTGTCTTCCATAGTGAGCAGTTTCTGTACTTCCGCCTCCATCAGCTTGGAGACCGGGATATGCGTCCACTTGGAAACGATTTCGGCGATATCCTCAGCGTCAACCTCTTCTTTGAGCATACGCGCGCTTTGCAAGTTGATAAGCTTCGACTCCATCTCGACAATACGCCGTTCGAGCTCAGGGATGGTACCATAGCGCAGGCGCGCCATCTCTTCCAGGTTATATTCGCGCTCCGCCTTCTCAAGATCAACCTGTGCCTGCTCAAGTTCTTTCTTCAGCCGGCGAATATTCTCAACTGGCTCTCGTTCGCTCTCCAACGAGAGTTTGAGTGTGTGCAACTGCTCGCTTAGATTGGCAATCTCTTGCTCAACCCTGTTGCGTCGATCACGACTGGCGGCGTCAGTCTCCTTTTTCAAGGCCTCTTGCTCGACCTGTAACTGCCGGATGCGGCGGTCCAGCGCATCGATTTCGCTGGGTGTGCTGTCCAGCTCAACACGACGCCGGCTGGCAGCTTCGTCTACCAGGTCAATCGCTTTATCAGGCAGGAAACGGTCAGTGATGTAGCGATTGGAGAGCATGGCGGCAGCCACCAGCGCACTATCCTGGATGCGAACGCCGTGATGGACTTCGTAGCGCTGTTTCAAGCCGCGCAGGATACTGATGGTATCCTCTACTGACGGCTGATCAACCAGTACAGGCTGGAAACGTCGCTCAAGCGCGGCATCCTTCTCGATGTGCTTGCGATATTCATCTAGCGTGGTGGCGCCAATGCAGCGCAGTTCACCGCGTGACAGCATTGGTTTCAACATGTTCGAGGCATCCATCGCGCCTTCTGCCGCACCGGCTCCAACCAGCGTATGCAGTTCGTCTATAAAGAGAATAAAGCCACCTTCAGCGCTCGTCACTTCTTTTAACACGGCTTTCAAGCGCTCTTCAAACTCGCCACGAAACTTGGCTCCAGCGACGAGTGCGCCCAGGTCAAGCGTGACCACCTGCTTATCTGCCAGCGTTTTTGGGATGTCGCCGCGCACGATACGTTGTGCTAAGCCCTCGACAATCGCGGTTTTACCGACCCCTGGTTCGCCAATCAATACGGGGTTGTTCTTGGTGCGGCGGCTCAGTACCTGAATAACGCGCCGGATCTCCTCGTCGCGTCCGATGACCGGGTCAAGCTTGCCTTGCTCCGCCAGTTCGGTCAGGTTGCGGCCATACTTCTCCAGCGCCTGGTATTTTACCTCGGGGTTCTGATCGGTCACCCTTTGTGCGCCGCGGATGGAGGTGAGTGCTTTGAGGACGTTGTCACGGGTCAGGCCGGTCGCCTTAAGAGCGCGCTTGACGGCATCGGAATCCGCATCGAACATACCGAGAAGCAGGTGCTCAACGCTCAGATATTCATCCTTGAAGTTTCCCATCTCGCGCCAGGCATCCTCCAATACCTTGCGCAAACGCGGGGAGATCCCTGGATCATTCGCGCCGTAGACGCGGGGCAGGCGTTCGATTTCGTTCTCGATGATGCGTTTCGCAGCTACGTCACTGCCGCCCACCTTTTGAATAACTTGCTGGACTACACCACCTCCCTGCGAGAGCAGTGCATCAAGCAAGTGCTCAACTTCGATCTGCCCATGATTATGCTGTTTGGCTATTTCTGATGCTTCGCTGATTGCTTCACGCGCTTTATCGGTAAATCGTTCAATTTTCATGGGTTAAGCGTCCCTCTCCCTTGCTATCGTATTTCTGCTAAAAATATATCATATTGAGTATCCTGTTGCAAGAAGATATGAGTGTATACTTGTCAAACTTCACCTCTTCTATCTTTCTTGATTCTCGTGGTATAATCGCTTCACTATGCAGAAGCAGTTAACACAACAACCGCAACATTCACTGTCTCCCGATGAGCAGATGATTGCTGAGATAGCGACTGCTATCGAAAGCTTGCTGTTCGTCTCCGGCCGCCCCCTTGAACGTGCTGAACTGCGCAAATTACTCGCTATCGATGAGGAAAGCCTGGCTCAAGGTTTGCAAATGCTGGAGCACGACCTGGAACGTCACGGGCGCGGTATACGGCTGCAACGCCTGGGTGAGCAGGTACAGCTTGTCACAGCTCCGGAGAACGCCCGCTATGTCGCGGCTTTGCTTGGCCTCCCGATGTCCGCGAAGCTCACTACTGCCGCCCTGGAAACGCTTGCCGTTATCACCTATCGCCAACCAGTGACGCGCGCGCAGATCGAGGCTATACGTGGTGTGAATAGTGATCGCGCCCTGGTAAGTCTTATCCAGCATGGCCTGATTGCAGAGATTGGACGAGCGCAAACTGTTGGGCGTCCCTCGCTCTTCGCCACCACTCCAGAATTTTTACAGCAGTTTGGCTTGACGAAACTGGATGAGTTACCTTGCGTTCCAGGCACACCACCAGGCTCTCCAGTGGACCCGGTTATTGAAACTTGAAGGTTCGTAAGGTTTGTAATGAAAAGCAATACTCAAGCCCCTACATTGTCCGCGCACAGGCGTCTTGGTCGCCACGTACCCACCGGTTCTAAACCCGTCAAAGCCGCGGCCATTGCGCAGGAGATCGGTTGTAACGCTATACAAATTTTTGCCAGCAATCCGACTGGTTGGCGTCCTCCGGCGGATAATCCAAAGGGAAGCGCAGCGTTTGCGCAGGCCGCACGTGACTGCGGCCTTGACCCGGTGGTGATCCACGCGCCCTACCTGATCAACCTCGCATCTCCTGATGAGCTCATCTGGGAGAAATCCCTTACTCTCCTGCGCTGGACTTTGCAACGCGGCAGTCTGCTGGGAGCAACCTATGTAATCTTTCATACCGGCAGTCACCGCGGTTCGGGTGTCGAGGCAGGCATCGCACGCATAGCCCGGGCCATTGACCGCATTTTACCTGAAACGCCGCCAGAAGTGATGTTGTTGTTGGAAAACGATGTCGGCGCGGGCGACTCTCTGGGGCACAATTTCGAGCAAATTGGCGCGGTGCTCCATCTTTTGCCCGGCTTCGCCGCACACATGGGCGTCTGCCTCGATACCGCTCACCTATGGGGGGCAGGGCACGATATTTCCAGTGCCGCCGCCGTACAGCGTGTTTTGCAGCAATTTGACGAGGCCGCTGGCCTGGAACGCCTCAAGGTTATCCACCTTAATGATACAGAGATGGCTTTGGGCAGCCATCGAGATGTTCATGCTCGCATAGGTGAGGGAATCATACCTGAAGATGGTCTTCAGGCTTTTCTGAGTGACCCCCGCCTGTTGCGCGCGGCTGTTGTGCTGGAAACGCCGATCAAGACAGGTGACGATGGAAAAGAAGATTGGGAGCACGATAAGCAACACTTGCAGCACGTGAAGCAATTGATGGGCATACAATGATCTACCATCAACCAACCTTTTCTCCATTGATAGCGGAATCATAGACCTCAATGAGCTTTGGCACCGTCTCATAATTCGCGAGTTCCGAGGGCGCAATCCAGTGCATTTCATTGGCTTCCCAGTCTATACGAATTGCCTCGGGTGTAAATACCTCGAAAAGAAAGGGATGGATATAAAAATGTCGGCCCAACGCCGGGTCAATGTGTTCTACGACTGCCCCCCGTCTCAGCATCAGTACCTGTTCGCGCGTTAAACCTGTCTCCTCGCGAATTTCAGTATAGGCCTGCTCATCGGGGGTAACGCTCGCCTCCACAAAGCCGCTCACACCTGCCCACCGCCCGCGATAACTGCCGACGCGCTGGCTGCGCTGCATAATCAGGATACGTGGCTCAGCAGTATCCTGCCGCAGCAGAAAACATGTCACCACGTGCGTTGGCCGCGGTGCTTCTTGCACATGATCGTGATGTTCTGTATTCATCTCCTGGCTTCTTTCTTTTGCTTCAAAAATGACTTGTAACAGCATAATCGGGTCCCTACTCTATTGTACCGTAAACTCAAGAGTAACTTAACCAAAGCTCCTGCTTGACAGCCTTCCCGACAATCAGTATAGTAGGCTTGGCGGATATTACGCTTTAACACGCCTACGCTTTTGGACAGGTCATTGCAGCGCACTGATTCTCCCCTGGAGCATGCGTGTCTAATATGCATTCAGATAATTCAAATCCTTTATTGCGATTCACAAAACATATCAGGCAGAACCTGTCTACCCCGGTAGCCATACAACTCCTGGGCAAGAGAGTGTTTTTCCATTATCTCACTACAAAACGCCTGTAGGCGGTCGGGTGCTTGAAGCACAACATGAAGCGCCTGGACGCCTCTCACAGTTGGAGGTAAGGCCGACGTGTCGCCAACAATAATCATTTTAGCCCTGGTAGCAATACTGGCAATACTCGCAGGCGCCGGAATGGCTCTTCGCGCCGGGTACCAGTACGGGCGGGAACAAAATAAAGCGCGCTATGAGGAGCTTTTACTTGCTGAAAAAGAAACAAACGAGCACAAACTCCTGGAGGTCCAGGTACAGCAGCGCGAAGCTCTTCGTGAAGCGAAAGAAGAAACCGCGCGTTTCCGCAATACAATGGAACGCGAAAACACAGAACGCCGTACTGAACTGCAACGACAGGAACGGCGAAATCAGCAAAAAGAAGAGTCGCTCGATCGGAAGATTGAGGCACTTGAACAACGTGAGCGGAAGCTTGCGGCAACTGAGCGCCGCCTGGAGCAGATGCATGAAGAGATAGAGAATCTCAAGCGCCTGCACCTCAGTGAAATAGAGCGTATTGCGCAACTTTCAGTTGAACAGGCAAAAGAACTGTTGCTCACGCGCATTGAAGAGCAAGTACGCGCGGAGGCCGCACAGCGTGTGCGCCAGATCGAAGAACGGGCGCGCGAAGAAGCAGATGCCCGTGCGCGCGAGATAATCACTCTGGCCATCCAGCGCTGTGCATCCGACCAGGTGTCCGAAGCGGTTGTCTCGGTCGTGCCTCTGCCTAACGAAGAAATGAAAGGGCGCATCATTGGGCGCGAGGGTCGCAATATTCGTGCCCTGGAAGCAGCTACCGGCGTCGATCTCATCATCGATGATACGCCAGAGGCAGTGATTCTCTCTGGATTCGATCCCGTGCGTCGAGAGGTGGCTCGTGTCGCTCTGACAAAGCTTATTCTCGATGGGCGCATCCATCCTGCGCGCATTGAAGAGGTCGTTGCCAAAGCACGCCAGGAAGTCGATGCTATTGTGCGTGAGGCAGGTGAGCGTGCCGCCCTGGAAGCCAACGTCCATGGCTTACAACCGGAACTGCTCAAAATCATCGGACGATTGCATTTCCGTACCAGCTACGGGCAGAATGTCCTGGCCCATTCAGTAGAAGTCTCGATACTGGCGGCAACGATTGCCCACGAACTGGGAGCAGACGTCAATGTATGCAAGACCGCTGCGCTGCTGCATGATATGGGGAAAGCTATTGATCAAGAGGTCGAAGGGCCTCACGCTATCATCGGCGGAGAAATAGCTCGTCGTTTCAGCAAGTCACCGAAAATCATTCACGCGATGGTAGCCCATCACGCGACCGAGTCTGAACCTCAATCGTTGGAGGCGGCTATTGTACAGGCCGCCGATGCGATTTCAGCAGCTCGTCCTGGCGCTCGACGCGAAACAATTGACCTCTATATCAAGCGCCTGGAAGCGCTTGAGAGTATCGCGAACTCGTTCACCGGCGTGGAAAAATCGTTTGCCATCCAGGCAGGCCGCGAGGTTCGCATCATCGTGAAACCCGAAGAAATCGACGAGTATGCCGCGAGCCGTCTCGCCAGCGATATCGCTCACAAAATCGAGGAGAATCTTGACTACCCTGGGCAAATCAAGGTCTGCGTGGTCCGTGAGACTCGATCAGTTGATTACGCCAGGTAGGGCAAATGCAGTATTCGCCTGTTTTAGAAAGTGCATGTGTCGTTGCGTATGTCTATGCCCGATTACGTTGATTTGCATACCCATTCGACCGCCTCCGATGGTGTCTATGCGCCGGCAGAGCTGCTACAGCACGCAAAAGATGTTGGGCTGCGCGTGCTAGCTCTGACCGATCATGATAACACCGGTGGACTTCAGGAGGCCGCGCAGGCAGCTGCTAAACTGGATATTGATTTCATTCCCGGTATCGAAATCAATACCGACGTGGCCGGCGGGGAAGTACATGTCCTGGGGTACTTCCCCGAATACGAGCGACCAGCATTTCAGGCCGTGCTCAAAGTGCTGCGCGATGCTCGCGAACGACGCGGACAGCGCATGGTAGAACTGCTGAACGAACAGGGGATCTCCATTTCCTGGGAGAGGGTGCGCGAGATTGCCCAGGGTTCGGTCGGCAGACCCCATGTCGCCGAGGCATTGTTAGAGGCAGGGTACGTCCAGAGTATTGGCGAGGCCTTTGACACATATATCGGCAGGGGCTGCTATGCCTACGTGCCCCGTTACAAGCTGGCACCTGAGGATGCCGTGCGTTTAATTGCTAGCGCCAACGGCTTGCCCGTCATCGCCCACCCTCTCGCACTTCCTGGTCTCGATGAATTGCGCAACCGTCTGCCCGGCTTGTGCAAGGCTGGTATGGTCGGACTTGAGACCTATTATGGCCCCTACAACTCCGAAGAAGTGCAGGTGTTGCGTGCTCTTGCCGATGCGTATCACCTCATCCCAACCGGCGGTAGCGATTTTCATGGCCCCGGCATCCATCCTACTCCCCTCGCTGGCCGCCCCGTTCCTTATGAAACAGTAGAACGGCTCAAAGCCGCGGCCCAGCAACGTCGCGGCCAAATTCCTCCCTCATTTGAGCTCCCGCCACCCGTCGAAGAAAAATGAACGTTACCGTAAAGCTTCTCTTCTCCCCGCGTCGCGCCAGCGGCTCACTGCCTCGCTCGCTGCAACCACCGGCCGCCTGCGCAACTTTTCCGCCTCTATATGTTCATTCGCAAGGAGACTCCCCACCAGGGCTGCCACCTGGGCAGAGGAAAGGGTTGCTTCAGTTTCCTCGACGAGCGTGGGCTCCTGGCCAACTGCAGAGGGTGCCCCTACATTGCGCGTATCCCATTCTTCTGCCACAAAGTCTGTTGAGAGGTCCCCTTCGATAAAGCGAGGGTGCTGCATCAACCAGCGCGCGAAGGGGAGTGTCGTGCGTACGCCTACAACCTGGTACTCGAAGAGCGCTCGCCGCATCCGTGCAATAGCCTGGGTACGATCCTTGCCCCACACGATCAACTTGGACAGGAGGGGATCGTAGAACAGGGGTACCTGTAAACCCGGGTACAGACTGCTATCGACACGCACGCCAGGACCAGAAGGCTCTTGTAGCGCCTGAACTGACCCCGTTGCTGGCAAAAAGCGGTTCTCCGGGTCTTCCGCTGAGATGCGGCACTCTATCGCCGCACCGCGGAACACGACATCTTTTTGCGTGAAAGACAAAGGAAGGCCAGCGGCAACACGGAATTGCTCCTGCACTAAATCAATCCCTGTATACCATTCCGTGACAGGGTGTTCAACCTGAATGCGCGCATTGACTTCCAGGAAATAGAAATTCCTGTCCGGACCCAATAAAAATTCAGTCGTCCCGGCGTTGACATAACGAATAGCTCGCACCAGCCGTACTGCCGAGGATGTAATCTGCTCTCGCAACTCATCATCCAGTACAGGCGAAGGAGCCTCCTCGATCAACTTCTGATGGCGTCGTTGTATGCTGCACTCTCGTTCCCCCAGGTGCACCACATTGCCGTGGGTGTCGGCGATGAATTGCACTTCGATATGGCGAGCAGGAGCGACAGCTTTCTCCATATAGACTCGTCCATCGCCAAAAGCGCTCCTGGCCTCGCTGCGCGCCGTGCGCAGGGAGGAGAACAGATCTTTGGGGTCGCGCACAAAACGAATGCCTTTCCCACCTCCTCCGGCGGCTGCCTTGAGTAGAACGGGATAGCCTAACTGTTCAGCGGTGGCCGCATACTTTGTGTCGTCCTCTTCATCGGTCATCGCACCCGGCACAATTGGCACACTCGCTGCCTGCGCGGTACGGCGAGCGGCCGTTTTCTCGCCCATTGCGCGCTGCGCCTCCGCTGGAGGCCCAATGAAAATCAGGCCAGCGGCCGCGCAACTGTCCACAAAGGTGGCATTTTCTGACAGGAAGCCATAGCCTGGGTGAATTGCCTGCGCTCCCGCATATTGAGCGACTTCGATAATCGTAGGAATATGCAAATAGCTCTGGGAGGCCTGCGCTGGACCGATATGATAGGCCTCGTCAGCCATGCGTACATGTAAAGCATTGCGATCGGCATCGCTATAGACGGCAACAGCAGTCAGCCCGAGTTCGCGACAGGCCCGCATGATACGTATAGCGATCTCGCCTCTATTCGCGACGAGGACTTTTTGAAAAGGCCACGAGGAAGTCGGAGTTAACGGGTTCATTGAGGCTCCTTACTTCTGAAAGTTCATTATGGAAGTAGTATAGCATTTTCCGTATTAAGCGTGTCGATAGGTTCAGCAATTGCCCCGCTTTTGCTGCAAGGGAACAAGGAAGCGCTGATATATAAGCACTGTGTTATACATAGCATCCATAACCCCTATCTCATTTCATAGATTTTCATTATACGTGCCTGTTAGACTTAAAGTAAGCGAAAACAATGCAGAACTCACCTCTTTTTGGTGAGGAAGCAAGGAAGCAATTTTCTCTCACTCTTAATACGTCGAGACACTTTTCAGGAGGCTAACGATGGTTGCACAGCGCATGATGATTACAGATAAAAAGATCCACACCAAAAAAGCGGCCGTGCGCGAAGCAATGTTATTGCTTGCGACGCGCCCCTCCATCCAGCAATGGGTCTGCGAAGTATGCGGTATGGTTCATCTGGGTACTGCACCTGATGCATGCGATAGCTGTGGTGTGTCAGGCGCTCTCGTGCAACATCATGAGATCTGTCGCGAAATGAATAGCCACTGGTAACAGTTACTACAGCCGGCAATCCCACAAAATGCATGTCCCTAAGGCCCCGAATGCCTCTGGCGTACCGCCTCGTACAGTATTATTCCTGCCGCCATAGCGGCATTCAAAGATTCCACCCCGTTCTCCAGGGGAATGGTAATGTTCAGCGTCGCCAGTGCCCGCGCTTCCGCTGAAGCCCCCTGTGCTTCATTGCCAATAATTAAGGCAAAAGGCATTGCCAGGTCCTGCTCGTAATACGGGTGTGGACTTCCCACCTCGGCCAACAGGACTCGCGGCACCTTCCCACAGTGCAATGCCACTCTCTCGGCGATAGCCTCCCATGCAAGATTGGCCTCAATTGGCAATGCAACATGTGCGCCCGCCGCCGAGCGTAAAACCTTGGGATGATAGCAATCGACACAATTTTCGGTCAGGAGTACTTCGTGCACATCGGCAGCCAGGGCCGTTCGCAAAATAGTGCCCATATTGCCTGGATCGGCAAGATTATCAAGAATGAGGAGAACGGGACGCTGTATCGGAGCACGTTTTGCCTTGATGCGCGCGGGACTGAATGCATCAAGAGGGAGAACGCTTACCACTCCTTGCGATGTTTGCACATCGCTCAATGCCTCGATCACCCGTTCGCTCACCTCTATCAACTGATTATCGGACAGGCCACTTGCGTGCAGCAGCCGCTCAAGCAGTGCTCTTCCGCTGGCCGTGTGCTGTAATAGACCCGGCTGGTAATACACCTCTCGCGGCGCTATACCAGCATTCAACAGGACCTCAAGAAGATGTGGGCCTTCCATCAAGAAGAGGCCGCTTTTTTTGCGACCTCTCGTTGTATACAGATCATGTAATTTGCTAATCCGTGGGTTATGGGGGCTGGTAATCAGCATCGGCTCTCAGCCTGACTTCGTTATTTCACCGTGTCCAGTGCGGCCTTCACCAGCGCGCCGAAAGCTGCCTCGTCATTGACCGCCATCTCAGCCAGAATCTTGCGATCAACGTCGATATTGGCCGTGTGGATAGCGTGCATTAACTTGCTATAGCTCACACCATGCATACGCGCAGCCGCGTTGATGCGGGTAATCCACAGGCGGCGCATATCGCGCTTGCGATTACGGCGGTCGCGGTACATATACGCCATCGAGCGCATCACGGATTCGTGTGTTTCTTGTGTGCGGCTACGCCACGTTTCACTCTGGGCATCGTTAATCCTCCATTCGATTCTTTCTATTTGACCAGCACATTAATAAGCATAAGGAAGGAGACGTTTCATACGGCGTGTATCGCTCGTAGGCAGCTGAAAGTCTTTATCCATCGAACGGACGGCACGCGGTGACTTATTGCGGCGTAGGTGGTTTAAAGCAACCTTGCGGCGCATCACTTTACCGCCACCGGTAATCGTGACGCGTTTCGCCATTGCTTTGTGCGTTTTCAGTTTCTGCTTCATAATACTTCTTTCCATGTTTATATACGGGGTAGAGGCAATGTTTTTTAGAATCAAAGGCTGCAAATCTATCTGCTTGAGCGCACAACTAGCAAATGAGCCAGCGCACAATAGGAGAGAGGCAGTGTGGGTAGCGATTCTTGCCCTGAAACTCTTTTTCAATCCCACAAACAAGTACTCCATTGAAGGCGCAGAGAAGCCTTTGTCCAGAGTACATCCCCGTTGCGTGACGATTATAACACATCGCGTATTCATTGGGCAATAGGCTTAAAAAGAAGATACCCTGGAATACTAAAAACATGGTTGTATGACTTACTAGCACTTTTGGGGGGGACTTGCATTGTAAGGTTCCATTTCTCCTGGAATTCCTGTACACTACAGGAGAGATATACCTATTCTTAGGGGGAGTGTGTACGCTCATTGTTTGCTTTACCACTCTATGATAGAGTTGGTATTGTTTGATATCCGTTGAATTGGCTTTGGCAGGCCCATATTTTGTTGAGCAGTATGTCTATTGGAATCATCAAGGGAAGCTATCATACATCAATGAGATTCGACGATTTCTCCCTTGTGTTTACGGAACAAATGCCTATCCTGTGTTGATTGTGTTGCGTGCCGCTTGAGAAGGGTTTAAACTATCATGGTAAGACTTTTTAACAATATTCCTATTTTCCGTCGCTTCCTTGTCCTGTTCGCAATAATGGCAATTGTGCCAATCATCGTGATCGTGCTTCTGAGCAACTTCTTCTTGACGTCGCTTGATACACGAAGCCAGGCAGTACAAACAAGCGTCGATTCTCAGAGCCTTTCCTCGCAGGAACAGTCGAACCTGCAGCGTATGAATGCATTGCTCCAGACGCGGTTCAATCAGACCTTTGCCTCACTCTCAGGCGTGATCGTTGACCCTGCGCTTGCGAGTGCAGGTGGATTAGTGAGTACCGACATTACCGCTCGTGAGGTAGAATTCGGACAGTCACTGACCGCTTATCAAAGCAACTACGACCTCACTACTTCTAGCAATATGGCGACCATTCGCTCGATCCTCATCGACGACAATCCCGCAACCGGACCAGCCATTATCGCGGACCAGCAACAGGCGCTCAACGAAGTGGTTACGACCCAGTGGCCTGCCTATCGAAAACTGCAAATTCAGGAGGTTACGCTTCTGGATAATCTGGACCCCATCCTCCAGGGCCACCCAGTGAAGCTCTCGCCAGCTGAGCTGAAAGCGACATTCACCCGTACCTACAATGTCTTGTGGCACTCCTCCCAGGCGTTCACCAATCTCCAAAATAGCTGGCAGCGCGTGGTGGACGACGCGGCAGCGACGGGCAAGACCGTGACGACTGTCGGGCCATCAGAAACACAGCCGATCATTATTGGGTCAACCATCGCAATCATCGTGATCCTCGCAATGGCATTCTTGATTGGGTTAGCCGTAAACTTCACCATTGTGACCCCCTTGCGCTCCCTTTCTGCTCTGACAAGGCGTATCTCCAGGGGTGATACCAGCGCCCGCGCACATATGATAGGCCGCGACGAAATCGCCATGGTTGCGACCTCGATGAACAATATGTTGGACAATATCGTGCGCCTTATTCAAGAAGCTCAGGGCCAACGCGATCTCCTTCAACGACAGGTTGAAAAGCTGGTCAGCGAAGTCAGTGGCGTCGGTGAAGGAGATCTCCGTGTTCAGGCAGAGGTTACCGCCGATGCCCTGGGCGTGCTCGCCGACTCATTTAACTATATGGTAGAAGAGTTAGGCAGCTTGATCGTGCGTGTCAAAATGGTTGCCAACGAGGTTGATCGTTCGACCTCAGCGATCTTTGACCGCTTGACCCAGCTGGTGGAGACGGGAGATATCCAACTCAATCAGATCTCTACTGCAGCGGTAGAAGTGGAGCACATGGCCGATTCGAGCCGCAAGGTGGCTGATCGCGCTGAAATCCTCTATGGTGTGGCTCGTGATGCCCGCCAGAGTGCCCAGGGCGGACGCGCAGCGGTGCAGCAAGCCGTTGAGGGTATGGGACGCATCCATGAAAACGTGCAAGAAACCTCGTCAAAGGTACAAACACTTGGTGAACGTTCACGTGAAATCAATAACATCGTCGAAGTCATTTCTACTGTTGCTCATCAAACGAACCGCTTAGCGCTCGACGCCGCTATTCAGGCTGCTATGGCCGGTGAGAATGGGAAGGGCTTCGGCGCGGTTGCCGCGGACATCCGTCGGCTGGCCGAGCGCACCAAGGAACAGGCCTCTGTGATTGGACGCATCGTCCGTAGCGTCCGTGAAGACATTGGAGCCGCCGCCGTTTCCATGCAAGACACCGAGCGAGAAACATCAGCGGGATCTGAACTGACGCAGGAAGCAGGTGTTGCGCTGGAATCCATCTTCTCCGCGGTTGAGCGTCAGGCCAGAGAAATTGAAAACATCAACCGGATGGCGGCGCAACAGTTGCAATCTTCGAGAAATGTGGTGCATATTATGCGCGCTATTTCAAATACGACCCATCAAAGCACCATGAGCACCCGCACTGCTTCCCAGGAAATGGAACGCCTGGCACGCCTGGTTGAGCAGCTACGTTCATCCGTAGAAGCCTTTAAGCTGCGAGAAAACCAGGGTTACTACATGCCCCTACCCTCCAATGTCACTGTCACCCCGGTAAATGGCCAGGATAACCACATGACAATGAGCGGCATCTTCCGTACAGTCACCGCGTCAGCTCAAAGGGACAACGGGGCGACCAACTACCCTGCTCTAGCTCCGGCTGGAGGAAGGCCAGCACAACAATACCAGCCTGTTTCCTATCCATCCAACCAGATCCAGCCTCCCCCTGCTTACCGGCAGTGGCCAGGACAGCAAAACGCTACACCGGCTCTACCGCCTCAGCAACAGTGGCCACCACAGCAGCCACGGACGCAACGCCCTTATCCAGCACAGGTGCCTGATAACAGCAGACAGTAGAGAAAAACGGGTTCGGGGTCTTGGTTGATCCCGAACCCGCTCCCATTGCGAATGCTCTCATCAACCATTTTATGTTCTTTTAGTACCTCTTGGTAATTCCTTCTTAAATAACGTTGAGTATTATGAATTGTAAATGCTCAAGCGGGCCCTGAGCGCTTATCACCAGAGATTCTTCGTTCATTGAATATCCTCCTCGAATCTCTCACAGACCCTATAACACAGAACGGGAATACTTGACTACGAGCTGAGTTCATGGTACAACCACGTAAGGCATCATACCATTCCTTGCGTTCTTGTCTTTAAAGACAACAAAAAAATTGGACCGGCCAGCCTTCTCTCTATAGCTCGGAAGGGATTGCCGCCATCGACGGATACGCCATTGGCGTGGGTCTCGAACTGGGGGTATCGTGTAGTTTCAGATCGCGAATCATTGCTGCAAGAGGCATGGGCGCTTGGCGAGATGTTCCTGGAACGTGCTCCCGTGAGCCTGGAGTGGACCAAGCGTATGATTCACGAAATCACCTCTGGCTCTCACCCTCCAGCAGTCGAGGAAGACACGGATGCAGCTATCCGTTGTTTCAAGACCGAAGATGTTCTTGAAGCAGTACAGGTATTCCAGCAGAAATGGAAACCACAGTATACCAGACGATGAGCATCCAGGAGGGGCCGAGATGAAACCACCTGCTTTTGCATACTACGCTCCCACGCGAATGGAAGACGCGTTGAGGATGCTGCACGAGTTCGTGAGCGAACGAAATCTCGATGTGAAGTTGCTCGCAGGTGGCCAGAGCCTGATCGCCAGGATGGCGATGTGCTGCGTATTGGGGCCTTAACGCGCCATTATGTACTGAGAACGAATCCTGAGATTCTGCGCCACTGTCCGATGCTCGCAGATGCTGCCGATCTGATCGGGCACGCAGCAATACTTACTCGCGGAACTATCGGTGGCAGCCTGGTTCATGCCGATCCTGCGGCAGAATTGCCACTCGTTTTTGCCACGCTTCGTGGTATGGTAACATTACAAAGTGCTCAGGGTTCCCGCATCATTGATGCCAGGGATTTCTTTCTGACCTATCTCACAACGAGCGTGGAACCCGACGAAATTCTGACTGAGGTCGCGCTTCCAATAATGCTAGCACGCAGTGGGCAGGCCATTGAAGAGTTCTCTATGCGCCGCGGTGACTTTGCGCTGGTGGCTGCTGCCGCTCAGGTGTCACTTGCAGCTGATGCAACATTACAAGGGGTGCGATTGGGCATCGGGGGCGTGGCA